>CAMOGP010000097.1 GCA_946614175.1 uncultured Prevotella sp. | reverse complement strand
TGTTCCTGCTTCTGTTCTTGTATCTGACTCTGTGCCACCTTAACTCTTAATTCTTAACTCTTAACTCTTAACTCCTAACTCTTAACTCCTAACTCCTAAAATATTCTTTCAACTCCTCCGCATAAGCCGCCAGCACATGCGGTTCCATATTACCATAGCGCTGCCATATCTGCCGACATGGGAGCAATAGGGCACCCTCTGCCGGGGCCTCACGATTCAGATAAGGATCACACGTCTGAAACACATCGAGCACCATCACGATGTCCGCCGGTTTCAGTTTCAGTAGTCTGGCCAGTTCCTGCACTTCCGGTGTCTCCTCAACCATGGTGAGAGTTGACAGACAGAAATAGAGATCAAGTATCAGGATGAGCTTCACAGGTGTGAAACGACGATCTTCTTCCAACGGACGGAAATCCTTCTCAAAAGTTTCCTGTATCTCTACCCCCTGGAAGAAATCACCCGCAGAGCCAAACCCTTTCATCTCGCGCAACAGCTTCACCACACGTGCCAGTTTCCGCGGATTATCCGCATAAGTACGCCATATACGTTCTATACGAGGTGTCTCAAGCGTAGCAATCTGCTGCATACGTGAGCGTAATATCTGCGGAGCAATATGCAGCTCTACACTCAAATCAATCATCTCACGACTATACAGTGGCTTCACACCAACAGGCTTGTGCAGATAAATCTGCATCAGCATCAGCCAATAGTCATCTTGCCAAACAGTACTCTTTGCCATGTCCTCATATATTTTGTCGCAAAATTACAAAAAAATCTGAAATATCGTTCTTCTATCAGAATCTTTTTGTAACTTTGGCGCACGATTTTGACATGAATTCTATGAAACGCATTATTTCCATACTATGGATAGCCTGTCTGAGCATGATGATGACAGCACAGACACCCAAGCAGGACATCATAAAAGATTTCAGGTATTCAGGTGGTTCCTTTCTGAACTATCCTGGACCCAAGCAGCACAAACTGACGCCAGCGCCCAAGGGAAAGAAGCCCTTTTATATCAGTCACTACGGTCGCCACGGTTCGCGCAACATCACAAAGCCGAAAGTGTTCTGCGACCTACTACAACTTATGGCCCAAGCAGAGAAGCAACAGGCCCTGACCCAATTAGGTCTTGACGTGAAGAAACGCATAGAGATGATGGAAGCCGATGCTTATGAGCGCTCAGGCGAGTTGACAGCCATTGGCGCCCAACAGCATAGGGATATCATGCGCCGCATGGTGGAGCGTTTCCCAGAGGTTTTCAGTGACAAGGCGACCATCACGGCCAGGAGTACCATCTCCATCCGCAGCATCCTGTCAATGAGTAATGCCATGACCCAACTGCAAGCCATGCGTCCAGACCTGACCATCAATCAGTATGCCAGTCTGCGCGACATGCATCATCTGTTTCATATTGACACGGTGCTTATAACCAAATCCTTTTCCGACGAGAACAAGGCCTATTATAATGCTTTCTGCCAGAAATATCCTACGGCAGACAGACTCGTCTCATCCCTTTTCTCAGACACAGCCTTCATCAACAGACACGTGAACAAGGAGTGCTTTACAAAAAACCTGTTTCAGTTGGCCTCCGACTTACAAGATACGGATATCAGCAACAAGCTCACCCTCTACGACATCTTCACAGAAGAAGAGCTCTACCTGAATTGGAAGAAGAAGAATACCGAGTGGTATCTTGGTTGGAGTTTCTGCCCTATCAACGGCGGAAAGATGCCCTATTCCCAGCGTTTCCTGCTCCGCAATATCATAGAGCGTGCCGACAGCTGCATCCAGTTGGCTCATCCTGGAGCCAACCTGCGTTATGGCCACGACACCGCCCTGCTGCCACTCATCTGTCTGCTGGGTGTCAATGGTTACGACCTCAACATAACCGATTTAGAACAGATAGAACAGCGAGGCTGGGTTGACTACCACATCATTCCGATGGCCGGCAACCTGCAGATTGTGTTCTATCGCAAGAACCCTGCCGACAAGGACATACTCATCAAAGTGCTGCTCAACGAAAACGAGGCCACCCTGCCTTTGAAGACAGATGTAGCCCCGTATTACCATTGGAATGACTTCCGTACTTTCTATTTGCAGCGCATCAGTTCCTATAAAGAGTAGCCCTATCGCTGTGAAAAAGCCAGCGCATACATGCGTATCTGTTTCACCATGGCCAGCAGACCATTGCTGCGTGTTGGTGACAGATGCTCTTTCAAACCTATCTGCTCAATGAAATAGAGGTCGGCATCCAGTATTTCCTGAGGAGTAGAGTCATTGAGCACACGAATCAGCAATGCCACGATACCCTTTACGATAAGCGCATCACTCTCTGCCTGGAAATGAATCTTTCCGTCCTCATAGTCGGCCTGCAGCCATACACGGCTCTGACAACCGTCAATCAGATTGCTCTCCACCTTATATTTCTCATCAAGAGGAGCCTGCTCGTTACCTAAGTCAATCAGCAGCTGATACTTATCCATCCAGTCGTCAAAATCCTGGAACTCCTCAATAACCTCGTCTTGTCGTTCGTTAATTGTCATTGTTCTTAATCATCTTAAATAGTTTATCACTGGGACGCACTTTCTCGGGCACCTTGATGCTGACACGTGTGCCCTGCTGGGCCGTCTGCACACTGCTGGTATCATCATGTATCTCATCAACGGTGACGTAAAGCGCTCCCGTCGTAGGACCTGTGATAAGCATTTTGTCACCCACGCTGAAGGTGCCAGCCTCAACAGCAAACTCAGCCACGCCCAGTTTTGAGAAATACTTCACGCCCTTGCCAATATACTTCTTGCGCTCCGTAGCATTAGAACCGTAGTTTGAGTTCCACTCACCCAACGTCTGTCCCTGATAGTAGCCATCCCAGAAACCACGATTGAAGACGGTTGCCAGGCGCTCATCCCATGCATCCTTCTTCTCTTCTGTGAAGGTGCCGTCGAGCACACTCTGAATAGCCTCCTTATAGCACTGCACCACGGTGAGCACATATTCAGGACCACGGGCACGACCCTCTATCTTGAAGACACGCACGCCGCTCTTCATCATCTTATCGATGAAGCGAACGGTTTTCAGGTCCTTAGGACTCATGATATACTTATTGTCAATCTCCAGTTCGGTACCCGTCTCGCGGTCAGTAACGACATACGAGCGGCGACATATCTGCATACAGGCGCCACGGTTGGCCGAGCGGCCAGTATTATCCAGACTCATATAGCACTTGCCGCTCACGGCCATGCACAATGCGCCGTGACAGAACATCTCTATGCGTACCTGCTTACCGCTGGGACCACAGATATGCTGCTCCTCAATCTGACGATAGATCTCTGCCACCTGGTCCATACGCAGCTCGCGGGCCAGCACCACTACATCAGCAAACTGGGCATAGAATTTCAACGCCTCCACATTCGAGATATTCAACTGTGTGCTGAGATGCACCTCCATCCCCTTTTGGCGACAGTAGGTCATCACCGCAATATCACAGGCAATGACAGCAGATATACGGGCCTCTACGGCTGCATCCACAATCTGATGCATTGTCTCTATATCCTCACCATAGATAATCGTATTCACGGTGAGATAGGTCTTCACACCTGCCTCATTACAAGTGGCAGCAATTTCGCGCAGGTCGTCAATCGTGAAATGGTTGGCAGAATGCGAACGCATGTTCAACTGCTCCACGCCAAAATACACCGAGTCGGCTCCCGCCTTCAGGGCAGCAGCCAACGAATCGCGGCTCCCCACGGGCGCCATGATTTCAAAATCCTTTATTGTCTCATTCATTCTGTTTGCAAAGGTACGAAGAAGTCGGCGAATAGCAAAAAGAAACAATATATTTCTTTGTATTACAGGCCATTTCTTAACCTATGTATAGCCTCACCTACACACATCATCTTTCTTCAGTTCTACCACCTTTCCAAAACGGGCAAGTGCCTTCATATCTGTCAGTTTCTTGTCGCCAACAACCACCCAGACACGATTCTTATTGGAAGCGATATGCTGCAGATGAAACTGCAGGATATCCTGAGCCGTAACAGCAGGAATTCCCTTGGCAATATCCGCCTGCGGATCAGAACGATAGCCGTCTCTCAATTGGTTGGCCACATATTTTCCTACTGTACGGAAGGTAGGATAAGCATTCTGAATATCATTGAGCACACTCTGACGGGCAGCATCCAGGTTATTCTCCTTCATAGGCATCTGATGCAACAGAGAGTCTATTGTGTAGAGTGTTTCCAATGTCTTATCGGCCTGTGTGCCCGTCACAGTAACGTAAGCCTGCACGGCATTGGGATGCTGGGCAAGACTCGTCGTAAAAGCACTTCCACCCGTGGAGTAAGCCAGTGAGCGGAACTCGCGCACATTTTGGAAGAGCACAGACGACATGCCGCCTCCGAAATACTCATCCCAGAGTTTGAACTGCACACGGTCGGCCTGTGTAGGCAACGCCCCGATAGCATCATAGCTGGCCACATAGTTTTGTCGTGACTTTGGCACATGGTAGAAATAGACCACCGGTTCGTCATACTGCAGGAAAGGACGGAAGGTATTAGCCTGAGGTTTGGTGCATTGGGCCAAAGGGAGGATGCGTTGCAACTCCTTCGCCACATACGCTATAGGCTGGCGACCACAGTAGAAGAGTTCGCAGTCATACTGCTGCAACTCACGGAAGAGCGTCAACAGGTCCTCGTCCGCCAGAGACTTCACCTCCTTCTTATTCAACCGCGTGAGGTAAGACGACTTTTCTCCATAAGCAATACGATGTATCACTGGTCGCAACACGTCGTCTTTCTGTTTGCCAAAACTCTTACGCTCCACCTTATCCTCATCCTTCACATCTTTGAGGGCATCACGATCTCCCTTGGCCGAATGCAGGAAATGCGCCAACAGTTGCAGGGCAGGTACCAGTTGATGGTCAGGACCTGTGAGGTTCATGCTAAAAGCTACGTCGCCAGGCACTATCTCCATCGTGGTACCAATACGCTGCCAAGCCTGTTCTAACTGCTGTTTCTTCAGTGAATCGGTGCCCAACTGCGACAGATAGTCGGCCATGATATCAAGTGCGGGCGTGTGAATATCTCCATTCTTATAGCGCAAGGTGAATGAAAACACATCATTCATCGTGTTCTCCTTGTAGTATAACGTAACATGGTCACTCATTTGTCTGATTGTCACATCGCGATTAAAATCAACCGTACGAACCGCAGTATCCTTGACAGGCATCTGTTCCAACTGCAGGGCAAAGGCCGACTTCGCATCCATGTTCATCGGACTGACAGGCTTATAACCTGGCTGCTTCAGTGTCTCCTTCTTTGGCATACCATATTTCTTGGACAGGGTGATATAGTTGGCACCATAATATTTCCTTGCTGCAGCCACCACATCAGCCTTCGTCAGTCGACGGATGCCCTCAATTTTATCTAGCACATCCTGCCAGGAGCATCCTTTTGAGAATGTCATCACCATACGCTGAGACCGACCGTTGATAGTCTCCAACTCGCGCTGGGCGTCAATCAACATCTCCTGCTTCAGGATTTCCACCTGCTCCTCACTGAAGTTACCATCCATCACCTGCCTAAGCTGTTCCATCACTCGTCTCTCTGCCTTCTTCATCTTGCCAAAGAGATTGGGAATAATGGCGATAGCCGAACCGGCAGCATCATCCAGTCCTACAGCCACAGCAGCAGCCATCATCACCTTATGTTCATTGACCAGCGAGTCTAGCAGGCCAGCCTTACCGTTATATAGCAGTTTGTTGGCCAGATCGAGCGCATTGGCATCGGCCTCATACTCTGTAGGGGCCTTGAATAACAGGGCCTCGGCACCAACAAGAGGAATAGGCAGTTTTATCTCCTCACGCTCTCCTGCCAAAATGGTAGGCATAGGACTTCTCTTCCGCTCTGGCACAGGACCAGTTTGCACACGTCCGAACGTCTTCTCCAACAAGGCTATCAACGTTGCGTCGGGTTTGATATCGCCACAGAGAATAAGACCCATGTTCGAAGCCACATAATATTTCTTAAAAAAAGCCTCCATATCCGACAGGCGTGGATTTTTCAAGTTCTCCGTAGAACCAAGAATAGGATACGCATAAGGTTGCGTCTTAAACACAGCCTTAAAGACCCGGTCCTGCACATCCCCCATATCATCGGCCGACCGGTTTTTCTCCTCATAGACATTCTCCAACTCCCCCTGGAATCCACGGAACACTGGTTTTATCAACCGTTCCGAATTCAACCAGCACCACTGCTCCATAAACTGCGGCAAGAACGAGTTGTGGTAGTAAGTCAGGTCCTGTCCCGTGCCGGCGTTCAGAGAACTGCCACCATATTTTGCTATCAACCGACTGAACTCATTGGGAATCACATAATCGGCAGCTTTCAGGCTCAGTTCGTTGATCTGTTTCTGGATACGTGTACGGGCAACCTCATCGTTCGTCTGACTGAGCAAGTCGTATTGTGCAGAGATACTATCGAGCCAAAGTTTCTCTGCTGCATAGTCGGTAGTACCGATACGGTCGGTACCCTTGAACATGATATGTTCGAAATAATGGGCAATACCCGTGTTGGGACAGTCCTTTGCGCCTGCCTTTACCACCACAGCGCCAAAGACTTTCGGCTGGGAGTGATCCTCGTTCAACCATACCGTCATACCATTACTGAGTTTCAGCTCCTTGACATCCAGCTGTGCATAAACAAGCACACTCGTCAAGACTGCAACCAGAAGAAAAACGATTCTTTTCATATAATCCACGGAGGACCTTTTGTGAGCCACTACTCTAAGACACTTATCTTGTTTACTTATTCAGTTTCCAGGTGACGCCGTCTTTCGTATCTTTCACCTCAAAGCCGGCAGCAGCCAAGGCATCACGAATCTGATCAGATGTGGCCCAGTCCTTATTGGCCTTTGCCTTTGCACGCAGGTCGAGCACCATATCCACTACCTTTCCGAAAGCCTCCTCACGACTATCATTAGAACCGCTCTTTTCCTCCTTCAGACCGAGAATGTCGAAGGCGAAGAGACGCATGGTCTCTGACAGCTCCTTCAGACAGTCGGCACAGATGGTAGCCTTGTGGTCAATCAACTTGTTGACCACGGTGCAAGCCTCAAAGAGGTTGCTCAGCACCAGCGGCGTAGCCAGGTCGTCGTTCATGGCATCGTAGCACTTCTGGCGCAGCGCCTTGACCACCTTCTCGGTCTCAGCGTCGCATTTATCGCTGACCTGCACACGGTCCAAGTCGCCGATAGCGTTCATCAGTTTCTCGTAGCCTTTCTCGGCAGCCTGCAGCGCCTCGTTAGAGAAGTCCACCGTACCACGATAATGGGCAGAGAGCACAAAGAAGCGGATGGTCATGGGCGAGTAAGGCTTCTCGAGCAACTCATGGTTACCTGTAAAGAACTGTTCCAGCGTGATGAAGTTATTATACGACTTACCCATCTTCTGTCCGTTGATGGTCAGCATATTGTTGTGCATCCAGTACTTCACGGCTGGATGACCCATTGAGGCCTGAGCCTGCGCAATCTCACACTCGTGATGAGGGAAGATGAGGTCCATACCACCACCATGGATATCAAACTCCTCGCCCAGATACTTGCGGCCCATAGCCGTGCACTCACAGTGCCAGCCGGGGAAACCATCGCTCCAGGGTGATGGCCAGCGCATAATATGCTCGGGCTGTGCCTTCTTCCACAGAGCAAAGTCGGCCTGGTTATGCTTCTCGCCTACACCATCGAGGTTGTCGCGCGAAGCATCCTTGATATTCTCCAGCGAGCGTCCTGAGAGGATGCCATACTTGAACTTCTTATTATATGCCTCGATATCGAAATAGACAGACCCATTGCTCTCGTAGGCAAAACCATTATCCAGGATTTGCTGCACCAACTGCTGCTGCTCAATGATATGCCCCGTGGCATGAGGTTCGATAGAGGGACGCAGCACATTCAGTGCATCCATATACTGGTGATAGCGGTTGGTGTAGTACTGGGCAATCTCCATAGGTTCCAACTGCTCCAGACGAGCCTTCTTGGCAATCTTATCCTCGCCCTCGTCGGCATCGTGCTCCAAATGACCTACATCGGTGATGTTGCGTACATAGCGCACTTTGTAGCCCAGGTGTTTCAGATAGCGGAACACCAGGTCGAACGTAATGGCAGGACGGGCATGTCCCAGATGAGGATCACCATAAACAGTAGGACCACAGACATACATGCCCACATTAGGCGCATGAAGTGGTTCGAAACGCTCTTTCTGACGCGTCAGCGTATTGTAGATTACCAATTTTGATTCCATTTTTTCTTTCTCCTATTTTATAATGGGCACAAAGGTACAAAAAAAATCTCTCACCCTTGCCAATGCTATGCCTATTTTTGATAAATGAGCTTCATTTTTTTCCTTTTTCAAAGAAAAAGAAACAAAAATACTTCGCATTCCAAACATTTTTTACGTTAAAAAGAAAAATTTCCTGTATAATATTTGGTACATTCATTAAATTAGTTTAAATTTGCAAAATAAAGCAAAGAATCAACTATCCTGATTTCACAAATAATTAAAAACTTAAGAATATGGAACTAAAAAAGATGCAGATTAAGATGCTATCATGCTGCTTCTTAGCAGGCGGTTTGACGTTGGCAGGATGCTCTACCGACGACAGCATTGACGTAGGCGACGTGGACACCACCATCGGTGTGAAGCTCAACAATTTCACCATTCCACTTGGCAATGCGAAAATGATTACTCTTGGCGATGTTCTTAACATAAAGGACGACGACTGTATCAGCACCACTGCCGATGGAGACTATGAGTTCTTCAAACAGGGCGATGCCGCAGATCCCGCTCATCCACAGGTTGACATCATCAATGTGTCAGAGAAA
>CAMOGP010000096.1 GCA_946614175.1 uncultured Prevotella sp. | reverse complement strand
TATGGCACACGAACATCATCATCATGAACATGAGTGTTGCACGCATGAGCATCATCATCATGAGCATCATGAGCACGAGCATCACCATCATCATCACGAGCATAGCGGACATCGTCAGTTATGGCTCATTGGCATCACCATCCTTTTGCTGATAGGGGCCGTTATCATAGAGAAGAATACAAGTCTGCCCACATGGCAACTCCTACTGGTTTATCTGGTACCTTATCTCCTAATAGGTTCAGGTACTTTGAGGGAAGCTGCCGAGGGACTGGCGCATGGCGACCCCTTCAACGAGCATTTCCTGATGTCTGTAGCCACCATCGGTTCCCTCTGTATTGGTTTTATGCCTGGTGCCGAGACAGAATTTCCTGAGGCAGTCTTTGTGATGCTGTTCTTCCAGGTCGGTGAATTCTTCGAGGGCTATGCCGAGGGAAAGAGTCGCACAAGCATCTCGCACCTGATGGATATCCGTCCAGATATAGCACGTATTGAAGGTTCTGAGGAGACTGTCAGTCCTGAACAGGTGGCTGTAGGCAGCATTATCGAGGTACGTCCAGGAGAGAAGGTGCCTTTGGATGGTGTCATCATCAGCGGCAAATCCAGTCTGAATACGATGGCCCTGACAGGCGAGAGCCTGCCTCTTGAGGTCAATGAGGGCGACGAGATCATCTCTGGCTGTATCAACCTGAGCGGTGTCATCACCCTGCGCACTACCAAGACCTTCGGCGAAAGCACGGTATCGAAAATCATTAAATTAGTAGAAGATGCCGGTGAACATAAATCGCAGAGCGAGGCTTTCATCACACGCTTCGCCCGTATCTACACACCCATCGTGGTGTTCCTGGCATTGGCTATCGTCATTATCCCCACGCTCTTCGGAGGCACCTTCGTTACTTGGCTCTATCGCGCCTTGATGTTCCTCGTGGTAAGTTGTCCCTGCGCCCTGGTTATCAGCGTACCCCTCACCTTCTTCGGTGGTATTGGTGGCGCATCAAGAAAGGGCATTTTGGTGAAGGGAGCCAACTACCTGGATATCTTGTCGAAAGTAGATACCGTGGTGTTCGACAAGACCGGCACGCTGACGCATGGGCGCTTTGCCGTTCAAGCCGTACACCCCGAGATATGCAGCGAATACCAGTTGTTACATCTGGCAGCCCATGTAGAGCACTCTACCAACCACCCCATCGGTGCAGCCCTGCGAGACGCATTCCCCAACGAGGGTACAGACGGCTGCAAGGTTACGGATGTTGAAGAGATTGCCGGCAAAGGCATCCGAGCCAAGGTAGGCGAGAAATTGGTGTGTGTAGGCAATACAAAGATGATGGAACTCATAGGCGTGGAATGGCACCAATGCGATCATGGCGACGAGGGAACCATCGTACATGTGGCTATAGCAGAGGTATCATCTACCCCTCATCGTCTGTCACCTGTCACCCATCACCTGTCGCCTTATGTCTATGCCGGTCATATCGTCATCAACGATCAGGTGAAGTCCGACAGCGCTGAAGCGATTGCCCAACTGAAGAAACTGGGTGTGAAGAAGACCGTCATGCTGACTGGCGATCGTGAGGAGGTGGCCAATCGTGTAGCCCAGCAACTGGGTATCGATGAATATCACGCAGAACTGCTGCCTACTGACAAAGTCACAGAAATCTCAAACCTAAAATCTCAAAACTCAAAGTTCTTTGCTTTCGTAGGTGACGGCATCAACGACGCCCCCGTACTGGCACGTGCCGATGTAGGTATTGCCATGGGTGGATTAGGAAGCGATGCCGCGATAGAGGCTGCCGACGTGGTACTGATGGACGACCAACCTACAAAGATAGCTACAGCCATCCGCATCGCACGTCGTACAATAGGTATAGCACGACAGAACATCTGGTTTGCCATAGGAGTAAAGGTGGCCGTACTGATTCTTGCAGCCTTCGGTATCGCTACGATGTGGCTTGCCGTATTTGCCGATGTAGGTGTCACAGTACTGGCGGTGCTCAATGCCATGCGAGCACTCAAGGCATAAGAAAAGAGGTTTTCCTAACAAATTGGAAAACCTCTTTTTCTTTTGAATGATTATTTGATTCTCGATGTCATAGGACCTCGCACACCCTTATAGGTTTTCAGGAAGGCCTTAGCACTGCCAAAACTGAGGAACATATCCAGACGTACAGGGATATGATTCTGGTCATCGGTGACATAGAAACGGATTAATTCATGGTTCTTTCCGTCTTCACGCTCATAGAAAGAGAAGACCAGACAACGGAACTTCTCTTTTTTTCCATCAATCTTGTAATTCTCCTTACCGCGATAAGTCATCCACGAATTGGTGAGGCTCCGGGCATCACTGATAGGCAGAGGGATGATGTCCCCTTTCTTCATCGTGGAAGCATCAAAGTTGCGGGCACGCAGAAAGATACTCATCATGTCATAGATACATTCGGCATATTCCTTATCATTCCAATGCACCTCGCCATCAGCATCAATACGATGCATACGCAGATGGCAGTTATTCCGAGGATAGGTATACCACAACTCATCTACATAATACCTTTTCCCCTCCAAGGCACCCTTGCGGAAATAAAGTGGTGTAAGGTCTTTCGCACTACAATACGAGAGCAACGTATCACGCATCACGAAGACACCATCCAACTTACTATTACCACGAGTAGTGAGACTTGTACGATAAGCCTTCTGACCATTAAACATGGAGGTTACTGTGGACATGGATGCAGTACCCACCTTAAACCATACGAACTTCCAATTGAAATAGAGGTCATAAGCTAAGAACTCACCACCACTAAACGCTTTATTTTCGATGCCGCATTTCGACTGGGCACTCAGGCCCAATGGGAACAGCATAAATAGGATAAACAAATATTTCTTCATTTTCATCAGGTTTTATGTTCCTATTGATAATTCTGATTCATGTATTCAACACCCTTTGACTTTGCTCTGTCAAGATTGCGATTGCGCAACTGTTTCGCCTTGTCGGGCTTCTGCTTGGTGATGGCCATGGGTTTCTGCTTATAGCGAGGCGTAGCAATGAGATTCCACTGGCGTGTAGTCTCCCATTTGGCCTTACACTCTATCATCTGTCGGTTATAATAAACGGGCTCGGGCTGCAGATTCTGATCATAGACACCCGTATCCCACTGGCCATTGCCGTTCTTGTCGATATAAGCACGCAGATAGTAGTTGCCAGGTTTCAGATACATAAACTCAGCCACACCCGAGGCGTCGGCCAACACCTGGCGTTGCACCCTGTCCTGTGAATCCATCAACTGCACGATAACAGAGTCGGTAGGCTGACATCCGCTGATTTCTATAGTCAGAAAAGCATATTCATCCTCAGAACGCAGTTTGAACTTATGTTCTATCTTCTTCGTAATCTGACCATAGATACTTTCGAAGGCTGCCGAGTCTATCATCAGTTTGTAATCAACGTCCTGCTTGCGTTCGCTCAACAGTTCATAACGTCTCACACCTATCTGTCGTAAAGAAAGAGGCATTGGCGTTTCCACAGAGTCAACCACAGAATAGAGATGCACAGCTGTAGTGTCACAACGGCGAAGGGGTTCTGGAACATCAAAAAAGATACGCTGTCCAGGATCCATCTGTCCTGCAACGTTCCACTTGACATTCATATACTTTGGAGGCATGATAGAGTCGTAAGGCTCTTTGCGCTTTTTCCTCTTCTCCTGCTCCTTCTTCCATTCGTCATATTCTTTCTGCTGCTCCTTCAGACGTTTGGCATAAGGAACCTTCGAGACAAATTCTGTGGTATCGGTAAACTCCACCAGGTTTCCCAGTGAGTCAGTCATCAGGAACGTTTTCTCAATGGTCAACGTGTCCTGATTCACAAGCGTGGTATCAGCCAACCAATAGGTCAGCGTATCATTCTTCTGAGAAGCCTCCAAAATAAAAGCGTTCTCACTATCGAAATTCAAACCACGAAGACGTGGCAGCGAGTCACTACCATAAGTAAAGAAGATACCCAGACGATTGGGGTCCTTACGTTCTGTCTTCAGCAGATAGCGATTGGTCTGAGGCTCCTGAAAGCACAGTAGCGTGATATCATCGGGCAGGAAATGGGTGTAGCCCACCTGCAAGATATTTGCAATATGAAGAGAGTCGCGCCAGATAGTATCCTGACGGATATCCGAACGCCAAGAGGGAACGATACTGTCATGATTAAAAGCTATTATCTCACTCTTCTGGCCAAACAGAAAATCACCATCGGCATCCTGCAAGGCGAAACAACGATAGACACCTGGAGCAACGCCCTTAATCGTGAATCGACCACTACCATTCGTACGCGAGACACGCATCATGGGCTGCTTATGAAAGAGGGAGTCTTCGAAGGAGTCGTATAAGCCCACCAACATACCTTTGATAGGTTCAAGATTCTCTGCATTCAGACAGTAACCTGATACTTCCAGCGTGTCAATATGGTCACCTGTAGAGAAACTGAAGGTATAGTTACCCATTGGGTTCCCCTCGTTATTGTCGGTGATTGCATCGCTGAAATCGATGGTATAGGTAGTATTCTCTTTCAGCGAGTCTTTCAAATCTATGATAATCCTACGGCCAGCAGCCTTCACCTCGGCCTGCTCTACTTGTGGTGGAGAGATTATCACCTTATTCTGGACATCCTCAATCTTGATAAATTCATCAAAATTAATGGTCACCTTATGAGCCTTCACATTGACTCCCCTATCATCGGGTGATGAACTGACCACTCTTGGAGGTGTGTCATCATACCATCCGCCGTCAGGAGATCCCATGCGGGCACAGGAGGTAATAAAAGATGAAAGATGAAAGACGAGAGATATGACAATCATATTCTCCAAAACATCTTTCCATGATTTATTTTTAAAAAACCTCATCATATTTATCATTTCTCATTTAACTCGAGCAACTCCTCAAGTTGCTCGCGGCTGTTGCTGAGACGAGGCACCTTATGCTGTCCGCCCAGTTTTCCCTTTGATTTCAGCCAGTCGTTGAAAAGATTCTCACGAGCAGGGATAATCTCCAGATGCTGTAAGGTGATATCCTTGAAACGTTTGGCCTCATAGTCGCTATTCAGTTCCTGAAGCTTGCGGTCGAGGATTTCTGCAAACTGTTGCAGATTCTCTGGTGCTTTAGAGAATTCTATAAGCCACTGATGACGACATTTTGCATTCTGATCCATAAAAACAGGAGCTGCCGTATATTCTAACACCTGAGCGTCTGTCATGTCGCAAGCATATTTTAGTCCCTGCTCGGCATTATCCACAATGAGTTCTTCACCAAAGGCATTGATGAATGACTTAGTACGACCAGAGATAAAGAACTTATATGGATTGGTTGAGGTAAACTGCACGGTGTCGCCAATCATGTAACGCCACAAGCCACAGGAAGTAGAAATAAGCATGGCATAATTCTTACCAGTTTCCACACCCCACAGAGGCACAATCGTATCCGTACCCATCTCCTGGAATTCGTAAAAGACATCATAGTCGAGCATCAGCAACATGGATTTGTCTGATGGATCATCTTGAATACCGAAAAAGCCCTCGCTGGCATTATAGGTCTCCATATAATGCATCTTGGAACTGGTAATCAGTTTCTCGTACTGCTCACGATAAGGCGTAAAGGCCACGCCACCATGAAAGAATACCTCAAGGTTTGGCCATACCTCCTCCAAATGCGTCTTTCCTGAGAGTTCCATCACTCTATTCAGTACCGACAACATCCATGAGGGTACTCCAGAGAGGTTGGTCACATTCTTGTTCATCGCCTCACGGGCTATGCGGTCGCGCTTCACCTCAAAGTCGCTCAACAGGGCAGTCTGCTTTGATGGCACACGTACCAGATTAACAATGGGGTTGATATTCTCTATGAGTATAGCGCTAAGGTCACCTACCAAAGAACCAGGAAGGTTATAGTTGGGAGCATGACTACCTCCAAGAATCAAACCCTTACCATCGAACATACGACTTTGGGGGTTATTACGCAGATAGATAGCCACCACATCGGCCCCACCCTTGTAATGAACATGCTTCAGACCATCGGGGGAAACGGGGATGAACTTCGACTTGTCATTCGTTGTTCCACTTGATTTAGCATACCACTTCACACGTCCTGGCCAAAGAATATTAGCCTCACCTTGACGCATTCGGTCGATATCGCCTTTCAACTCCTCATAAGTATTGACTGGATTATTTCTGACAAAATCGTCATAATCCTTTGTTGCTGCAAAGAGATGCTCACGGCCATACTCTGTGTCTTTGGCCTTACCAATCAGGCGGGCCAACACCTCACGCTGCAACTGTTCTCCCTGTGTATTATGTTTCTCCAGTTCCCGCCATCGCTTAGCAAACAGCGGTCTTACAATTCCTGTCAGACTCATCTTATTACTATTTATATTCTGCAAAGTTACTGCAAACTTTTGTAATACACGCAAGTTTTTACGTTTTTTAATAGGTACAGAGGGCTTATCTACAGATAAAAGATGCTTTCCGGACCCATATTAAAGAGAAGGTCCAGAATGCTGAGGTTGGGCAGAAAACCATGTTTCTGCTGATAAACCTGATAATAAGGTTTGGGTTGAAAATCGACATCCTCAAGCGGATGCTTGGGGTTGATGCCCAAACGGAAATCATCAGGATTGATGAATGGGGGGCAAGATGGCTGAAGTCTGAAGTCTGAAGTCTGTACTATTGTCGGCTGTATATCCAGCAACTCACACATCTTCTGACAGATAGACATGTTATAATCTTTCAGTCGCTCCCAATGGCGCTCCGTAAAGAACGGGCGCAGGTCATCTTCGTAATACTCAAAAAAAGGCGAATCGCCATAGGCTGTCTGCAAAGCCTGCCAATGCAGATGACGCCAGTTGCCATGATCCGAAATCCGGATATCACTAATCACATTGCCCGCATCATGCACCACAGGTACTGTCAAGGCCTGAATGCCCTGTGTCGTAGCTATCAGGCAACGATTCCTATAAGTCTGCTTCTGAAAAGTCTCCTGATGGTCTATGCATACAGACTCGTAGCGGTATAGCTTCTGATACCACTGCACAGGACCAAAATAAGTGGTAGAAAGAAGTGCGCTGGTCATAGAGGCAGAAGGATTCGGTTTGAACGCCACCCTTTCCAAAGAGGTTCTAATGGGTCACGACTATATACTATCATAAAAGCACGACCTATGAGGTACTCCTCGGCAATGAATCCCAACTGATGAGAGTCGAGTGTCTCCAACCAATAATAATCTGCGTCGGCACATTCTTTCAAGCTGGGCACTACAATCATATTTCCCTCATGAACAACAGTATCGCCTGGCAGTCCTTTACAGCGACAAATAAGAATCTGGTCATTATTCTGCGGATTCTCAAAAGCCACCAAGTCGCCTTTCTCTACAGACTGCCGGGCAATGCGTCCATAGCCAAAGAAACTATCTTTCCCTCCTACCCTTAGGCCATAGCTCCACCTATTGACCATCACGCGGTCACCAGCTTGGAACACAGGTTCCAAACCGGTGCTGCTGATAGTATAGATAGTGACACCTATCAACCTGACAACCATCATCAATGCGAAGGCTATCAGAAAAGCCAATAGGAATCGGAGGGTCTTTTTCATTTATTTAATATTATCGACAAATCGGAACAGACGATTCCAACGGATTCCGCCTCCGAAAAGACCGCGATCGGGATCGCTACTCCACCAGATGAAGATAGGCTTACCCACGATATGGTCTTCAGGTACAAAACCCCAATAACGGGAGTCTGCTGAATTATGGCGGTTGTCACCCATCATCCAGTAGTAGTCCATCTTGAAGGTATAGCTATCAGTCTGCTCACCGTTGATAAATATCTTACCATCACGCACCTCAAGGTCGTTATGCTCATAAACCTTGATAGGACGCTCATAGATAGGCAGGTTGTCAAGAGACAGCTTAATGCTCTCACCCTTCTTGGGAATCCAGATAGGACCGTAGTTGTCGCGAGTCCAGTCTTTCACCATATTAAGAGGATAGAGCTCTGCAGGATTACCTCCTGTAACAGGAGCCATAGCGTGTACCAGATCCTTTCTGCTCTTCAGCAAGGCAGCCGTTTGCTTCGTCATCGGCATAATCACACGGTTATTGCGGAATTGCTGTGTCAACTGAATCTGGCCTTCACTCTTGAAATATGCCTTATCGGCACCGCTGAGTCCAAGATCCTCGCAGGTGATACCATTCTCCTTCAGGAAATCATTTGTCAGGGTAGCGCCATCATTAAACAATACATCGTATGTATATTGCACGTTTTCTGGCTCTTTATTGGCCTTACCGTTCAGATAAACGATATGATCGACAATCTTCAGGGTGTCACCAGGCAGACCGACACAACGCTTCACATAGTTCTCGCGACGATCAGTAGGACGATAGCCAATGCCACCAAACTGTTGCTGATTAGCTACTATATACTGACGGCCTAAACTGTAATACTCCTCAAAGCGACTTCTCTGCTCTGCTTTCGGCAGGGAGTCAACTGGGAGTGACAAGGGAAAATTCTGCTCATAAATCTGACGGCCATAACCATAGCACATGCTGTAATACTCTGTCTGGAAAGGCACATTCTGGCAGATGCTGTCACCAGCAGGATAGTTGAACACCACGATATCATTGAGTTCCACCTTACCCAATCCAGGCACACGACGGTATTCCCAATGAGGCCACTCAATGTATGACTTCAAATCGCCAATAGGCAAGGTATGCTGTGTCAGGGGAACTGTCAGCGGGGTCTCAGGAATACGAGGTCCGTAGCTCACCTTACTCACAAAAAGATAATCACCCGTGAGCAGCGACTTCTCCAATGAAGAGGATGGGATGACATAGTTCTGGAAAAAGAACTGGTTGATAAAATAGACGGCCACCAATGCAAACACGATAGCATCGACCCACGACATCACCGAGCGCATCGGACCTTCCAAGTCCTGCCACCATTTCCAATTGATTTTCTTTGAGATATAGGCATCATAGATAAAGGGAATGACCAGCAGGCCCAACCATGACTCCACCCAATAGAGGAAAAGCAGATAGCACACCATCACCAGGACAAACTTGGTCCACTGCTTTTTCATATTCAGTTTCTTCTTTTC
>CAMOGP010000095.1 GCA_946614175.1 uncultured Prevotella sp. | reverse complement strand
CCTCCTCGATACGCATCTTGGGCAGACCGGTCTCGATAGCCTTGGCCATACCGCCCAGCTTCTCGATTTCCTGAATGTGCTCCCAAGCCTTGTGAACCAGCTCGTTGGTCAGGGTCTCCACATAGTAAGAACCTGCCCATGGGTCAATCTGCTTGCAGACCTTGGTCTCGTTCTGGATGTAAATCTGGGTGTTACGAGCGATACGAGCCGAGAAGTCGGTAGGCAGTGCGATGGCCTCGTCGAGGGCGTTGGTGTGCAGCGACTGGGTGTGACCCAGCACGGCAGCCATGGCCTCGATGCAGGTACGGCCCACATTGTTGAAGGGATCTTGCTCTGTCAGCGACCAACCGGACGTCTGAGAGTGGGTACGCAATGCCATCGACTTCGGGTTCTTCGCTCCGAAACTCTTCACAATCTTGGCCCACAGCAGGCGGCCAGCACGCATCTTCGCGATTTCCATGAAGTGGTTCACGCCGATAGCCCAGAAGAAGCTGAGGCGAGGTGCGAAGGCATCCACGTCGATGCCTGCATTGATACCTGCGCGCAGGTAGTCCATACCGTCGGCCAGCGTGTAAGCCAGTTCGATGTCGGCTGTTGCACCTGCTTCCTGCATGTGGTAGCCAGAGATGGAGATGCTGTTGAACTTAGGCATCTTCTGCGAGGTATATTCGAAGATGTCGGCGATGATCTTCATGGAGAATGCTGGTGGGTAGATGTAGGTGTTACGCACCATGAACTCCTTGAGGATGTCGTTCTGTATGGTACCTGCCATCTCCTCGAGTTTGGCGCCCTGCTCCAAACCGGCATTTATATAGAATGCCAATACGGGCAATACTGCACCGTTCATAGTCATGGAAACAGACATCTTGTTCAAGGGAATTCCATCGAACAGTACCTTCATGTTCTCCAAAGAACAGATGCTTACACCAGCTTTACCTACGTCACCGACTACACGCTGGTTGTCGGGGTCGTAACCACGATGGGTGGGGAGGTCGAACGCTACGGAAAGACCCTTCTGGCCACTGGCTAGATTACGACGGTAGAAGGCGTTACTCTCCTCGGCAGTAGAGAATCCGGCATACTGACGGATAGTCCACGGACGGAAGGGGTACATCATACTATAGGGGCCACGCAGGAAGGGTGGGATACCGGCAGCGAAGTCCAGGTGCTCCATACCCTCGAGGTCCTCTTTTGTGTAAACGGGCTGTATGTCTATCTGCTCGGGAGTCCTCCAGTTGGCAGTGATACCAGCCTCTTTTTGCCATTGCTGGCCATTCTTTGCCTCTATACCGGCAAAGATGTCTATATTGTTGAATTGTTTTCTTGCCATAACTAGATTCCGAGTTTTGCATTGTACTCACGGAGAGTCTCAAGCTGGTTAGACCTTACATGGATGAAATTCTCGATGCCAGCGGCCTTGAGGTCTTCTGTGCAGGCAGGTGCTCCGGCTACTACGTAGAGGGCACGGCCGTTCAGATACTTGAAGGCGGGGATGGCGTACTCGGCATACTCGTCGTCGCTAGAGCAGATGACTACGATGTCGGCACCAGCCTCGAGCGCCTTGTCGACACCTTCCTCGACGGTAGCGAAGCCCAAGTTGTCTATCACCTTGTAACCGGCAGCTGCCAGGAAGTTGCAAGAGAACTGGGCACGGGCCTGACGCATAGCCAGGTTGCCGATGGTGAGCATGAAGGCAACGGGTACCTTCTTGGCCTTCTCGGTAGTGAGGCGCAAAGACTCGAAGTCGGAAGCCAGACGGGTAGGCTTGAGGGATGCAATCTCGCCCTTCTCGGCGCAACAGCAGCAACCGGTAGCAGGCTCCTTGCCCTCGCTCTTCTCTGAGAAGTTGGGGAATTGGTTGGTACCCAGCAGGAACTCCTTGCGCTTGCCGGCATTGCCGTGGCGGGTGGCGTTGGTCTCGTTAATGGTATTCTGGATATTGCCAGCCAAAGCCTCCTTCAGGAAGCCGCCCTTCTCTTCTACATCGAGGAAGAGCTTCCAAGCCTGCTCGGCAAGAGCCTTTGTCAGGGTCTCGAGGAAATAAGAACCACCGGCTACATCGACGATACGGCCAAAGTGACACTCTTCCTTGAGCAAGAGCTGCTGGTTGCGGGCAATACGCTCGGCAAAGTCTGTGGGAACCTCGTAGGGGGTGTCGAATGGCACAACTACCATACTCTCTACGCCGCCCAGAGCAGCTGACATGGCCTCTGTCTGGCTACGCAGCAGGTTGACATAACTGTCGAAAAGAGTCTGGTTGTAAGTGGTGGTGACAGCGCAGATGTGCATCTTGGCACTCTCCTTGCAGGCTGTGTACTGACTTACAATCTGAGACCACAGCATACGTGCAGCACGTATCTTGGCAATCTCCATGAAGTAAACGCCGTTGATACCCAAGTTGAACTTGATGTTCTGGGCAGCCAGCTCGGGAGCTACACCGGCCTCGGTCATAGCAGCCAAGTATTCGTTACCCCAGGCAAGGGCATAACCCAGATCCTGATAGCTGTATGCACCGGCATCGGTAAGCTTGTAGGCGTTGACGGCTACGGCACGGAACAGGGGGAAGTCCTTCAGCACCTCTACCATCTCCTTGGCCTGAGGGATGAGGCTTGCACGGTCCTTGCCGCTGCAGAGAATCTTCTCGATGGGGTCGAAACAGATGCTACCTACAATCTTGGCCTTGTCGCATCCCTTCTGCTCGAAATAAGCAACCAGCAGCTTGGCCAGCTCGAGGCTGTGACGCTGACAGGTCTTGAAGTTCAGCTCCACGCACTCCACGTAGATGCCGTCCAGCAAGGTTGCAATGTAGTCGGCACTCAACTGATCGGCGGGAATAACGAAGCCAAGGCTGTCAACTCCCTTGTTCAAGATGTCAAGGGCTTTCTCGTTTGCTGCCTTGGCGCTTTCACACTTGATGTCCTGACGGACATACCATTCATTGTCTGCGGCCTTGTTGCCGCGAACGTAGGGGAACTCGCCTGGGAGGGCGTTCACGAGGGCTAGGTTGTCCACATCTTCCTTGCGGTAGAAGGGTTCCATGCTGAAGCCTTCGTTGGTTCTCCATACCATCTTCTTCTGATAATCTGCACCCTTGAGGTCAACCTCAATTTTGTCACGCCATTCCTGACGGGTAGGGGCAGTAAAGTCAGAGAAAAGTTTTTCTTTACTATCTGCCATATTAATATATAAAAATAATGTTGTCGTTTGCTGTTTTAGCGAACACAAAGTTATGTTTATTTTGGAATAACACCAAAAAAACACGAACAAAATGAATAATTATGCATGCAAAATGACAGAAATAGCAGACGCGGATAACAATCTATTCTATTTTTGCGTACCTTTGCACTGTGTTTAATACATATCGCGAGCTCAGGCTGCGCCTCAGCAAAGAACAAGTTCTCTGCATTCGGCTTGCACTGACCTTGCAGCAGAAAAAATGAAGAGTGAAGAATGAAGAGTGAAGAATCAAAGTTACTTGAAACCTGAAACCAAGGTCGAAGACCTCTGAAACCTGAAACCAATTCTTAATTGCCACTTCGTTGACTTTCCCCTTTGGGCCGTCGAGCTAAACCTTCTCGCTATTCGCTCGCGACCCCTTTGGCGTTCTTCTCTCTTAGTTCTTAATTAAAACCGCAAACTGAAAAAATAGTAAACTAAATATAAAAGATGGATTGGTTTGTTAGCCTTTTGACAAACACCTCGGGTGTGGGTCATATAGTTATGCTATACGCCTTTGTGATTGCAGTGGGTATAGCTTTGGGACGCGTAAAGATAGGCGGTAAGAAGAACGGCATAGCCTTGGGCGTAACGTTCGTCTTGTTTGTGGGAATCCTGATGGGGCATCTCCACAAGAGTGCGGGCATTGTTTCTGAGGAGGGCTTTGCTGCCCCAGGCAATGTGCTGACTTTCATTCAGGACTTCGGCCTAATCCTGTTTGTCTATTGTATTGGTATTCAGGTAGGCCCGGGCTTTATGGAGTCCTTCAAGACGGGCGGCCTGAAGATGAACCTCATTGCCATAGGCGTGGTGCTGCTGAATGTAATTTGCTGCATAGGCCTCTTCTTTGCGGTATTCTATAAGGGCGGCGGTATGGCGGGCGAGAACAGCCGCAATCTGGCGATGATGGTGGGCGTGCTCTGTGGAGCTATCACCAACACACCCGGTCTTGGTGCCGCCACGGAAGCCTGCGGCAATATCTTTGGCGCTAACGCTCCCTCTATTGCCAACGGTTATGCCTGTGCCTATCCCCTTGGTGTGGTGGGTATTATAATGGCTATCATTGCTGTGAGATTGCTTACAGGTACCTCGCTGAAGAAAGAACAGGAGGCGCTGGAGCAGGAGAAGGCTGCCAATCCGCATGCCACACCTTACAGAATGACTATCTGTAATAAGAATTCCTATCTGGTGGGCAAGACTATCCTGGAGGTGCGTGAGTTCTTGGGACGCGACTTCGTCTGCAGCCGAATCCTGCAGCGTGGACATGTCAGCATCCCCAACCGTAACACTATCATAGGTGAGGGAGATATGCTATATATCACTTGTGCCGCTGCTGACGCTGAGGCCATCAGAGTATTCATAGGTCCTGAGGATAACAGCATTGTGTGGGAGGAGCAGGATGTTCCTATGGTTAGCAAGCATGTGATGGTAACACAACCGGCTATGGCTGGCAAGACAATGGGCGAACTGCATTTCAGTAGTGTATATGGCGTGAACGTGACACGTATCCGCAGAGGCGACCTGAACCTGTTTGCCGAGCGTAACCTGCGCCTGCAGATGGGCGACCGTCTGGTAGTGGTGGGTCCCGAGGATGCCGTTGACCGCGTGGCTGCCAAGATGGGTAATAGTGTAAAGAAACTGGATCATCCCAATCTGTCGGCTATCTTCATAGGTATTCTGGTGGGTATCGTCTTTGGTTCTATACCTTTTGCCCTTCCAGGTGTCCCCACTCCTGTTAAGTTGGGTCTGGCTGGCGGTCCGCTGATTGTGGCTATCGCTATTGGCGCCTACGGCTATAAGTTCAAGATGAATGCTTATACCACCACCAGTGCCAACCTGATGTTGCGCGAGATTGGTCTGGCCCTCTTCTTGGCCAGCGTGGGTATAAAGGCAGGGGCTAACTTCGTGGATACCGTTGTGGATGGCGACGGACTGACATACGTGTGGTGCGGATTCCTTATCACCGTACTGCCTATCCTTATTATGGGTGTTGTGGCACGTAAGTGGGCCAAGATTAATTACTGCACCTTGATGGGTCTGATAGCAGGCTCTACCACAGACCCACCAGCATTGGCATTCGCCAACCAGACAGCCGGAAATGATGCTCCTGCGGTAGGCTATAGTACGGTCTATCCCCTGAGCATGTTCTTGCGTATCCTTACAGCTCAGTTGATTATTCTGTTGCTCTGCGTGGCATAAAGGCTACGTTGGGTAAATCCTCTTCTATAATTCGGGTTGTTGACTTATCTTAAGTCTTCAACCCGAATGTTGTCTTTGTCGTTATAATTCAGATTCTCGCCAGCCATTCCCCAGATGAAGGTATAATAATAGGTTGCGCTGGCGCAGTGGATGCTCCACTCTGGCGACATAATGGCCTGCTCGTTCTTCAGCCAAACCACACGTGTTTCCTGGGGCTCACCCATCACGTGACTGATTTGCTGCCCCTCTGGCAGATTGAAGTAATAGTAGGCTTCGATACGACGACCATGGGTGTGAGGCGGCATGGTGTTCCACACGCTACCCTCCTGCAACTGGGTCAAGCCCATCTGCAACTGGCAGGGGCCTTCCTCGAGTGCGGTATTCACAATCAGCTGGTTGATGGTACGCTGGTTGCTCTCGGCTTTGGTGCCCAAAGGCTTCTCCTTGGTGCCAACAATTACTGCCTTCAGGCTCTGTACCTTGCCATTCTTGCGTCCGTCGAGTGTTACCCACTGCGTCTTGTAATGCTGATGGGCGGTAGCGCTGTTCAGGTAGAACTTGGCTGGCTTATTTGGATCCTTAGAGCGGAAGATGACCTCCTTGTTAGTGTCGATGTCGTTGCCTTTCTTGTCCTTTCCTAACCAGCCTCGGCCCACGTAAAGTGCCTCGCTGTAGCCCAAAGGATACTCCTGTCCATCGACGATGACTACACCATCACCGCCTGTGTTGATGATGCCCAGTTCGCGGTTACGCATAAAATAATCGGCACGTAGCTGAGGATGAGTCTCCAGCTTCAGGTCTTTAGCCACAGGCATGGCACCTCCGAATATAAAGCGGTCGTAGTACGAGTATGTGAGGTTGATTTCGTCAGGAGCCATCACCTTCTCCATCACAAAGCGGTCACGCAGGGTCTGCGTGTCGTAGTGTTTCACGTCAGCAGGATGGCAAGCCGTTTGGAACGTCATGTTTTGCTGGCCATGAGCCGTCATCAGATTTCCCATAAGCATCAAAGCGAATAATGTTTTCTTCATCATATTTCGTGTTATTTATTATTCCTTTCGTCAGCAAGGATACGTTTGTGGTTGTAATACAACATTGCGGCTGTACAGCCTCCCAATAATGCCGTGCCAATATACTGCAAGTTGTTAACACACTTATAAATTACCCATCCGAACAGGCTCGATGCAAAGTCGAGTGCGCCGGCCTCGAATCCTTCGGGTATCTTGGCTGCATTATCACCCGTCTGCTCGAATACGGTGTGGGCAGCCTGGGTAAATGCAGGAGCCATATCAGTTACGAACCACAGGCCGATGGCCAGAGCCACCAGCCCAACGATAAAGGTCTTTATCACATTCCCCTTGGTATATGGCAACACCATCACGAACACATAGAACATGCCTGCAAGTGATGCCAGAGGAAGAAACTCGTTGCCGGGTAGTACTACGGCAAGTCCAAGCGTCACGGGTATCAGCAATAGCGATACTACCAGTGTGGTAGGGTGGCCAATCACCAGCGCAGGCGACATACCTATATATATCTTCCCAATCTTGAATTTTGAATTCAGAAACTGGGAATTCTTTACCACCTCCTGCGTCTTCTCAGAGATAGGCATCAAACCGTCAATGAACAGTTTGGTGATACGAGGGATAAGTTCCATCACAGCTCCCATAGTCACCCCTAAGAATAGGATTTTCTTGATGTCGAACTGTGCTAAGGCGCCAATTAGGGCTCCAACAATTACGCCCAACACCAGTGGCTCTCCCAGTATGCCAAACTTTTTTTTCAGTCCCTCGGCATCGATATCAAGCTTCGAGAACCCTGGAATCATGTCCAGTCCTTTGTTTACCAATATAGCAATCGGGGTGAAGCTCTGCACGAAAGGCTGGGGTATAGAGATGCCCTCCATGTCCTTGTAATACCCTTGGAACTTAGAGGCTGTGAGGTCAGCCATCGCCAGTGTGTTGATGTAGCACACGATGGCAGCAAAATACCCCCAGGCTAAGCTCTGATCCATTACAAAGTAGGATACCGCGCCGATGAAGGCAAAGTGCCAGTAGTTCCATAGGTCGATATTCACTGTGCGGGTGGTCTTGGTGATAAGCATCAGGAAGTTTACTCCCAAACAAATAGGTATTATCAGTGCTCCAACGGCAGTATTGTAGGCCACTGCTGCAGCGGCAGGCCAACCCATATCGAATACCCCTAACTGCAAGTTGTAGAGTCGCGATATATCGCTTAGTGGAGCGCCAAAATTATTGGTCAATAGTGCCGTTACAATGCCTAGCCCAACGAATCCAACGCCAATGTATAGTCCTGATTTTAAAGACTTTCCGAATTTCATGCCAATACAAAGCCCGATGATGGTGAAAAGGATTGGCATCATCACGGAAGCTCCCAGGCTGATAATATAGCCGAATACTTGTTCCATATTAATTGGTTAGCGCATTATTTTACTCATTTGTCTTTTAGACTAACTTTTCTCTTTTCTCTTTTAATTTTTATCTCTTGGCTTAACTTTTATCTCCCTTATCTCGGTTGTTTCCCAATATAGGCCAAGATTCCTCCGTCAACATACAGAATATGGCCATTGACGGCATCTGATGCACGAGAGGCTAGGAATACAGCGGGGCCTCCTATCTCCTCAGGGTCGAGCCAACGGCCAGCGGGTGTTTTGGCACAGATAAAGGAGTCAAATGGATGGCGGCTGCCATCGGCTTGGCGCTCGCGGAGTGGGGCGGTCTGTGGCGTGGCAACATAACCTGGCCCTATACCGTTGCATTGGATGTTGTATTCTCCGTATTCTGAACAGATGTTGCGAGTCAGCATCTTCAGGCCTCCCTTGGCTGCCGCATAAGCGCTAACCGTCTCGCGACCTAACTCGGACATCATAGAACATACGTTGATAATCTTACCCTCGCGGCGCTCCATCATCTCGGGAATGACGGCAGCGGAGCAGATGAATGGGCCTACGAGGTCGATGTCGATGACCTGCTGGAACTCCTCGCGTTTCATCTCGTGCATGGGGATGCGCTTGATGATTCCGGCATTGTTGACAAGAATGTCAATCTGTCCCACTTCATGATGTATTTGTTCGACAAGTGCCTTTACTGCATTTTCGTCGGTCACATCGCAGACATAGCCCTTCACGTTCTTAATGCCTGCCTCTCTGTAATTGTCGTATCCTCGCTGCAGCGCTTCCTCGCTGCGACAATTAAAGATGATACATTTGGCTCCCGCTTCCACAAAAGCCTTTGCAATGTTAAAGCCAATGCCGTAACAGCCACCTGTAACCCAGGCGTTCTTGCCCTCTAATGAAAAGATGTTTGTCATTTTTTTTGTTTTCTATGCTCGATTTGTATGATATTTGCAATTGCAGTGGCAAATGTACATAAAATCATGCACATCTTGTTAAATGTGAGATATAAAATGTCTTAAATCTGACAAAAAAGTATCATTTCTCTATTTTTGATCAGGATATATCGGCTTCGGCTTATTCTTGTAACTCCTTTTGACGGGTGAAAAAAGTGGAGATGTCATGATTTCCAACGAGGAAAGAATTGTTTCGCGCGCATAAATTAATATAATGTATGGTGTGTTGTGAATGCAATTTTTCTGAAAAAAGTTGTTGATATGTTTTGGTGGTTTGCGGAATTGTTGTACCTTTGCACCCGCAAACGAGAAACACGGGCCCTGACGAGGGGTTCTGAAAGTCTCGGAAGCACGAAGAAAAAAGTTCTTTGACATAATTCCATAGACAGAAATTGTAGTACAAGAGAAACAAGTACGAACCGTCATTCTGAAAAG
>CAMOGP010000094.1 GCA_946614175.1 uncultured Prevotella sp. | reverse complement strand
GATTAAGTGAGTAAAAAGCCAAATTTATTTGAGCTTTTTCGAACGTGAGTATCTTCAACAAAATAAAATCATTTTTTACATACTTTCCAGAGTTGCTCAAAATAACGCTTTCCCAATTCTTCTGCGCCTTGTGCATCAAAGTGTAGTCTATCATTTTGTAGCGTGAGGTCGCTCGCATCTACAACATAGAAATTTGGATCCTCTTTTGCAAGCCGGTACATGGCTTCCACCACTTGCTCTGAACGGTCACGACTTTTTAATGAATAAGTTCCACAGATGAAAGGTAAGCGACTATAGCGCTCGTCACTTGTCTTCTTAACAAGATAGTTACGAACATAAGCCACCAGGGCCTTGAGATTATCATAGTAGTGAGCCGACATTTTCTTGTCGCTCTCTCCCTGATGCCAGAGGAATGCCTTAATCTCGAAACTACCTTTTTGTTTTGACAGTTCATTATCTATACATGCACCGATATTCTCAGTAAACGCTTTCAGTAAAGAGTGGCCTCCTTTGTCTGCAGCTGTTGTTGATGCCAGGTATTGAGGAGAGGCGTTCCAATACATCTTATTATTACTCACACAAGAGGTGTCAATAGCCGTGCCCCCCAATGATTCCTTGATAACGTAAAAGTCGCGCTTTACCCGTCGGTCTATCATATAATATACGATGGCATCGTAACCCCACCGATCCTTTTTGTTTGACTTGACGATGCGAGGCCAGAATCTTTCAAAACGACCGCTACCAGAAACGGTATCACTCCCGTAAGACCACATGCAATGTTTGTATCCCCTCTGCTTGACATACTCAGGCAATTCTTGATTGCTTACACGCCCGTCGGTGTTCGACTGACCAGCTGTTATGATTACCATAACTGGTTTCTTTCTCGCGGTAATACACATACTGCAGGTGAGTATGAGAATGGTTATACAAAATTTAATTTTCATGATTTGAATATGTTAGTCTGCAAAGATACTGAATTATTAAAAATAATGATGTAAAAAATGCCGAATATCATCATAAAATTCAAAGAATTATATTTTTTTTCGTACCTTTGCTGAAAAGTTATGATATGAGAAGATCCGACAGAGCCATGGATGCGGCATTCGCATTCGAAGTATTCGACAAGGCCCCGTATATCACCGTCAGCTTCACACGTCCCGACGGCAGTCCTTATGGTGTGCCCCTGTCGCTGGTCCGAACGGATGAGCATACCCCATGAAAGTCATCATGTTCACATAAAGCAATCATCATTTTCACATGAAGTAGTCATTATCTTGTGACCAAAACAACTTGTTTTGGTCAGGAAAAGGGGATATATTCCCATGAGAAAAGTCACTTTATCTATAGCAAAACAACTTGTTTTGGACATATGAAGGCCTATGAAGGCAAAAATTTTGCTTTCATACGTGCAAGCCATTGATTACTAATACCTTATACGATTTATGAAGGCAAACTCAATTTTAAGCAAAACTTCTGTACCTTTCTATCGTGAAGATACATTTATAAAAAGGGAGCCAAGCAATACCCGACTCCCTTGACATAGTTTAAAGGTTAATATCTTATCTAATGAACAGCAGTTCTCGATATTTGGGTAAGGGCCATAGAGCATCATCTACTATGAGCTCAAGTTTGTCTATCTGATAACGGATATTCGCAAACTTCGGCTCCACGTCATCGTGATAAGCGATTGCTTTATCGTGTTCGTTGGTAATCTTGTTGGCCAACTTGCGGGCATTGACAAGTTCATCAACTCCTTTTTCTATGGTGCTGACACGTTCGGCAATCTCTTCTATGAGTTTGATGTTGCTGGCAGAGAGTTTCTCTGCCTTGTCTGAGGGGAATACATCCGACATGTTCTTCACATTTTCCAGCAGGGTCATCTGGTAACGGGTGGCAACCGGAATAATATGGTTCATGGAGAGGTCTCCCAGCACTCGTGCCTCTATCTGTATCTTCTTTGTATAATTCTCCCACTTCACCTCGTTGCGCGCTTCGAGTTCCTTCTTTGTCATAACACCAAGACTCTCAAACATCTTGATGCTATCGTCGGTGAGATAATGCTCAAAGATTATCGGACATGATTTCTCTACGTCGAGTCCGCGTTTAGCAGCCTCGATCACCCACTCATCACTGTAGCCGTTACCGTCGAAGCGGATGGGCTTACAGGTCTTGATATCTTCACGAAGTACATCGATGATTGCATGGAAGGTTGAGCTATGCTCTGTGCCAGCAAGTCTCTTCTCAAACTCAGGGATACGTTTGTCTACTCGTTTCTTGAAGTCTATCAGTGCTTCCGCTACGGCACTATTCAATGCGATCATTGCTGAGGCACAGTTGGCCTCGCTACCTACGGCACGGAACTCGAAACGGTTGCCCGTGAAAGCAAAAGGACTTGTGCGGTTGCGGTCGGTATTGTCGATGAGCAGTTCCGGTATTTCGGGTATATCCATCTTCATGCCTTTCTTGCCATCCATCGCGAGGATATCGTCGACATCTGCCTTCTCGATATGATCAAGCAGTCCACTGACTTGTTTACCCAGGAAGCTTGAGATAATAGCTGGCGGTGCCTCGTTGGCACCAAGACGATGTGCGTTTGTCGCACTCATGATACTGGCTTTCAACAGTCCATTGTGACGATAGACACCCATCAGTGTCTCGACGATGAATGTGGCAAACCGCAGGTTCTGTACTGCGGTCTTTCCCGGTGCGTGGAGTAATACTCCCGTGTCGGTAGATAGACTCCAGTTATTATGTTTTCCAGATCCATTGATGCCGTCGAATGGTTTCTCATGCAAGAGGGCTCTGAACCCATGCTTTCGTGCGACACGCTTCATGAGTGACATGAGTAACATATTATGGTCTACAGCCAAATTCGTCTCTTCGAAGATCGGCGCTACCTCAAACTGGTTAGGAGCCACCTCATTATGTCGTGTCTTCACGGGTATGCCGAGCATCAGTGCCTGTATCTCCAGTTCACGCATGAAGGCAGCGACACGCTCGGGAATGCTACCAAAGTAGTGGTCTTCCATCTGCTGGTTCTTGGCAGAGTCATGCCCCATGAGTGTTCTACCAGTCAGAAGGAGGTCTGGTCGTGCTGCATAGAGTCCTTCATCCACCAGGAAATACTCCTGTTCCCATCCGAGATTGCTCGTTACTTTCTTCACTGCCGGATCAAAGTAGTGACATACCTCAGTGGCTGCTGCACTTACCGCTTTCAGGGCACGTAACAGGGGCGACTTATAATCGAGCGACTCTCCGCTGTATGATATAAAGACTGTAGGAATGATGAGCGTATCGTCGATGATGAAGACAGGACTTGTCGGATCCCATGCAGAGTAGCCGCGAGCCTCGAAGGTGCTGCGTATACCACCACTTGGGAATGACGAAGCATCAGGCTCTTGCTGAACAAGCAGCTTCCCACTAAACTCCTCAATCATACCTCCCTTGCCATCGTGCTCAATAAAGGAGTCATGCTTCTCGGCAGTGCCTTCGGTCAATGGCTGAAACCAATGGGTATAGTGCGTCGCACCGTTTTCCTTTGCCCATTGCATCATACCCGCTGCTATAGCGTTGGCCACATGACGATCCAACTGTGCACCATTGTCCATTACGTCTATCATCTTCTCGTAGACATCTTTCGGCAGGTACCTGTACATCTTCTCTCTATTGAAGACATGTTTGCCAAAATAGTCGCAAGGTCTCTCACTCGGCGTTTTTACGTCAAGAGGCTTCTTCTTGAATGCCTCGAAGACAACCTGAAATCTCAAATCGTTTGCCATAATCGTGTTTTTTAGCGGTGAATAATTATTATCTACTTATGTATTCGTTAATTCTTTTTGCAGTCTGCAATCCTGATGCGATGGCTCTCACCACAAGTGATGCTCCATTGGCAGCGTCGCCACAGACAAAGACATTCTCAGGATATTGTAACTGTTCGGGCTTGAGGAAACCCATAGCCAGTAGTACGAGATCGGCTTTGATGATTTCCGGTTTGCCTTTCTCCACCATGATCGGTCTTCCACCTTTTGGATCAGGTGCCCAATCGATCTCCTGCACCCTGACACCTGTCAGTATTCCATTCTCACCAAGAAACTCCAGGGTATTGATATTCCACCTACGTATGCATCCCTCTTCATGGCTGCTTGTCGTCTTCAGTATGATGGGCCAATTAGGCCATGGGGTAGAGGGGTTATGTCCTACGGGAGGCTTTGGCATAATCTCTATCTGTGTCACACGATTACATCCTTGGCGATGAGCAGTACCTATACAGTCGCTCCCTGTATCTCCACCTCCGATAACAAGCACATCTTTCCCCTTGGCCGTGATACGATCCTCCTTGCTGTATTCCATACCAGCCAAAACGCGGTTTTGCTGACTCAACAATTCCAAGGCAAGATATATGCCTTTCAGTTCACGACCTGGAATGTTCAGATCGCGCGCTGTGGGAGTACCAGTGGCGAGAACTACAGCATCATACTGTTGTGATAAGGCGACGACATCCTCCACCGGTTCACCATAACGGAAGTTCACGCCTTCCTGTTCCATGATACTTATACGACGATCAATGATTTTCTTGTTCAGTTTGAAATTTGGGATACCGTAACGTAATAGTCCCCCCGCAGCTTCATTCTTCTCAAAGACCGTTACCTCATAACCCATTTTGTTCAGGGCATCGGCAGATGCAAGTCCTGCCGGTCCACTACCTACCACTGCCACCTTCTTGCCATTGCGCCGAGGATGCTCAATCGTCACATAACCTTCCAAGTAAGCACGCTCGGCAATAGCCACTTCATTCTCGCGGTTGGTGACTGCCTCACCCATGGTATGATAGAGCACGCATGCTTTTTCGCAAAGCGCCGGACAGATACGCCCCGTAAACTCGGGAAAGGGATTGGTCTTCTTTAACAACTTGTATGCCATTTCCCATTCCCCACGAAAGAGAGCATCGTTCCATTCCGGGTCTTTGTTACCAAGCGGACAAGCCCAATGGCAGAATGGCACACCGCAATCCATGCATCGACTGGCTTGTTCCTGTCTGTCGTGGGTGTTGAGTGTTTGTTCCACTTCACCAAAATCATGTATTCGGTCGTTAACAGGCCTATATCCGGCCTCCTTGCGAGGCACTGTTAGAAATGCTTTTGGATTTTTCATTCTATTTGTAACATTTTTGTACATATTAATAATCGCGCTGTACCTCAGCAATCTTCTTTGATAGTTTTGCCATCTGCTCTTCCTGTAAGACACGTTTGTACTCGATCGGTATGACTTGTATGAAGTCTTCTACATAGTGTTGCCAGTTGTCGAGCATACGTCCGGCAAGGGCCGAACCCGTGTGGAGGTAGTGCTGTCGAATCAATTCGAGTACCTCTTTACGACTGACGGTATCTTCCAGTAGGTTTATCTCTACCATGTCCATATTGCAGAAGTAGTCGAAGGTATGGTCAGGATCATAGACATAAGCCACACCGCCACTCATTCCTGCGGCGAAGTTACGTCCAGTTTTACCCAAAACGACGACACGCCCTCCGGTCATATATTCACAACAATGGTCGCCAGCACCTTCAATAACGGCAATGGCTCCACTATTACGCACGCCAAAACGTTCTCCCACACGACCATTTACATAAAGCTCGCCACAGGTAGCTCCATACAGTCCGGTATTTCCGGCGATAATATTATCCTCAGCACAAAACTCCGCAAGGCTCCTTGCCGGGGGAAGGATACTGATACGTCCACCGCTCAGACCCTTACCGAAGTAGTCGTTAGCCTCGCCTTCGAGTCGCAGACTTAATCCTTTAACTGCAAAAGCACCAAATGACTGTCCGGCAGAACCTTTGAACTTAATATTTATTGTATCATCTGGTAGTCCGGCCTCACCATATTTTTTTGCGATGACGCCAGAAAGCATCGTGCCAACAGCCCGGTCTGTATTCTTGATGGCATAGTCGAGCGTTATCTCTTCCTGTTCGTCAATATTCTTTTGTACGGCTTTGATGATTTCCTCATCTTTCACTCCGCTCACTTTCGTATATTCCCCTCGGTCCCAATAAAGAGGTTTGTCGGTATCTGGTTTGTAGAGCAGTCGACTAAAGTCTATGGTGCGCCATTTATCAGTTATGGATAATCCTTCACCTTCTTTCCTTAAATCTTCATCGACGACAATCAGTTCTGTATGTCCAATAATGTCCTTTAGTTTATTCACTCCAATCTCACTTAGATACTCACGTACTTGTTGGGCGAGGAATGTAAAGAAGTTGACGACATATTCGGCGCGACCCATGAAATGCAAGCGCAGCTGTTCATCTTGCGTAGCCACACCTACCGGACATGTATTGGTATTGCACTTACGCATCATTACACAACCCAATACAATCAGCGGTAAGGTGCCGAATGAGAACTCATCAGCCCCAAGCATTGCCATGATGATAACGTCCTTGGCTGTTTTCAACTGTCCGTCTGTCTGCAGTCGTACCTGATTACGCAAACCATTCTTGACAAGCGTTTGCTGTGTCTCGGCAAGACCGATCTCAGGACAGATCCCTGCAAAGCGCATGCTGCTGGCCGGACTTGCGCCTGTGCCGCCTTCTGCTCCGCTGATGACGATGAGATCTGCTTTTGCCTTTGCCACACCGGCAGCGATCGTTCCGACACCACTCTCGGCAACCAGTTTTACACTTACAGCTGCCGTAGGATTGATGTTCTTCAGGTCAAAGATCAGTTGCGCAAGATCCTCTATGCTGTAAATGTCATGATGAGGGGGTGGCGATATCAGACTGATACCAGGAATGGCATTACGTGTCTTGGCGATAATCTCGTTAACTTTGAAGCCTGGTAGCTGTCCGCCCTCACCGGGTTTTGCACCTTGCGCTACCTTGATCTGTATCTCTTCGGCATTCACGAGATATTCTGCGGTAACGCCAAAACGTCCCGAGGCTACTTGCTTGGTCTTACTGGAAAGACTGACACCATCCACAACTGTGTGATAACGATTGTTGTCTTCGCCTCCCTCACCGGTATTACTCCTGGTGCCCAGCTTGTTCATTGCTAATGCCAAGGCCTCATCTGCCTCAACACTTAATGCTCCGAATGACATTGCCCCGGTTACGAAGTGCCTGACAATACTTTCGACAGACTCTACCTCATCAATGGGTGTGGGCTTCACTGCTTTCTTCCATCCCAGGAAATCACGCAGGAAGATAGGCTTCTGCTTGACGTCAACCATTGCTGACCATTCCTTGAATTTTGTGTAAGAACCCAGTCGGGTAGCTATCTGCAGATTGGCAATGGTATCGGGATTCCATGCATGCAGAATACCATCCTTACGCCATGAGAACTGTCCGTTGTTTGGCAGGTACTCATTTGTCTCAGTGGTCTTAAATGCTTTGACGTGCAGGGCAATAGCATCACGAGCTATTTCCTTCAGTCCTATACCGCCAATGGTGCTCATCTCCGTACCGAAGTAACGTTTCAGCAAGTCTTCGCTGAGTCCGATGCTTTCAAAAATCTTTGCACCTCGATATGAGCGAATGGTAGAGATACCCATCTTGCTCATCACCTTCTTCAGACCTTTGTCAACGGCTTTAATATAGTTGGTCTCGGCTGTGGTATACTCTTCCTGGATCTTTCCATGTCTCACAAGATTGTCCAAAACGGCAAAGGCTATATAAGGACAGATGGCGCTGGCACCGTATCCCAACAGCAAGGCCGCATGCATAACCTCACGTATCTCACCACTTTCCACGATAAGAGCCGTCTGAACGCGCTTTCCAACGTTGATAAGGTAGTGATGTACGGCACTCACAGCCAACAGACTGGGAATCGCCGCATGCTTCTCATCGATATCCTTATCAGTAAGAATGATGTAGTTTACCCCTTCATCAACACTTGTTTCTGCTTCTTTGCATAGCGTGTCGATAGCCTCGCGGAGTGCTCCGGCACCTTTCTTTAGCTCAAAAAGCATCGAGAGCTTCTTGGTCTTGAAACCCTTATACCTGATGTTGCATAAGATATCGAGTTGGGTATTTGTGAGTACTGGTTGTGGCAGACGTACCATCTTGCAGTTGGATGCGTCAGGTGTCAGAATATTTGTGCCCACGGCCCCAATATACTCTGTCAATGACATGACCAATTCCTCACGTATCGGGTCAATAGCCGGGTTTGTCACTTGTGCGAACTGCTGACGGAAGTAGTTGAACAATACTTGTGGCCGGTCAGAGAGTATGGCTAACGGCGTGTCATTACCCATTGCCGCTACAGGCTCCTGACCTGTTGTAGCCATAGGTATAATCGTCTTGTCGATATCTTCTTGTCCGTATCCGAACAGGATCAGTTTTTGCTCCAGGTTCTCTACCGCATGATCCACTTTGCGTCCACTCTTCAGTTTCTCCAATTGTACACGGTTCTCTGATAGCCATTCCTTGTAGGGATGTGCTTTTGCCAACTGCTCCTTGATCTCGCCATCATAATAGATGCGGCCTTCTTGCATATCTATGAATAGAATCTTACCTGGTTGCAGTCTTCCTTTGCTGACTACATCACCGGGTTCGAAATCCATCACACCTACCTCTGAGGCCACCACCATCATACCCTGACGGGTAATGGTGTATCGCGATGGGCGCAGTCCATTACGGTCGAGCATTCCTCCGGCATATCTTCCGTCGGAGAACAGCAGGGCGGCCGGACCATCCCAGGGCTCCATTAAGATAGAGTGATATTCGTAGAATGCTTTCAGGTCTTCACTGATAGGGTTCTTGTCGTTGAAACTCTCAGGCACCAGGATTGCCATGGCTTGGGGAAGCGAAAGACCACTCATCGTGAGAAATTCAAATACGTTGTCAAGGCTTGCCGAATCGCTCATCCCTTCCTGTATGATGGGGCGCAGGTCTTTGATGTTACCTAATACCTTGCTGCTGAGCACACTTTCTCTCGCTTTCATCCAACCCCGGTTGCCCCGGATGGTGTTGATCTCGCCATTGTGAGCCAGCAGACGGAAGGGTTGTGCCAATTTCCACTTTGGGAAGGTGTTGGTGGAGAAACGCGAATGAACGAGTGCCAGTCCACTTGTAAAGTAGGGATTGGACAGATCAGGGAAATACTTTCTCAACTGTGCCGATGTGAGCATTCCCTTATATATGATGTTCGTGTTGCTCAAAGAACAAATATAGAAATCCTCGTTCACAACGCGGCGTTCTATTTTTCTCCTTATTTTATATAGTGTCTGAGGGAGGGTGCCGGCCTTCTCGTCGCTTACACCCGTTACAAATA
>CAMOGP010000093.1 GCA_946614175.1 uncultured Prevotella sp. | reverse complement strand
GAACAGCCTATCGACGTAGAAGGTATGTACCTCTCTGATAACGCTTCAAAACCCACAAAATATCAGATTATCAAAGGCAGCACAAAGGCTCAGACCATTATCCCCGCCAAGGGCCATCTGCTGATATGGTGCGACAAGCGCGAGACTACTGATAATGGACTGCATGCCTCTTTCAAGATTGACGGTGACGGCGGGCAACTCGTGTTGACTGCTGCTGACAAGAGCTGGACGGATACTTTCATCTATGGCGCGCACGATGCCAACACCACCATCGGACGCTATCCCGACGGCTCATCCAATGTGTATGCCATGAACGTTGCTACGATAGCAAAGGCCAACAGACAGTCATCCTACATGATTCCTGTTGAACAGACTGTAACCAACAGTATCGAGACACCTCTCATCGCCTCGGCCAATGGTCTGCGTGTGATCTATGGCAACCAACAGGTAATGGTGAAGAGCGACGAAGACGGCATCGCTACCGTCAACATCTTCAATGCCAACGGTATGCTGATGGAACAGGCAATGGTCCATGTGAAAGGTGGACGCGCCCGTCTTGACGTGAGCCACCTAACGACGGGTCTTTACATCGTACGTGCTATCGATGGCAATGGCACCAACGTCAGTTGTAAATTCAGAAAATAAGTGATTCGCAGATAACCTAGTAAAAGAGCAACCTTCACAGGTTGCTCTTCTTCTTTGTGTGTTACATTTCCATAATATTAGAAAAATCACGCCAACCTGGAGCTGACGCGTAAACGTCGTGCGCACCTCGCGGCACATAGAGGGTAGCAGTGGTATTAAAGAATGCTACATAACCGCATAATGGCGGCACATCACTATTAACATATACCTCTGAGAGTTTCTCACAATGCAGGAAAGCACCATCACCAATTGTCTTTATACTCTGGGGAATGATAACAGACTGCAGATCATGACACTCAGAGAATGCAAGACTGCTGACAGACTGCATGCCTGACGAAAGCTCTACTGACGTCAGTCCACTGCAATCATAGAAGGCACCATCGCCAACACTTTCTATATTTGCAGGGAGCACCAGTTGCCCAAGCCCCTCACAACCACAGAATGCGTAGTCGTCAATAGCACGGACACTCGGTGGAATAGCCGTTGTCCTGCAGCCATAGACTAAACGGTCATCACTGGTGCGGATAATCGCATTACAGTCATTGCGAGAATCAAATACAAGATTGCGTTCATCGACCTTCAATGATGTGAGGTTAGGACAAAAATTGAAGGCGCTGACACCAATATATTTCACTTCGGAAGGAATTGTTACAGACGCAACGCTGGATCCAAAGAAAGCATAGTCACCAATAGACAACAGTCCACAGGGTAAATCAACAGCATCCAACGTATCACATTGATAATAGTAACGGTCCACTATTTCACGTGCCTCATCGTTTGTTATTGTCATTGTTTCATAACCATCATCATAAGCGCAGGCCGTGAATAATGCCATTAACATCATTTGTATTGGGTATAGTAGTCTCATTGTTTTCATAAGCGGTATATTTAGATTACAGGTCAGGTTAGGTCAACTATTAGATTTCCTTTTGCAAATATAGGAAAAAAAGAATTGTTATGCAAATATTATGACCAAAAAAATAGCTTTACTGCACATTTGAATGATACTGTGCAATAAAGCTATTGAAAAAAAGACTCGATGCGAACGCAGCCCGTTCAGCACTTAGCTCAATTCTATTTCACCTTCACCACGAGTGGCTCCTTGATACCACGCATGGTCCAGTCAATGCGCTGCTGCCACTCTGCTTGCGTGCGAACATCAAATTTCGACCATGCAGAACCAAAGTAGTAGGTGTATGGCTCACCGGAATAATTATCCACGATACCAATGGCATGCCCCTCGTTGCCTCCACGCTTATTCTTCATTGGCAGGAACTTCGTCTCGCCCACCCCATTCGGGAATAGCGTAGCCACGAAGAGCTGGCAGTTGTTGACAGGCACATTATCCGTTGGGTCGGCATACTGCACGTAGTCCTTACCCAGCACAATGCCTTGCTTGGCTTCTGAATGGATTACCACACCTGTAGCAAACTCCACTGGCATCGTAATGCCATCGTACCATACAGTCATCTTATTGAAGTTTGCCCCCTTGTCAAGGGTGATGACACGATGCTCTGTCACTGTATCGCCATTTACCACGGTGGGCTTATAATTTAATTGTACGCGCATGCGCAAAGGACCCATATCCAACATCTGATAGCTGTTGAAGCAGTAAGGATAAACCAACTCATCATCTACCATCAGAGCCGGTGCGCCACAACCCAACGTAGCGCCGACCTGATACACATCCGAGCCACGTCCGTGGTCATGATGATAGGAGTTCAGACGATAGAGAGAGTCACCACGCTGACGATTCTCTTGACGCAGGCGCTCTACCTCGGGCATCATCACCACATCCTCTATCCAATAGCGCTGATCGAGCACTAACTCAGGCGTATTCTTTGTCCATACATCTGTTCCAAAGCTCTTTTCTCCTGTCTTCTGGAGGGCAGGTCCATAGACACGATATGCACCACGATCGTTCTCCCATGCAAAATCATCCTTACGCTCAGGGAAGATACGTCCGAAGCATACTGTCTTATAAACTTTTGGTGTGCCACGACGAATAGTAAAGGTCTGCTTGCCCTTAGGACGTACACCCGCCTCGATAAGCACCTTACCATCAGATGTCAACTGATAAGGCACTTCCAGTCCGGCAACATCGCATACAATGAACTGACGACCACCGTGGATATGTATCTTCTTATAGATAGAGTCGGCATCCAACTCAATCACCTGCTCACGATACTCTGCAGAGGGATTCTCAATGGTCACCGTCAGCGAAGGACGACTACGCTTGGCATCCTCATAGCGCAGATGTTCGCAAGCAGCCAAGAGGAAAGCACCCACACCGAAATTGGCCTGCGAACGTGCGTTGACCGTCTTCGTAGGATCGGGTTTCTCACCGATAGGCTGCACATAGCCTACGCTTCCATCCGACTGTAAAGCCGTAAGTGCCAGGTAATTCCAAGCCTTCACGATAACTGGTTCATACGTATTCTCATCCAGCAATCCATTGTTCACACCCCATAGCAAGCCATACGTAAAGAATGCCGTGCCCGAGGTCTCAGGTCCTGGTGCATCCTCCTCACAGAGCATCGAACGGCTCCAGTAACCTTCTGGACGCTGCACACGTGCCACGCCCTGAGCCAGTTCACGGAAACGCTGCAGGAAGAACGCACGGTTCTTATAGTCGGCAGGCATATCGCTGAGCACCTTTGCCAGTCCGGCCAGCACCCATCCGTCGCCACGCGCCCAGAAACTCTTGCCGCCAGTGGATGTCTTTACCTTGGGAAAGATATACTTTGCATCACGATAATAGAGTTGTTCCTCCTTATCGTACATCAGTTCATCAGCCCATTTGAAGTTATCATAGAGCTTATCCAGATACTTCACATCGCCTGTCGCCTTATATAATTTAGTAAACACAGGCATAGCCATATATAGTGCATCTGCCCACCACCAGAAATCCGTCTGTGGCAGACGTACCTCATAGTCGATTACTTCCAGCGCACGTGCTATCTTATAGTCATCTGGCTGCATCTCGTAGATATCCAGGTATGTTTGGAAACATATCTGCCAATCGCCGAAGAGCACATAATCCTGTCCTTCTCCATAATTAGCATACTTCCATTTCCTTGGGTCCTTCTCCCGGGCACCCTGCCAGAAATTATAACGAGCCCAGGCATCACTATAGGCCAGCCAACGTGCATTGCCCAGCAGTTTGTATGCCTCCATATTTCCCGTATGGTAAGCAGCTTCATCCCAGAAGGAACGTACCTTCGGGGTGTGGTGCGACTGCCAGTAGTCGTTCACTTTCGTAATAATCTCGATTGTAGGCAATGGCTTGACGGGCTTACGCCTGACCCTTGCATCAGTCGTAAAGCATACGGCTAAGCCAATCAACAGTAAGGTTACTCTTTTCATATCCTATATCTTATTTCAAGTTCTCATTCATGAAATTGATGCATTGGCGGAACAAGTGATTACGCGTGTTGCCGCCATTGATACTGTGATTACGGTTGGTATAGACCAACTGACGAAAATCTTTATCAGCCTGAACAAGGGCGTCCATATAGACTGCCGAGTTCTGATAATGCACGTTGTCGTCAGCCAGTCCGTGAACTAGCAACAAGGCGCCATGCAACTTTTCTGCACGGGCAATAGGACAAACCTCGTCATAACCCGACGCATTCTCCTTCGGCGTGCGCATAAAGCGCTCAGTATAGATGGTGTCGTAGAAGCGCCAACAGGTGGGTGGTGCAATAGCCACACCACAACGGAAGACGGGACGGCCCTCCGACATCGACATCAGCGTGTTCCAGCCGCCATACGACCATCCCCAAATGGCAATTCGGTCTTTATCCACATACGACTGTTTTCCCAGCCACAAAGCTGTTTCCACCTGATCGCGTGCTTCCAGTTCACCCAGTCGCAGATAGGTGCATTTCTCAAACTCAGCACCACGGCCGCCAGTACCTCGATTATCTACACATACACAGATATAGCCCTGCTGACAGAGGTACTGCTCCAAGATAGCTCCCTGTCCACTCATGCCAATGCCCCAGGCATTCTTTACCTGCTGTGAACCAGGACCACCATACTGGTACATCACGACCGGATACTTTTTATTGGGGTCGAAATTAGCTGGCTTTACCATATAGCCCATGAGTTTGGTCTCGGGTGTGGTAAAGACAAAGAGTTCCTTCGTACCCATATCATAACTGGTGTATTTATTCAAAAGTTCCTTATTGTCAACAAGGGTGGCCTGCGTCTTTCCCTGATTATTACATAACGTATAGACAGTGGGATGATTCATATCGCTCCATTCGCAGAGGAAATTCTTGAAATCTTCCGAGAAGATGGCTTTGCTCCAGCCCTGCTTTTCTGTCAGACATGCCACCTTTCCATCCTTATGCGACACATAGACTTTCTGATCTGATGGGCTACCATTAAGGGCTGCAAAGTAAAGGTCGCCAGTCTGCTCATTATAACCATAGACATCTGTGACGATGGTATGAGCAACGCCTCCGAGGCGAGTACCAGTTTTCTCTATATCGCCAACGCTGCGTATCAGCTGACCATTCAGATTATATAAATACATATGATTATAGCCGTCGCGCTCGCTGGTCAGTACCAGATGTTTATCTGTTACCACAAGATTGGCAAACACATTCTCATTGATATATTTATCAACCTTATCCTCGATAATCAGCTTGCACGTGGTGCTCAACGGATTCACAGCATACACACGCAAACAGTCCTGATGACGGTTCAGTGTAAAAGCCAGCACTTTGGCAGGGTCGCTTGTGGGGACGACACGAGGAATATAACCGTCGGCATCCACGGGCAGTTGCATCTGGCGGGTCTGATGACTCTTGATATCATAGCTCATCAAACTGACTTTCGAGTTATCATCACCTGCTTTCGGATACTTGTAGGTATAAGCATAGGCGCCTTTATTCCCTGCATCCAGGTGAAACATCGGCATGGAATACTCCTTCACCTGACTCTCATCATAGCGAATCCAGACTATTTGCTTCGAGTCGGCAGTAAAGACCATTGACGAGTTAAACGAAAACTCCTCCTCATTGACCCAATCGGGAATACCATTAATCACCTCATTAAACTTACCATCCTTGGTAACCTGACTCTCGGCATTATTGTAGAGCAGTTTAACCAGATGGATATTGTTGTCACGTACAAAAGCTACCTGTTCACCATCAGGACTCCACACTGGCGTCTGCTGCGGACCGCCATCGCTCAGCGGTTCCAGTTTGTTATTGGCTACATGATAGATATAATAAACAGCCGTAAACGAACGGCGATAGATGCTTTTCGTCTCTGTCTGGATCAGCAGTCGCTGACCCGTAGGACTCATCACGTAACCGTCAATCTTCTTGAGTTTGGCACCACGTGCTTTCTCCACATCAAAGAGCACAGCCACCTGCTTGCCCGTCTTGAAGGAATACCGCACAATCTGCTTGCCATCAGCAGATATCTGGGCATACGTCTCACCGTCGGCCATGGGGTTGACAGCAGCTATCGTTGCCTCACGGAATTCTCCTTTTGTAATTTCCTTTAAATCTAATTTACCAGCAGCAGTCAACTGCCCGACAGCTGCTAACATCATTGTACCTATAATCAGCTTTTTCATATCTTTGCAAAATTTGAAGCAAAAATACGAAAAATCTGCGAGAAACGTAAGAATTATAACTAAATAATAGTGACTATTGATGATTTTTAGCACTCAGCAACTCATCATAGCCCACCTCTTGATGCTGCAGCATGTATTTCTCAACCTCTCGGATACGCTCGTTGTTGAAGATACGCTGCTGCATAGCCTGATTCACCACATACTGAATCTTCGCCATGTGCTCATGACGCAGTTCGGCAGAGTCGACAGCCCCATCAGGCATCGGATAATGACGCAGAAGATAGAACCCAAGACAATCGGGCACAATAAATTTTCTCGTCATCATAGCACGCTGCTCCTCTGTATAGCCGTATTTCTGATAGATGGGATAATTGGCACCAAGGTATTTATCGAGTGAGATACCTACCATCGAGTCGCCCACGATGACACTCTGGTCCAGTGACCCTATCTGGGTATAGATACGCGGAATCTCCAATCCTGGAATATGCTTCGTAAGCCAAGTAAAACTCTTCGTCAGATCTTTATTCAGGTCATCAATATCAGCATACTGCTCATTGACACCCTGCATCAGAGCCTGCAGCGTACTGTCCTGAAAAAAAATCAGGAACCGCGTGTTGATATCAGAGTCATCTACCCTACCAAGTTTAAGCACATCCTCAATCAGTGTCCCTGTCTCCATAGGATAAAGCGTCTTCATCTGCTGCAGAGCAGCGAAATCACCAGATGTAAGATAGAGGTATTCCATACGGTCAAAGCGCTCCACGACAATATCGCCAGTCTTCTCTGTTTCGTCAGAAGATTGGAATTTCCATTGGCAACCAATGCATGCCATCATGGTCAACAGGAGCAGAAAAAAGAGCTTCTTCAACGTATGGAGATTTTAGATTTTGTTAAATTCGAATGCAAAAATACTAAAATATCTTGAATAATCCAAATTTTAACCTAATTTTTTTTAATTATACCATACAATTCACGCTTTTCTGTTACTTTTGTACAAAAACTAAAACATCATGAAGTATCTTTTTCTAGCATTTGCGCTCTGTATGCCTATGGCCATGAGCGCCCAAAAGACGTTGAGCATCAGTGTAAAAAACCCCATGTCCACAGACAGGACCGACCAGCCCGTAGTTCTCTCACTTCAGGCTTATGGCGAGGTGCACTCTGCCTTGGTGACTTGTGGCGGTCAGGAGATTCCCTGCCAATTGGATGATATCAATCTAGATGAACAGTATGACGAACTCTGTTTCCTCTCTGACCTCAAAGGAAAGGAGCAGAAAACCTATACCGTTACTCTTTTCAGCGAGGGTGAGCCACGCACATACCCTGCCCGAGTGTATGCCGAAATGCTGATGCGTAATGACAAGGTGAAGGAGAAAAACAAGCACAACAACTTCGTGTCGAGTCTCACTGTGCGTGGTGACTGTGCCAATTCATATAATTTGCTGCATCATCACGGGGTGGACTTTGAGAGCGAGCTCAACGGAATCCGCATCTATTTCGATAAGCGTCAGACACTCGACCTCTACGGCAAGTTCCAGAAACGCCTGGAGTTAGAAGCTACACAATTCTATACATCGGCCGATCAGAAGAAAGCCGGTTATGGCGATGATGTGCTATGGGTAGGCAACACCTTCGGACTGGGTGCTTTTCGCGGATGGGACGGCAAGGAGCCTACAATGATTGATCCCGTGAAGAACCGTACGCAGCGCGTCATCTCCTATGGTCCGTTGCGCACCATTGTGGAAATCATCGACCAAGGCTGGACGCTCCCTACACATCAAACCTCAAACATCAAACCTCAAACCATTAACATGACCATCCGCTACACGCAGTATGCCGGACATCGTGATACCGATGTGGATGTGTTCTTCAACCGCGACATGAAAAGGGAAGAGTTTTCTACTGGCATCATCAACGTGAAGGGTTCTGAGGAGTTCTCCGACAAGAAGGGACTACGTGCTTGCTGGGGTACCGACTACCCCTCTACTGACACCGTGAAGTGGAGCCGTGAGACCGTAGGACTGGGCATCCTGATCCCCCGTCAACATATTGTCAGCGAGGAGCCAGCCAACAAAGACAACTATGCCTTCGTGGTGAAAACAGACAATCGTCACCTGGCATATAAAGTAGTATATGGCTCAGCCAACGAGACCTTCGGTTTTCATTCTGCAAAGGAGTGGTTTCAGTGGTTGAAGTCATGGCGCAAAGAGGTGGAGACTGCAATTATGGTAGAAGTAAAAGTGAAAGATGAGAAATGAAAAATGAAAGGTGAAAAGACTAAGCCTTCATCAGTTCAGCCATAATCATGTCGCTGACAAAGAGTCCGTTACGGGTGAGACGCAGATGCTGTTGCTCATGAACCAGCAGGCCGTCAAGGATAAATCGCTGCGCCAGTCGCAGACAGTAGTCGGCATCCGCAGGCGCCAGTTTCGTAAGGTCAAGTCCTTCTGATGTGCGCAAGGCCGTCATCACTATCTCATTATAACGATTATCAGGGGTGAGCTCTTCGTGTTCCACACAGGGCTCACCCTTTTCCATGCCCTCCATATACTGACGGATATCGGCCACGTTCCATTGTCGGTTTCGCCCATCGAAGGAATGAGCGGCAGCACCCAGTCCTATATAGGGTGTCTGATTCCAGTAACTGCTATTATGGCGTGAGTGATGCCCAGGCTTCCCCCAGTTGCTGATTTCGTAATGTTCAAAACCAGCCTCAGCCAATGCGTCCATCAGTAGGAAATACATCTGTCGTTCCAGTTCCTCGTCAATCTCGCTTACCTCACCCCGTTCCAACATTTTATATAGGGGTGTACCCTCCTCATATTGCAAGGCATAGGCCGAGAGATGTTCAACGTCCAAGGCTATGGCCTGCTGGATATCACGCTCCCACTCCGCCATCGTCTCGTTTGGAAACCCATACATCAGGTCCACGCTGATATTCCGGATACCTGCCTGCCGCAACCTATCAACAGCCTCCTTCACCTGTTCGGCCGTATGACGGCGACGCAGGAAGCGCAAGCGCTCTGGCTGGAAGGTCTGGGCCCCCATTGACACACGGTTTA
>CAMOGP010000092.1 GCA_946614175.1 uncultured Prevotella sp. | reverse complement strand
CCACGTCCTTGGCGGGTGTCATCGAAGCTGCTACGTCAAGGATAGCTTCAAACTCTGGGAATGGAGGAAATACGCGAGGCACAATGGCCTGTTGAATCTCGCCGGCCACAGCCAGGTCTGTCTTTAGTGACTCCAGTTGCGAGTGCTCCTTTTGTGACTGTTTGATATAGTTTATTTGTTCGATAGCCTTTTCAATGGTGACACTCAAGTCGTCCAAGTCTATAGGTTTCGTGGCAAAGTCGAACGCACCATTGTTCATGGCCTGACGGATATTTCCCATATCTCCATAGGCACTCACCATGATACACTTCATGGCAGGATTCTGCATCTCATTGATTTTCGTGAGCAGTGTCAGACCATCCATTTCTGGCATATTGATGTCGCTCAAAATAATATCGAAATCTTTGTGCTGAAGCATCATTGTCAGCGCCTCAATACCGTTGTGTGCGAAATGAAACTCGTACTCTCCTTTACGGATTTTCCTTCTGAAATATTGTGTCAAGAGCAACTCGAGGTCCATTTCGTCATCGACACTAAGAATTTTTGTGGGCATAAGTTTTTTATTGTTTTATTATTTGTAATCGTAATTGTATTTCTATCTCTGTTTTTGCAAGGTGCCTACGAGAACAGCACTGTCAGTCCTGCCATTACGATGCTGACCATTGACATCAGTTTGATGAGGATATTCAGCGATGGGCCCGACGTGTCTTTGAAGGGATCACCTACGGTATCACCTACGATGGTGGCCTTATGGGCAAACGAGCCCTTACCTCCGAAGTTACCTTCCTCTACCATCTTCTTGGCATTATCCCATGCACCGCCGGCATTAGCCATAAATACCGCAAGGGTGAATCCGCTTGACAGTCCGCCAACGAGCAGTCCCAGTACACCGGCAATACCCAGTACGCAGCCTACGATGATAGGAATGGCGATAGCCAGCAGTGAGGGGATTATCATTTCGTGCTGAGCCGCACGCGTGGATATCTCTACACAAGAACCATAGTCGGGCGTGCCTGTTCCTTCAAGGATGCCTTTAATTTCACGGAATTGGCGACGTACCTCTTCTACCATTTTTTGGGCTGCACGTCCTACTGCCTCCATAGTGAGACCGCAGAACAGGAAGGCGGCCATAGCGCCAATGAAAGCACCCACCAAAACACGAGGGTTCATCAGGTTCACCTGGAAATAGTTCATGAAGTCGGGTATGGTGGCGTTCAGGGCGTCTATCTCCTCACCGGCCAGATTCACGATGATGTCGCCCGAGCGGTGCATCGCAATTTTTACCTCCTCAATGTAAGACGCCAAGAGAGCCAGTGCCGTGAGGGCTGCAGAACCAATGGCAAAGCCCTTGCCCGTAGCAGCGGTGGTGTTTCCCAGTGCGTCCAGTGCGTCCGTACGGTGGCGTACCTCTTCGCCCAGCTCGCTCATCTCGGCGTTACCCCCAGCATTGTCGGCAATGGGTCCATAAGCATCAGTAGCCAAAGTGATGCCAAGCGTAGAGAGCATGCCCACGGCAGCGATGCCGATGCCGTAGAGACCTTGCGACAGGGCGCTGGCATTCATGTCCATCACAAAACCATTGGCACAGAGATAGCTTAGCATGATGGCCACACCGATAGTGACCACGGGGATGCATGTTGACATCATGCCCGTACCAATACCCTTGATAATCACCGTGGCAGAACCCGTCAGGCCAGCCTCCGAAATCTTCTGTGTGGGTTTGTAAGAGTGTGAAGTATAATATTCTGTAGCTTGTCCAATGATAACGCCAGCGGCCAATCCTGTAATCACGGAGAACGATAGGCCCAGCCAGTTGTCTATCTGCAGCATATACAGAATGCCGAAGGTTGCCACGGCGATGAGCGCAGCCGACACGTTGGTGCCCAGCGACAAAGAGCGGAGCAGGTCGCGCATCGTAGCCCCTTCCTTGGTGCGAACAAGGTAAATACCAAGGATGCTCAGAAATACGCCCACGGCAGCTATCAGCATGGGGGCGATGACGGCCTTCAGTTGCATCTCGCCGGAAGCAGCAAAGGCCACGGCACCCAGAGCAGCTGTAGAAAGGATGCTGCCACAGTAGCTCTCATACAGGTCGGCACCCATACCGGCCACATCGCCCACGTTGTCGCCAACGTTATCTGCAATGGTTGCGGGGTTGCGTGGATCGTCCTCTGGGATATCTGCTTCCACCTTTCCCACGATGTCAGCTCCTACGTCGGCAGCTTTTGTATAGATACCGCCTCCCACACGGGCAAACAGTGCCTGCGTCGAAGCACCCATACCAAAGGTCAACATCGTGGTGGTGATAGAGATAAGTCCGTCGGGGTCAAACCGATTCAGAATCAAGAACCATACGGCGATGTCCAGCAGTCCCAGACCTACCACTGTGAGTCCCATCACGGCACCACTGCGAAAGGCTATCTTCAGTCCGCCGTCCAGACTCTTACGCGCTGCGTTGGCCGTACGGGCAGAGGCATAGGTGGCCGTCTTCATACCAAAGAAACCTGCCAGTCCACTGAAGAAGCCGCCCGTCAGGAAAGCAAACGGTACCCATGGGTTCTGTACACCAAAGCCATAGGCCATTACAGAGAAGATGATGGCAAGGATGATGAAAACAATCAACACCACTTTGTACTGCTGTTTCAGATAGGCCATTGCACCACGTCTTACGTGACCGGCAATCTCTATCATACGGGGCGTGCCTTCTTCCGCCTTCATCATGCTGCGGAAGAAACTGTAAGCCATGCCAAGGGCCACTACTGAGGCAATTGGAACGAGCCAAAAAGCAATAGGTATATTCATCATTGGTTATTGTTTTTAGTCTAATTTGTATAATATTATGTATTACATTCTGCAAAAGTATCACTTTTTTTTTATAAATACAAATAAGTTTGCGATTTTTTGAGTAATTTTGCCGAAAAATTGAGAATATGACATTACATATATTTAATCCTGAACACGATATCGCCCTTGCAGCCAACCTCGCCAACTTCACCGCGCCTCATGCCGGTCGGCAGCTGCGCCATGACCTAGGCTTTATTCCGGCCTTGTGGGCTGAAGAGGGAGACAGTGTTCTTGTTGATAATCCTGAACGTGCCGCCTACGACTATGACCGTTTTCTTCATGCCGTCAACAGACAACTGAAGGATTACGCGCCGGTCAGGAAAAATTTCCTCCCTCGTTGGGAAACAAAAATCCCCTCGTCGGACATCACGAAAATCCAGCCCTGGGGATGGGATGTGGCCCTGAAGGCCCGTCTGAAGCGGAGTGGGGCAGACGAGCGCTTGTTGCCCACGGATGTTCAGTTGGACGTTATCCGTCAGTTGTCGCATCGCCGCACCTCAGCCCAACTCCTTCCGCTGCTGCAATGTGAAGGTACGGTAGGCGAGTCGTCCGAGTGTCATACGGAAGAAGAAATTCGCCTGCTTCTGGAGCGTTACGGCCGACTGGTTCTCAAGGCTCCCTGGTCGTCGAGTGGCAGGGGATTGCGCTTTGTGAACAGTACCACTTTTACCACGCATCAGGCCGGATGGCTGCGCAATCTGTTTGCGACGCAGGGCTCTGTGATGGCTGAACCATTTTTTGACAAAGAGAAGGATTTTGGCATGGAGTTCTATGCCGGTGAAGATGGCAGTATCCGTTACTTGGGACTCTCGCTTTTCCATACGGCAAACGGCGCCTATACGGGGAATATCCTGGCAACGGAAAATAAAAAGCGTGAAATGATAAGCCGTTATATATCAATTGAATTGCTTGATAGTATTAAGGAAAATATTTGCAGTAGTCTGCCGGCCATCCTTAAGGGTGGCTATACCGGACCTTTCGGGGTTGATATGATGGTGGTCAAGGGTGGGCGTTTCCTACTGCATCCTTGTGTGGAAATTAATTTACGCCGTACCATGGGACATGTGGCCCTGGCCTTGACGCCAACCGATGACGAGATGGTGCGTGTGATGAGAATAGAATTTGCGGATGGCCGCTACAAAATGAAGGTAGAAAGAGTATAGGTCTCATGATGAATCTCTTGGATATATGGATGCTCTCCGTGGCGTTGGCCATGGATTGTTTTACGGTGTCGATAGCCAGTGGTGTGATTCAGGGCCGGCGGGAATGGCCTGTGATTCTCCGTATTGCCTTCCTCTTCGGACTTTTCCAGGCGATGATGCCTTTTTTCGGATGGCTCGCCACGAATTATTTTGCCCATTATATTGAAGCCTACGACCATTGGGTGGCTTTCGGCCTGCTGGCTTTTCTGGGCGGCAAGATGATTTATGAGTCGTTCCAGCCTGAGGAACAGCATTTCTTTAATCCGCGGAAACTCCGCACCCAACTCCTCCTGGCTGTGGCCACGAGTATAGATGCGCTGGCCGTGGGCATCTCCTTTGCCGTTACGGGTTATTCCTCCATGTCGCTCCTCCTGGAACCACTTGTCTGGATTGGTCTAGGTTCCTTCTTCTTCAGTGTGTTTGGTCACCTGCTGGGCATCCGGTTTGGCGAGACCGTGAAGAGGCGATTGCGCCCCGAATTAGTGGGTGGTATCATCCTGATATTGATTGGCGTGAAGATTTTACTGACTCACATTTCAATTTTTTCTTCATTTTATTTGTCAGAATGATAAAGATTGGTTATCTTTGCAGACAAATTAATAAATATTCTAATGACTGACGAACAATTTCTAAATTCAGAACAAGAACTACAGCGTGAGCAGTTTAGGTCTCGAGATAACGATACTCCCCAGATGCAGCAGATGATGCAGGGGCAGGCTGCCAATGCTAATGGCATACCTTGTCCAAAGTGTGGAACTATCAATGATCCTGATGCTACCTACTGTGCGCTGTGTGGCGCTTTCCTTATTACGGGCGTATGCCCTAACTGTGGTAGTGAGATAGACCCAGATGCCGATTTTTGTGAGGCATGTCATCATTATATCAAGTCTGATGTGTGCTCTTTCTGTGGCGCAAGTTTTAACGAACAGGACGTTTACTGCCCAGAGTGCGGACAGCCTCGTGGCGGTATTGTATGTCCCGCTTGTCATACACTGAACGATTTCTCTTTCTGTAAACAGTGTGGACGTCCTTTGACAGACCAAGCTCGCGACTTACTGCAGCGGGTTCGGCAAATGCCCGAGTACAAGGAACTGATGGCTATTGCTCAGGAGTATGACGAACTGCAGATGCAACTGCCATACGAAACTGAGCAGGACAGACAGCGCGATGATGATCTTCAAGGCTTGCGCAAACGAGTACTTACGCTATTGGCAGAGGATAAGGGACAGCATATTGATATAAAACCAGTGCCCAAGCGACAGCGTGTGACTAAGGAGGAACTAGCCGATATGAAGAGTCGTAAGCTCGACCAGTTGGCTGAGTTGCTCAATAGAATGGCTATCCCCGAAGACCCATCGCCTGCAACAGTGCGAAATTATGCGATGGCTCAAAAACCTTCGGGTGTGCGATTGGCATGGAAATGTAATTACAAGAGTGCTCTACACTCAAGTCCTTGTGGTTGTGCTAAACCTCAGATGGGTGGCAAATGGGTGATACTTGGGCATAATTCAAAGCAGGAAATTAAGGACGATAAATAATGGCAGACGATTTCGATAAGACCGACGTATTTGACGACACCGTTGCGGACGATGATAAGACCATGGTGATGAACCGTGACCTTGACCCTGTTGACGACGATAAGACGATGGTTTTTGCCGATAAAGACAAGGCAAAGGCTATTGATGATGATGTTGTCAATGACGACAAGACGATGGTCTATGGTGGCGATGATAAGACAATGGTTATTGGAAATAAGTCGCCAGAGAGTGATGAGGCAACTATTGTGGGTATGCCTGAGAAAAACTCGGAAGAGCGTACCATGCGTCCTCAGGGACCTGCTTCCCGTCAAGGCTCTAATGAGTCATCGGCATCATATTTCAATCTTAAGGGTTTAGACTACGAGCAGGTGACCTGTCTGAGTGATAATTCAGGTGAGGCCCAGGTGTATCTTGTCCGGAGAGATGGTAAAGACTATGTGTTGAAGCTTTACTATCCCAATTTCGATATCAATAAGAAACTGCTCCAACTGGTACGCTCGTTCCAGTTTGAAATGATTGTAGACCTTCAAGACTATGGTCGTACTTATGTTGACGGCAAGAACCGTTATTATGAGCTGATGGAGTATCTGAAGGGTGGTACGCTGAAAGACGTCAGAATCAATGGCGACTTTAATCGATTCCGTCGACTGACCCTTCAGGCTGCCGCTGCTTTGGCCTACTGTCATAAGAATCACCTGCTGCATAAGGATGTAAAACCCACCAACTATTTCTTCCGCGACAAGGAACAGCAGGAACTGGTACTGGGCGATTTTGGTATATCTTCCATTCAGGAGACTGAAGGTAAATCCTTCCGTACCACTCAGGCCCGTACACCTATTTATGCGGCGCCTGAGATGTACACCGATGTGATTGATGGCGTAGTGGAAATCACTTTTGCAGCCGACTTTTATTCACTTGGTATGACCCTCTTCACATTGTGGCTTGGCGAAAGTCCGATGAGCTCTAACGAGCGTGCCATGATGAAACAGAAGAACGAGGGACGTCTGCCTCGACTTAACGAACTGCCCGATCCTGTCAAGCGACTCATTCAAGGCCTTACCTCCGTAAACCAGAACACCCGTTGGGGATACGACGAGGTGGAACGTTGGTTCCTTGGTGAAGATGTGGCAGTAGATATCTCTTCGCCATTCCTCCGCTATCAGAGCTTCGTGGTTGACCCCGAGCGTAACTTGATTGCTGAGAATGTGAAGGAGCTTGTGCCTATGCTGATTGCCAATGAGCAGTTGGCTACGCACTATTTGTATAGTGGCCGTATCGTACAATGGTTGGAACAGAGTGGTAACATCAAACTTGCCACTTTGATTAAAGATATTCTGAATGTTCGTTATCCCAATGACCAGAAAGCAGGTTATATAGCGTCTTGCTTCGCTATGGAGCCCACGCTGAAATATACCGATGTAGATAATAAGGAATGTGAGGATGTGCAGGACATCGTGATGACGCTGCTTTCCAATCAAGAGAAATATGCTATTCTGCTCCTTAATCCCAATGATGCCCTGTTCCTATGGCTCGAGGCAAGGGAGTATGGCGACGTGACGCGCCTCCGTTCTTATTTCCAGCCTGATGTCGACGGAAAGACCAGCGTGCTGCGTATGGTCTATGAGTTGGACAAGGGCATACCTTTCATCACCTACCTCCCGTCGTCTACCGTTCAGGATATTGTCCGTGCTTTTGGTTATGAGAAGGTCAGGGAGGAAGACTGGCACGCCTTGTGCGACGGACGTCTGCTCTCTTGGCTTTATTCACATGCTGATCTGGCTGTGTGCGAGGCAGTCAGACATCTCACGCAGGGACAGGAATATTCCAAGGCCCTGGCCTATAAGGTGCTCTATAAGATTGCGCCTAATGTGGGCTACGACCTGCGTGATGCTGACACGCCCGAGAAGATCGGTATGCTCCTGGCCTACGAACTGGTGAAGGTGCAGCGTGCTACTGACGATGAACTCAGGGAGCAGCTTGTGGAGTTCCTGGATCCCAACGACCGCTTCTATTTCTATGCCAAGCATAAGGGTTGGAAGGGGCTGATTGCAGAGGCCGACAAATGTTTTGACCTGACTTCCGAGGAGAACAGGGAACGCCTCTGTGCCTACGATCTCCATACGGCATTGTATCGTTTCTGTAAGATACTGGGTGGAAAACCTGTGTATTTCATTTCGGGAGGTGTGACGCTGAATGACGGACGTAATCTGGATTCCAAGAAACAACCACAGATAAAAGTTGAACTGCGTAATGGTTCCCTGATGCAGTGGCTCTCTGTATTCTATCATGAAGACCCTGCACAAGCCTTCGAAGAAGAATACAGTTATGAGCGTGAGTTGGAGAGGTGGGTGCTCAAACTTGGTGAGCTGGACCCTCAGTGCATCTACTATCGCCGATATACCAAAGCGTTGGAAGAAACAAAGGCACGTGTCAACGAAGTACGCCGCGAATGGCAGTCGGCCCATTATCGTGACGTGTCTATCCGCTTTGGTTTCTATGGTCTTGCCGCCTTGTGGTGCCTTTTGGTATTCATTTTGGGATTGGACGATCGTACCTATCTCTTTAGACATCACCTTACCACGATTATCTATCCTTTGGGTGGAATGACTGGTGTTATCGTGGCAGTGCGAGCCTATTTCCGAGGTTATGGCGCTCTGGTTTCTTTGTTGTTTGGAGGTTTCGGCCTAGCTACATCGTTTGCGCCATATTACGCCCTGAAGTTTGTCAATGAGCATATGCCGGTATTATTCCATTTGGCGGTCTTCCTCATCTCCTTAATATATATCTTAGTGGCTAGAATCACAGACTTTAGTCGTGATGAAAAGGCAGATGCTAAGTTTATCAATGAGGCCCTCAAGAAGGAGGATATCAAGTCCACGCTTCTTGAACCGCTATATTATACATTTAAGACTAAGTCTCAACGATACAAGGCTTCTCATTTCAGCGTGCTCGATGAGGTTGACGACCAGATTCACTCTATATCGGGTGAGTCGGTTATCCATTATCTGCTGTGGATGCTACTTGTTATCGTGATGATTCTTGAGTTGTGTCTGTTCAGTCCTAAGGTGATTGGCTGGCACCAGAATAAAAATGTCAATCAACAGGAGAGCGTACGATGAAATGCGAACATTGTCATAAGGAAAACAGAAGCATTGCCAAGTTCTGCAAGTGGTGCGGCCAGCCAATGATGTCTCAGCATGTGCTCGACAAACTTGTGGGTTTGGACGATGTGAAGTCGCAGTTGAAGAATATCGTTGATGCATATGCTTATCTGAGAACACGTAAGGATATTACCACCGTGCGCCTGTCGGTCAACTCTATCATCGTTGGTGAGACGGGTACGGGTAAGACGGCCTTGGCAGAGATTATCCGTGATTATTTCTGTCAGAATCAGATTATCAGCAAACCCAAACTGACCATGGTGGATGCTGTTGACTATCAGCGATTTGTGGACCAGTGGGATGATAATATCAAGAAGGCCCAGGATGGTATTCTGTTCTTTGATAACGTGCAGAAACTGCTGCCTGATAAGTATTCCAATCAGGTGAACCCGCTTGACAAACTGTTTGTCGAGATGGACAAGTGGGAAGGTAATCCCATTGTGATTCTGGCTGGTCTGCCCAAGGGTTTCGAGGAGTTCCTGGAGAACAACCCTGCTGTAAAGAACCGTTTCAAGTACATGTTTAACCTGCCCGTTCCCAACTGTCAGGAGCTGTGCGACATGGTGAAGTTGCAGTTGAAGACGAAGTACGGCATCACCGCTTTCTCCGAAGAAGCTGATAA
>CAMOGP010000091.1 GCA_946614175.1 uncultured Prevotella sp. | reverse complement strand
GATCCCATTCAACTGGTAGCGCACCGTTGTAAAGCCCGTGAAGGCATTGGTGTCGTGGCCAAACTGGAGTCCGTGGCGCTGGGTAAATTGAAAGATGCTGCCAGGGAAATGCTTCGTGCCCTTAAACTGCATATGCTCCACGAAGTGGGCTATGCCTCGCTCGTTGTCCTGCTCCACCACAGAACCCGCTTTCACCAGCAGGTAGAAATACGCCAGTTTCTTCGGACTGTCGTTCTTGCGCACATAATACGTCAGTCCGTTGTCCAGCACACCCCGTCGCACCATTGTGTCCTCAGGAATCGCCTGTTTGTCAATCATCTCCAGATTCAGGCTTTCCCTTTTCTGTGAGAAAGCCCCAGTGCTGCACATCGTCAGCAGTACGGTCAGTAATATCAGTTTCATTTTTTTCTTACGGTTGATTTCGTTTGCAAAGATACATAAAAAAAGCGAACTATCCAAATAAATTCGTTTACAATAGTTCACATTTGTATTTTCAGTTTGCAAAACTTTGCTCAAACACTTTTTTTAATATTAAAGTATGGCGTTTTTATATTATACAAAACAAAATTCAGAGTCTACCATTTATATTATTAGTTAAGCATTACAAGTACTTCACAAGATATTTTTAGTAAAAAAGAAAAGAAAAAAGAGTTTTCTTTTTGAATTTAGCTTGCTTATTTGTACCTTTGCATTCCAAATAAAAACCTATGATAAGACATATCGATTACACTAACGCAAATGCTGACCTTTTCACTTTTGATTGCGGTGAAGGGGTTAAAGAATATCACACTATACTGCACGCTACAGACTGCCGACAGTCTTTTCACGACCAACTAAATGCGCTAATGAACGCATATCAACAGTTGATAGAGAAAGAACTGAAGGGAGCGATAGCTGTGTTTAAGCGCTATTTCCTAAGCGACGCGGCTAATCAGGCCGACGAGGTGGTGGTGGCCGATGTCAGCGACTGTGCCAAGAGCATAGTGGAACAGCCACCACTGGACGGAACAAAAATCGCATTGTGGGTGTACCTACTAACGGATGTGGAGACACGCCCCCTGCCCAGCGAACTATTTGAGGTACGTCATGGTGCATATCGTCACCTTTGGAATGCCAGCGCTCACAACATGGCGGCCAATTCAGAATATCAGATGCGACTGCTCTTCAACGAGTATGTAATGCAGTTGGCACAGGAGGGATGTACGCTAGAGAAAAACTGTCTGCGCACATGGCTATTTGTCAACGATATAGACCTGAACTACGGTGGTGTGGTGAGGGCACGTAACCAGGTGTTTTTCACACAGGGACTGACCAACGACACGCACTTCATTGCCTCTACCGGTATCGGTGGACGTATGCACAATGCGAACGTGCTGACAATGATGGATAACTATGCCGTAGATGGTATCAGGAAAGAGCAGATAACATATCTCTACGCCCCAACACACCTTAACCGCACCAGTGACTACGGGGTAAGTTTTGAGCGTGGTACCCGTGTGGATTACGGCGACCGTCGTCACGTGCTGATATCAGGCACGGCAAGCATCAACAGCAAAGGTATGGTGATGCATCAGAAAGATGTTGTAAAACAGACATATAGAATGTGGGAAAACGTGGAAATGTTGCTCGGCGAGGCTGAGTGCACTTTTGACGACGTAGCCCAAATGATTGTCTATCTACGTGACGGAAGCGACTATACGGTAGTGAAAGAACTATTTCAAGAACGTTTTCCTAACAAGCCTTTGGTCATCGTAAGAGCAGCCGTGTGCCGTCCTGAATGGCTCATAGAGATGGAATGTATGGCAGTGAAAGCTATAGAAAATCGACAGTTCGAGAATTTTTAACCTCGCACCTACGTATTCTAGCACACGCAAGGTACCATTATTTATTATTTTTCTTTATTAGACTATAGGCATGATAAAGTCCCAGCTCGCCCGCTTTGCTTAGGTCGAGCACGGCTTCTTGTTGCTGCTTAAGATATAGACGGCACAGACCACGGTTAAAATAGGCCTCAGCAAACGAGGGATCGTAAGTGAGAGCCGACGTGAAATAATCCACGGCAACAGCATAATCCTGTTGCATAGCTGCCATTGTGCCAAGATTATAAAGCAGCCAAGGGGAGTGAGGACTCAATTCGAGGGCATGAGTCAGGTCACCTCGTACACTAGCGTTCTGCAACTGCACATTGGTTCCTTGAGATGCCTGAAAACGATTAATACGCATCTGGCACACAGCACGTTGCCATAGGGCAAGCACAGAGGCAGAATCAATATAAAGATAGGTAGAAAGATCCTCTATAGCACCCTCGAAATTCTGAAGCATAGAATAAGCCACAGCACGCTGCAGCAGCAGATTGGCTACGCCTTCAGTAGATGGAGCTCTTTCAATGGCACGCGAAAGTGTGTCGATAAGTTGGAAATAGACAGCCGACTGCTCATCATCGAGCGAGGTATGGGTATTGCTGATATGTAGCTGATGATCCTTTATGTTGGCATTCAACAGTTCCACCTGTTCATCGTAAGGAATACGACTATTCACCTCATGGTGCTGCGGCACATACGACAAGGCAAACATCGGTTGGAAAGCCATCTCCACACGACGGTTTTGTACATGACCGCGATACTCATTTTCGTACTCCTGCTCCTGTTCCTGATCATCATCCATCACTAACTGGTTGTATTTCTCTACGTCAGCATCGCTACGCTTTCGTATCTGATTGGGGTCCATGCGGGGCTGTGTACCATAGAGATGTTTATAAAGGCGGGCCTTATAAACGGTGAACTCGTCGGCTTCAGCCTGTTTGGTCATACCCAACTTTCGATAGCAGGCAGCACGAAATTCAAGACCAGTCCAGAAATTTGGAAATTCGTTAATCACCTTTGAATAATCACGAATAGCAGCTCTCAAGTCGCCAGTCTTATCTAGCAAGACTGCACGGTTGAAGAGTGCCAACATGTTTTCCGGTTCTAACTTTAGCACAAAATCGAAGTCAATGATTGCACGATTATCGTCACCAACCTGCGCACGAAGCAATCCACGATTATAATGTCCTAAAAAATTATTGGGTTCTATATCAAGTGCCATATCATAATCGGTCATCGCACCACGCAGATTATTCTGATGGATACGGGCCAAGGCACGATTTATATAACAGCCAGCATGACGAGGCATCAGATGAATGGCTCGATCTAATTGGACAACGGCCGAGTCCCACTGTTCCTGAGATAGATAGATGATACTGCGTGCTGCCCAAGCCTGACCATCGTAAGGGTCAATCTCAAGACTCTTGCTAAGCGCCGACATAGCCTGTACAGTATCTTTCATTTGCATATAGATATCTGCACGCATGGTGTAGGCACGGGCATACTGACTCCAGCGCACCTGCATGGTGTCTAGCTCCAGCAGAGCTTTTTCATACTGTTTATTCTGCATGCGACAAAGCACACGATTATGCCACAAGCCACGATTGTCAGGAGCATATTTCAGGGCACGTGTATAGTCGTCGATTGCTTCAGAGAACTTCTTCTGCTGGATGCGTGTTAGTCCGCGCAATTCGTAGAGGTTGGTAACATATGGATTACGTTTTATGGCCTCAGAGCAATCGTTCTCTGCACCAGCGTAATCGTCGAGGTAATATTTTGCTATGCCTCTATAGAACCAAGGTTCATAAAGATAAGGTTTGGCGATGACAGCCTGATTAAAGTACTGTATAGAAAGCACATAGTCCTCGTAATAGAGCGCAGAACGCCCTATGGCGATGAGTCGTTCGGTGTTGAACTGAGCAAAAACAGGTGAAAGATGAAAGATGAAAGATGTGATTACCAAGGATATACGAGAAAAGCAGCCCAGTTTATTCCCAAAGCACAACCCTCTCGTGAAATAACTAATCATATCTTTCATCTCTCACCTATTATTTCTTACCTCCTGACAGGCTTGGTCTTGTAGCCACAACGATAGCGACCTTGGATAAGGGCTTTCAACTTGTTCTTAATAAGCTGTTTACGAAGAGGTGAAATGCGGTCTATAAACATCTTACCATCCAGATGATCAAACTCGTGCTGCATCACACGGGCAAGATAGCCTTCAATCCACTCATCGTGAGACTGGAAATCCTCGTCCATCCACTGTACACGGATTCGTGTCGGGCGAACTACCTTTTCATGGATGGCGGGCAATGACAAACAGCCTTCCTCGGAAGCGTCGGTATTTGTATCATCATATTCTACAATATGAGCATTGATATATACCTGACGAAAATCCTTATATTCAGGTAAGTCTTCTGACAACGGATCTAAGTCAATGACTACCAGACGGATATCACGACCAATCTGAGGTGCCGCAAGGCCAATACCTTCGGAATCGGCCAACGTATCCCACATATTTTCAATAAGTGTCTTCAACTCGGGATAGTCGGGCGTAATGTCTTCTGCCACCTTACGCAACACGGGCTGTCCATAAACATAAATAGGTAATATCACTTTAAACTAAAGATTAAAATTAAAAATTAAAACTTACGACTACGCATGTAGTCCTCAAGAATTATCGTAGCACTAATCTCATCAACCAGTCCCTTGTTCTGACGCGCCTTCTTACGCAGTCCGCCGTCAATCATGGCCTGATGGGCTAATACCGACGTAAAGCGCTCGTCATAATAGTCAATAGGAATGCCTGGTACAGCTTTACGCCAACGATTCACAAACTGCTGCACACGAGCCAAATTCTCACTGGGTTCACCATTGGGCTGTCGCGGTTCACCAATTACAATACGCTCTACAGACTCGCGAGCAATATATGCCTGCAACCAATCAAAGAGTTCAGATGTAGCAACAGTCGCCAATCCGCCAGCAATGATCTGAAGCGGATCGGTGACTGCTAAACCTGTTCGTTTACGACCGTAGTCGATAGAAAGAATTCTTGCCAATCGTATTGATGCTTAGCGAGTGTAGAACAGCAACCATGCATCGGGATAAGTAGCACGCAACTGATCGCGGCTCTGAACGGCCTCTGCTTTTGTAGCAAAAGTTGAAGCGATAACACGATACATGTTACGATCTTCGTTTTTGGCAATCTGAGCAGCATAGCCAGCATTCTTCAAACGCTGCTGCAGTCCCTCTGCATTGGCAATCACAGAGAACGAACCAACAACAACACTGAAGTCTTTCAGACCAGCTCCGTTGACTACAGATACACGCTCCTGACGAACAGTAACGTTATCCAGATTGTCAACAACCTTTGTCTCGGTAACGGGCTTTGTGACAACAGGCGTCACTACAGGAGTCTCCTGTACTATTGTCTCCTGCTGTGTGGTCTGGGCCTGAGCCTGAGCTTTCTCATAAGCTTTCTTGTAGGCACTCTCACTAGATTTACAACCGGTAAATGACATAGCCAGGCAAAGGCCTGCACACAAAACGATGTACTTCTTCATAATACTTTTATTTATTATTCTTAAATAATTTCAATGTTTTACCGTGCGAAATTACAAAATATCGTCGATATATGGACCATAAAGGTGCATAAACTTTGTTAAATGGACAAAATATGAGCTTTTTAACAAAAAAAATCATGCAAAACACTTGTCTTTTCTATATTTTTGTGTAAATTTGCTCGCAGAAAAAATTATTTATTCACTTATCATTTATAAATTATGAAAGGTTTAGGTTATCTGGGAGCATTCCTTGGCGGAGCATTAGCTGGTGCAGCAATCGGAATACTCGTGGCTCCCGACAAAGGCAGCAACACACGCGAGAAAATATCAAACACCGTAGATGAATTTCTAAAAAAGCACAACATCAAACTAAGCCGCAAGGATGTGGGCGATTTGATTGACGATTTGGATGAAGTTGCAGACTAAGGTGGTTTAACAATTAAGATCTGAAGATTGAGGATTGAGATTCACAAATGCTGTCAAGCGATAAGAATATAGAGACTATCACCCAACTCATTGAGATGGTGAAGCACAATTTCGAGCTTCGCAAAGAGTATGCGAAACTGGATATTGTGGAAAAAGTGGTACGCCTACTGAGTGCTATCGCACTGGCTGCGACATTAACCATTATTCTGGCAATCCTGCTTTTCTTCTTGTCGGTGGCTTTTGCCGTGTGGATGTCACAGTTCACAGGACTTACCCTTGCACTACTGATAGTAGCCGGCGTTTACCTGCTCTTATTTTTGGTAGTCTATAGTTCACGCAAATCGTGGATAGAGCGTCCGTTGGTAAAATACCTGTCAAGAATATTACTTAACTAACTCTTGTGTTACTGACTATGGCAAAGAAAAAAAATGTACGGCCTTACCACTCATTAGAAGAGATTCAGATGCGCAAAGAGCAGTTGGACGAGGTCATCGGGTTGGAAGAAGAGGAGATTAAGCGTTTGTGGGGCATTCTAACAGAGAAAGATGGTGATTTGTCACGCAGCGAACAGATTCTAAAATATGTAAAATACGGCATAATGGCCTACGACGGAATGATGACGCTACAAAAGCTTAAGCGTAGTTACGGCAGCATCCTAGATATTTTCCGGCGCTAAAGATATAAATAGAATGAGTCTCAGTAAATTACTGAGACTCATTCTATTTTCAGAACCTGACCATCGAAAGCTAATTCTACTCCTTTAGGCAGTTGATGATTTACCTCCTCATGCAAACCTACATCATGACACATGTGGGTCAGCAGGGTGCGTCGAGCCCCCACCCTTTTAGAAAAGGCAATGGCATCACCAACCAACTGATGAGAGTGGTGGGGTTTATCAAAACGGAGGGCATTGACACAAAGAGTCTCCACACCTTCAAGCAAAGCAAACTGATCGTCCTCAATATACTTCATATCGGTGATATAGGCAAAGGTGCCGAAACGAAAACCGAGGATGGGCAACTTACCATGCATCACACGGATAGGCATCACAGAAATATCACCAATGGTGAAGGGACAGCCAGCACTAATCTCGTGCAGACCAATCTGAGGCACACCGGGATAGCGATGCTCCGCAAAACAGTATGGCAACATCTCGAGCATACCTTTACAGGCTATGGCGTCGGCATAAACATTCATCTCGCCAAACTGACAGTAAGGACGAATATCATCCATACCGCCCATGTGGTCGTAATGAGAATGAGTAACCAAAATGGCATCAATACGACGAAAGGGTTGTGGCAATATCTGCTGACGAAAATCAGGACCTGCATCAACAAGGATACGTGTGCTCGCAGTCTCTACCAGGATAGAACAGCGCAAGCGCTTATCTTTAGGGTCTGCACTCTGACAAACCCTACACTGGCAACCTATCACGGGTACGCCACACGATGTACCTGTGCCAAGGAATGTGACTTTCATACAATATTCACCTCTGGTTTAATCAGAATGCCGAAACGTTCGAACACATCTTTCTGAATCTGCTGACAGAGGCGCACAACATCTGCTCCTTTGGCGCCACCAAGATTCACCAGTACCAAAGCTTGACGGTCATGCACGCCAACAGGACCTAAGGAGCGCCCCTTCCAACCTGTCTGCTCGATGAGCCAACCTGCAGGTATCTTCTCATGCTGTTCGTCAATAAAATAATGAGGCATCTGAGGATACTGTGACAACAATTGCTCATACTGTTTGCGCTCCACCACGGGATTCATAAAGAAACTGCCTGCATTCCCCAAAACCTTTGGATCTGGCAGTTTATAATTTCGGATATCGATTATCACGTCGCGCAATTGCTGCAACGTGGGATATTCTATCTGTCTGCGCTCTAACTCAGCACGTATATTACCATAGTCAATATTAAGAGGTCCGTCATGCCTGGACAGACAATAGGTAACGTGGGTAATCAGGAAACGGTTTTTCCAATCGGCCTTAAACCGACTCTGCCGATAGCCATATTGGCAGTCATCGACATTAAACTCACATATTTTTCCCGTAGCAAGTTCCACAGCTTCCACCTTATATATTATATGACTGACCTCACTACCATAGGCACCGATATTCTGTACAGCAGAGGCCCCCACTTCACCAGGTATCAGGGAGAGATTCTCGGCTCCCTGCCATCCTTGTTTCACGCACAGAGCAACGATATCGTCCCACACCTCACCGCTTCCCACACGCAACAACAGGTGGTCATCATCATCTGCAGGAAGCACCTCGTAACCCTTTATGGTGGAGTGAACAACAACACCTTTGAAATCATCTGTCAGCAACAGATTACTACCACCACCAATAATTAGTAGCGGCTTATCTTCAGCATGCAGCAAATCCGCAACATGCTGAGCTTCTTCTACAGATGAATATTCCAAAAAGCGACTGCACTTAGCTTCAATGCCAAAGGTATTATGACATAATAGACTATAGTCGTAAGAATCTCTCATCATTCTGACAGTTTTATGAGTTTCCATTCATTATGCTCTCGACGGAAGGTCATCTCAACCTCCATACCATTGGCAATACCTCGCAACAAGAAAATCTTCACGTTGGAATGTGTATGTGGATGACCATATACAATATTATATATAGTGCCATGAGGGAGTTCAGGGGCAAAGGCATTCCAAAAATCAGGTGTAATAACTCCCTCCATCTGTTCAAAGTCATTATCAGGATCAGGACCACTGAAAGTTATCTCTTGCGCCAGACTCTCTTGACGGAATAAAGAATCCGTGGCAAAACGACGATAGAAAGAAAGAAAAGATGCATTGGGATTATGCGACATAGTCTGTTTGTTCATCCTGTCAAGCATCCAACGGCCGTTTTGACGATCAAACTGATACTGACACACAAAACCTTGATCTAAGAATATTTTCTCTACAATGGCGTGATTCACAGTGGTGTCAGTCACCGATTCCATCTGCGACTCACTGTCGAATATCAGTGTGTACTCACCATGATGCATAAAGAAATGTTCCATCTGCCATTCATTCTTATCCAACGTATCTTTCTTAGCCTCCGAACTTACGATAATTGGGAATTTAACACGCTCCATCTGCAGACGCTTGTTTGAAGCGAAATTAAACAGAAAATCATCAAAAAGCTCCTCTGCCGACACAGGCATAGGTTCTTCTGAAATCAATTCGTCCATATTCTCTTCCTCCGTCAGCGAATCAGCCAACTCCAAAGAGTCTTCATCCTGTATAGAGTCATCAGATTTTTGAGGTTTTAAATCCTTGCAACCACACAAGGTTAAAACCATTATGATACCAAGAATCAGCGTTCTTTTTTCCATCAGTTATTTCTATGCTTACTTTCGAGGTGCAAAGTTACAAAGAATTCTATCAATCGTTGCAAATAAATGAAAAAAAATTTGCGTCTTTGAAAAAAAATGTGTAATTTTGCACTCGCTAACGAACACAAGGGGACCCGTAGCTTAGCTGAATAGAGCGTCAGATTCCGGTTCTGAAGGTCAAGGG
>CAMOGP010000090.1 GCA_946614175.1 uncultured Prevotella sp. | reverse complement strand
AGTTGTACCTCAAGACCTGCTGCTGTCTGACGTGCCTTCAGCTTGCCATAGCCAAGGAGATAGACGCTGCTGATGGACTTCTTGAAATGGGGACTGTTCTTGGCCAGCGACTTGATGACGAGTTTGCCATCCGCAGGCCAGCCCATCGCCGTGACGTAGAGATATTTCCGTGTCTGGTTGAAGCGAATGTCGCGATAGTCCATCCCGTTATACTGCGCCTCGTTGAAGCCCTGGTCGCTGATCTTGATGTCCTTCTCGGCCACAGGACCCTCACCAAACTTCACCCACGGGCGGGTGCCGAAGATGCTCTCGCCGTTCTGCGTCATCCAGGGTTCCAACTCGTCCAGGAAGGCAGCCGCCTTCTCATCATAGGTGCCATCGCCACGCAGGGGAATATTCAGTAGCAGGTTGCCATTCTTTGACACGATATCCACGAGTTGCTTTACAATATTCGTCGCTGTGCGATAGCCGCGACGATAGGTACGTGTGTTGTAATGCCAGTCGCCAATACAGTTGCACGTTTGCCAGGGCTGCTCAATCATCTGATTGGGAGCGCCACGCTCCACATCCCACGTCAGCGCTTTCTTTTGGTCCTCGTTTAGAATCTTGCCAAAGACCACGCTGCGCGGATTCTTATTATAGAGGTGGGCTGCAATCTTCAGGCCACAGTCGCTCAGGGGATAGAACGGCAGCACGGTGACATCGAAATAGATGAGGTCAGGCTGATAGCGGTTGATGGCATCGAGGGTACGGTCGTAGAAGTTGGTGACAAACTCCTGTGACGGCGGACAGGCACCGTGGCTCCAGTCCCATTGGGAGTGGACGCGTCGGTTGTCCCATGAGCCTTGACTCATGGGGTGTTGCTGCTGATAGAGCATCTGGGGGTCCAGTCCTTCCCACCATTTGCCCTTGCCGTCGGCCTTGGTCAGGTTACCGTCGTACCACACACCCGCCTTATCGCCTTCAAGGTCATAGCGCCTTGAGGGCTCGAACCAGGTCCACGCATGGTCGGCATGGAACGAGATACCCAGGGGTAGTCCCTGCTTCTTGGCAGCCTTGGCCCATTCGTCCAGGATATCACGCTTAGGACCGATATTCTTAGAGTTCCAGGGCTGATATTTGGAATCCCACAGGTCGTAATTGTCGTGATGATTGCCCAGCACAAAGAAATACTGGGCGCCACAGCGCTTATAGCGCGCCACGAGACTGTCTGGATTCCAGCGCTCGGCCTTGAATAGGGGGAGCACATCCTTATAGCCAAACTCAGAGGGGTGGCCATAATGCTCACGGTGGTATTTGTACTGGTCGCCGCCCTCCAAATAGAGACCGCGAGCCATCCAGTCGCCGCTACCCTCTACACACTGGGCACCCCAATGGGCCCAGATGCCGAATTTCGCATCGCGAAACCACTCAGGTGTCTGGTGCTGCTCGAGCGACTGCCACGTAGGTTCAAACTGTCCCGTCTGCATCTGTTCATGTACTTCGCTGACGGGGATACGATAAGTTTCCTGTGCTGCTGACGTCATTACGCAGCAGCTTAGGAGCATGGTTACTGAAAAAAACTTCATTCTATATTATTCTGTTGGATTTAGTTTCCTGTACATCATACCATAGACAGCACATACCACGAAGCATATCAGGGGGACGATGTAGGCTATCTGGTAGAGATGTGCATTGTGGTGCATGATAAAGGCCGTGAACTGAGGCACGCAGGCATTGCCCACGATAGCCATCACGAGGAAGGCCGAACCCGACTTGGTCTGCTCGCCCAGTCCGTCGATGGCCAGCGAGAACTGCGTGGGATAGATAATCGACATAAAGAAGGACACGGCCAGCATGGCATAGAGTCCTATATATCCGCCAAACATCATGATAACTACGCAGAGCACCACATTGGCCAGGGCATAGATGGTCAGCATGTGCTCGGGCTTGAAGCGGCCCATCAGCAGGGTGCCTATCCATCGGCCTACGAGGAAGGCCAGCATATAGAGGCCGAAGAAGGTGGTGGCTGTATCCTCGTCGATGCCGGCATACGTACAGCAATAGACCAGGAAAAGACTGTTGACCGCCGTCTGACCGCCATTATAGAAGAACTGGGCTATGACGCCCCAGCACAGATGCGGTTTCTTCAGGGCAGAGAAATCAATGAGTTTACCCTTGGCTGCCTGTTCTTCATCGCCCACCTTGGGCAACTTCACCCACATCAGGATCAGTGCCACGAGGATCAAGGCCAGGGCCAGTAGGAGATAAGGCAACTTCATGGAGTCGGTCTCTGTCTGGATATAGGCATCCCATCCGCCAGTATAGTCGGCAGGCAGGGTATCACGTGTGAAGTCGTTGCCGCTGAGTACCAGCTTGCTGAGGAACATAGCCGATATGAACGCACCCAGCCCGTTGAACGACTGCGCCAGGTTCAGACGGCGGGGAGCCGTGCTGGCATCACCCAGTACGGTGACATAGGGATTGGCAGCTGTCTCCAGAAAACACATGCCCGTGGCAATGATAAAGAAGATGCAGAGATAGACGCCATAGCTCTTTATCATGGCTGCAGGGAAAAATAGCAGACCACCCATGGCAGCGATAAGCAGACCAGTGATGATGCCCACCCTATAGCTGTAGCGGCGCATAAACATGGCAATAGGAATAGGACAAACGAAATAAGCGAGCCAGTAGGCGCTCTCGGTGAAGGAGGCCTCAAAGGTGTTCAGTTCGCATGTTTTCATCAACTGACGGATCATCGTAGGCAGCAGGTTACTGCTGATTGCCCATAAGAAGAACAGGCAGAAAATCAGGCCAAGGGCCACTTTGTTGTGTTTCATTCTTTATCAAGCTTTAGGTTTATGAATTTTTGTGGGCACAAAGGTAATAAAAAATCTACTAAAACTGATAAGACAAAAGGAACTTTTAATAGCACAAAATAAGAAACGCCCCTCAATGCAAGATGCATCGAGAAGCGCGTCATAAAGAAAAACGTGAACTTTTTTCTTAGAAATGCATACGCAGATCTACGCCAGCATGCAGAGGATTGCCCAGCTGAGCAAAACTCTGACGGGTCATCTGGCTGTTCACAAGGAATGTATGATAGTTTGTGTCGGTCAGGTTGCGTCCCCAGAAATCCACTTCTACCTTGTTCAGTCTGAACGTCAGGTGAGCGCCCAGTGTGGCATAGAACTTCTGGTACATATCATTATTAGCCTCCCAGTAGGTCTTACCCTGTCCCTTTACATTGAAGCCCAGGGTGATGCTGCTCAGGATATCGTCTTCGACATCGAAACGGTAGTCGCCATTCACGCTGAACTGATGCTGGGGGATGAAAGGCACGTAGTTGTCTTTGTAGCTGATGAGTTGATGTGCGTTGTCATAGTCATCATATTCCTTGAACTTGGCATGCGTGAAACTATAGGTGGCACCCCAAGTCAGGTGATTGTCGAAGGCCTGTCCACGCAGGGTTGTCTCTACACCGCAGCTATAGCTCTTGCCGGCATTGTCAATCACGCGTCCGAAACCATAGTCGGCACTCATGCGCGAAATCTGCTGGTTGCGAATCTGGGTATAGAAGAGCGCCACGTCGGCCTTGACCTTATGGTCAAAGAGATTCAGGTGGGCACCAGCCTCATAGTTCCAGGTGGTCTCTGCATCATAGCTGATCTGCTGGTCCTTCTGAGCCTGCTCCTCGGCGGTGTGCTGCACCTTGCCGTCGCGAGGGAAGTTGGCACCCAGTGAGCGCATCTCCATCTGGAAGATATCGCTGAAGCCCTGGAAATTGTAGCCACCTGCCATATAACCCTTGCTCACAACAGCATAGACATTTGAACCGTCCTCGCAGAGGCGGTAGGTCAAGCCGAACTTAGGCAGCAGTTGGTTGGAAGTCTTCTCTACAGACGACTCAAATTTGGACTCGTAGGGCACGTTCATCACCATCGGAGCCGGACGACCAGGAATGGTTATGTTCATCGTGATATCAGCCAAAGCGGTGGTCAGATACTCATTCTTGATCTGATGGTGCTCAAAGCGCAGGCCAAGGGTTGCCATCAGACGGTCTGTGAGGTGTAGATTGGACTCGTGGAACACAGCTGCATTCATCTGTGGGGTGCGGAAATCACCAGGCACATGGAAGTTTGAGAAGGTCATCTGGTGGGTGGGAGGCAGAACGCGCTGCATCATGCCGTTAAGCATATCGGTCATGCCCTGGCCGAAGCCTACTGGGGCATCGATGTGGAGCCACTGATAACTGCCGAAGAGGCCTGTGGCGTGCTGCCAGCGACTGGCGTTCTTTGAACGGAACACAATCTCCTCGGTCACGGCATTCATCTTCTGCGTCTGCTGCAGACTCAGATAGTCTGTAGGTACATAGTCCTGGTCCATCTTCATGCGGTCCCAGAGGTACTGATGACTGGTGGTAGAGGTCAGCAGGTAATCGTTCAGGTCGTAAGAGATAGTCAATCCGCTGTTCACCATCTGACGGCGATAGGTATTCATAAAGGTGGTCGAGGGGTCTGCTGTCACGTCTTTATCTGCATCATAGGCCCCATAGGGGAAACCGTTCTGAATGGTGAACTGATAATCGCTGGTCAGGTCGAAAGTGAGTTTTGAGGTGGGCTTCCACATCAGGCGTACCTTGGCGCCTGCCTCTTCAATCTTATCGTTTTTCTCATTCAGATTGGTGTTGTAGAAAAAGCCGTCTTCGCTATTATAGAAGCCAGCTACCATGAAGGCGAACTTATCGCAAAGACGCTGATAATGGGCTACTTCGGCTCTGCGACCCTGTCCCAGACCCATACCCAGACCAAGGTTCACGTCTGTGCCTTGATAGTTCATGGGGTTCTTGGAATAGATGCGCACGATGCCACCCTCGCTATTGCCGCCATAGAGTGTACCCTGGGGACCTCGCAACACGTCAACACGATCGAGTTGATAGAAATGGGTGTTGAAGGCTGACTTCGACATCAGGGGGATGTTGTCATAATAGATACCTACTGCCGAATTGTTTAAACGAGAGCCGATACCTCTAATATACATGGAGGAGGTAAGACGACTGCCGTACTGGGGCATCACGAACGAGGGAACATAATCTGACAACTGACCTAGGCTCTTCACCTGAAGGGTCTGCAATTCCTGCATGCCAAAGGCGCTGCTGCTCATGGGCTGCTGACGAAGGAAAAGACCTTCCTTGGGTTGAGCAACGACTACCACCTCGTCGAGGTCGATCACACGACTGGTGTCTGCTGCATTCACAAAAGAAGTCTCGTTCATATTATCAGCAAACAGTATGGTGGCTGACAACAGGCTGAGGCTCATTAAAACAATCTTTTTCATCCTTTTACAATATATACAAAAAAATTTGGATGCAAAGGTACCACGTTCTTTGCATCCATGCAATCCCTATTTATATGGATTTTGAGCTATTTTTCTTTTTCTTCGATAATTTTTCCTATGGTCTCCAGGCACTTGGCGCTACTGACGGGCTTCGTCAGGAATTCATCACATCCTACTTCAAATGCCAGCATACGGTCGCTGTCGAATGCATTTGCCGTCAGAGCCACCACAGGCAGTTCTGGCATTTTCTCCTTAATCAGCTTTGTAGCCTCCAAACCGTCCATCACGGGCATTTTAATGTCCATTAGCACTAGATCGAAATCGCCTGCAAGTGCCATATCTACAGCTTCACGCCCGTTGACGGCACGCTGGAATTCGTAATCACGTTTCAGGATGTAAGTCATCAAGATGTAGTTACTGTCATTATCTTCTGCTACAAGGATTTTCTTCATACCTAAATATGTTTAGTTAGTTAATTAGTTACAAAAGTAATCATTTTCTCTGACATTATTTGCATCTTTCATATCTTTTAACTAATTTTGCACGAAAGATTATACAATCACCAATTATTTAATAACTAACAAGATGAATCTGAAACTTTTATCTCTCGCACTCGCTTTTTCAGCATCACTCGCTGGTGAGGCGCAGCACGTGTTGAACGTGAATGCAAAAAAACTGGGCGCGCCAGTTCAGTCAACCATGTATGGTATCTTCTTTGAAGACATTAACTACGCTGCAGATGGTGGTCTCTATGCAGAACTGATTATGAACCGTTCGTTTGAGTTTCCCAACAACTTTGCTGGTTGGGATATCTCAGGAAAAGTAACGCTGAAGGACGATGGTCCCTTTGAGCGCAATCCTCACTATGTGCGTATGGCTCCTGCCGGTCACGGCGACAAGCACACCATGATTGAGAACCAGGGCTTCTTCGGTATCGGTGTGAAAGGTGGTGAGGAATATCGTTTTTCTGTTTGGGCACGTGTGCCTGATGGCGGCAACGCCAAACTGTGGATTGACCTCGTGGATAATGCTACGATGGGCGACGACCAGAAGTTGGGTAATGCCGGTGTGGACGTGAGTGGTAAGGAATGGAAGAAATACACTGCCATCATCAAGCCCAAGAAGACTTTTGCGAAAGCACATCTGCGTGTATGGGGTGACGGTAAGAAAACCACAGACGTAGAACATGTGTCGCTGTTTCCCGTCAAGACTTGGAAAGGTCGTGAGAATGGCATGCGTCAGGACCTGGCGCAGGCGCTGAACGATATGCACCCTGGTGTGTTCCGTTTCCCTGGCGGCTGTATCGTGGAAGGTACTGACCTGGAGTCACGCTATCAATGGAAAAATTCCGTGGGACCTGTCGAGAATCGTCCTCTAAACGAGAACCGCTGGCACTATACGTTCACTAACCGTTACTTCCCCAACTACTACCAGAGCTACGGACTGGGCTTCTTCGAGTTTTTCCAACTCTGTGAGGATTTCGGTTGCGAGCCCCTGCCTGTTATCTCATGTGGTTTGAGCTGTCAGTTCCAGAATCCCGACCCCACAAAGCCGGGCGTACACGTTCCATTGGACCAGCTCGACGAGTATATTCAGGATGCCCTCGACCTGGTGGAGTTTGCCAATGGCGACGTGAATACCAAGTGGGGTAAGGTACGTGCAGAGATGGGACATCCGGAACCTTTCAACCTGAAATTCCTGGGCGTGGGCAACGAGCAGTGGGACTACGACGAGAAGCATGGTGGCTTTGGACCTGTCTTTACAGAACGCCTGAAGAAATTCAGTGATGCCTTGCGTGCTAAATATCCCAAGCTGAAGCTCATCGGCACCACAGGTCCTAATAGCGAAGGATGGGATTTTGACCTGTTGCAGCCTCGCATGAAGGAACTGAAGGTGGACCTGTACGACGAGCACTATTATCGTGATGAGAAATGGTTCTTGAGCCACGGCCTGCGTTATGACTCTTATGACCGTAAGGGTCCGCGTGTCTTTGCGGGTGAGTATGCTTGTCATGGACGTGGCAAGAAATGGAACCATTACGAGACATCTCTCTATGAGGCTGCCCACATGACGGGTATCGAGCGTAATGCCGACCTTGTCCACATGGCTACCTACGCACCGCTCTTTGCTCATGTCGAAGGATGGCAGTGGCGTCCGGATGCTATCTGGTACGACAATCTGCGCTCTTTCAAATCTGTCAGCTACTATGTGCAGCAGATGTATGCAATGAACAAGGGTACCAACGTGCTCTCGCTCACGATGAACAAGAAGCCCGTGGCCGGTCAGGAAGGACAGGACGGCCTGTTTGCCTCAAGTGTCTTCGACAAGACTACAGGTGAAATCATCGTCAAGGTGGTGAACACCTCTAAGCAGACTCAGCCCATCACATTGAATCTGCAGGGTGTCAAGGGCAGTCGTACTGCTGAGACCCTGACGCTGAGTTGGAATGGTTCGATGGACGATGAGAACACGCTGGATCAGCCGGAGAAGATTACGCCAAAGGCAGGCAGCATCAGTTGCACCGCCGATAAGAAGCAGACGGTGCTCAATGATCAGTTGCCGGCTATGTCGTTCCGTATCTATAAAATTAAGAAATAACAGCTAGCTGATAAGCATCATACACCAAAAACTCCAGTCCTGATATCATAGGACTGGAGTTTTTTCTTCTATTTGGAGTCTGACGCTACTGTTGTCTTGTCAGCACCAGCCATATTCTGGTGATTTAGTAACTGGCTGTACAGGGAATGCCCATTGCTATCACCCGGTCGCGAATGGTATCCAACTCTTCATGGCTGGCTTTCTGAAGCAGACGGTCTGGCGTCTCGCGGTCTATCGTATAAATCATCACCTTACTGGGTGCTATCTGTCTGACGGCCTCCAGCCAAGGTCCTACGTATGCCTCACCGGTATTGTCGCTATGATCGCCCTTCATAAACATGGTCTGTATTATCACATGACCCTTGAAACGTTTGAGGTCTTCTATGACTTGGTTGACATCGTAATGCCCACAAGGGCGGTCCACCTTATTTATATATATAGGGTCGATAGTATCCAATTTCAGAATATTATTGTCCACACGCATCAGGGCCTCGTGGACGGCCCGACGATGAATCATCGTCGAGTTGCTGAGCACTGAGACCTTTGCCTGGGGAAAATACTTGTCGCGCAGACGCAACGTGTCATCAATAATCTCTGGAAAATCGGGATTGACCGTTGGCTCACCATTACCCGCGAAAGTCAGTACATCAGGGGCTGGTCCGTTTGCCAGCATATCCTTCAATTTGGCTTCCAGCGCCTCGGCCACCTCTCGACGACGAGGCATTGGTTTGGTGGGACGGTGGTCAGCATTAAAACCACATTCACAATAGATGCAGTCAAACGAGCACACTTTGCCATCGGAAGGCAAGAGGTTGATGCCCAGCGAGATGCCGAGTCGGCGACTATGAACAGGCCCAAAAATGGGCGAAGGATAGATAATTGTTGACATAATTGATGCAAAAGTACGCAAAATATTTGTAAGTTCCAAATAAATTCCGTACCTTTGCATCCGCTTTTCGGAAAATCCGATGCATTCGACGACGCGACTCGTTGTGATTAAGGCGCTGAGCGTGGGAAGAATGTTATGGCAACAACTTATTAATCATCAAATTACAATTATGTATCTCGATCACGCAAAAAAAGAAGAGATCTTCAACGAGTTTGGCAAGGGCAATACCGATACAGGTAGCGCTGAGAGCCAGATTGCACTGTTCACCTATCGTATTAAGCACCTGACTGAGCACCTGAAGCAGAATCACAAGGATTTTGTTACCGCTCGTTCACTGACCAAGATGGTAGGTCGTCGTCGTAAGCTCCTGAAGTACCTCTATGTCAACGATATCAATCGTTACCGTGCTATTGTGAAGGCTCTGGGTCTGCGTAAGTAATCCCACCTCGCAAGGAGAAAAACAAGCCCCGTCAGTCATCATGATTGGCGGGGCCTATTGTTTATTTTCTTATCTCGTTGAGCGGTATCATCACAAAATCCCGCTCTTGCATGAGCGGATGAGGAATCTTTAATTGTGGCTCATCCACATGGATATCATCATAGAGCAGGATATCTATGTCAATAGGGCGATCGTGGTA
>CAMOGP010000089.1 GCA_946614175.1 uncultured Prevotella sp. | reverse complement strand
ACATTAAACATTCTTTTAGTCGGCCTGCGGCCTTTGTAAAAGCGGCAAAGCCGAGCGAAACATGAAACATTAAAAAAAAGGCTCCTGAGGCGTAAGCGCTTCAGGAGCCGTTGTTTATGTATAAGAATCCATGAATTTCACGGCCGTTTTATGTGTTAGTCTTTCAAACAACCAATGGGAACCACAAATATGCCATCTGGCCGTTGGTATGCATAGGGGCCAACAGCAGTTAGTACCATCTTGAATGAAGGCTTCTTCATTTTCGTGGTATCTATGGTATCGGCAAGCGTATTCAAAGCATCTGCACCATCGTTTATCAGTTTCTCGCCGCCAAGCTTTACCTCTATCAGTCCATAGGTGCCATTGCGACGATGCAACACGGTGTCACACTCCAGGCCTGAACTGTCGCGATAATGATATAGTTTCCCGTCGAGTGCCTCGGCAAACACACGCAGGTCACGCACGGCCATATCTTCGAAGATGAGTCCGAACGAGTCCAGATCGTTTATCAGGTCTTGGGGACCTAAGCCTAACGATGCCGTTCCAATGCTTGGGTCAACGAAATGACGGGTGTCGCTGGTACGAATAGCAGCCTTACTGCGGATATTGGGATTCCATGCGTCGAGGTCTTCAATCACAAAGAGCTTACGCAGAGCCTTGATATAGTCGGCAACGGTATCCTCGTCAAGTGTTTTTGAGTCGTTTGACAGCATATCGGCCTTGATGGTGCTATAGGGTACTTGCTGAGAAATGTTGCGCGCATACGAACGTATTAACAGACGCGCACGTTTCGGGCTGCGTTTCACACCATCTACTCGCTGTATATCTCGCTCTACAATATCATCAACATAGCCAAAGGCCTGATCCAGTGCAATATCACCTTCCAGCAGCGTTGCTTGTGGCCAGCCACCACGGCATGTCAGAAAGGCTATACGCTCCAAATCAATGCTATTTGGTTGCGGTTCGAACGTCTCGCCATCAAAGAGCTTAGCCAGGCTGACACTGCCGGTAGACTCGCCAGACTCATATAGACTCATCGGTCGCATTTTGACTCTGCCAATACGCCCCGTTCCGCTGTGAACAGTGTCTTCAGCCTGTGGAGCAACAGTAGAACCCGTCAGGATGAATTGAGAAAACGCATTTCGTTTATCCACTTCATTTCTGACAGTATCCCATAACTCTGTTATCGTCTGCCATTCGTCAATCAGTCTGGGTGTTTCGCCTTGGAGGAGTGTCTTCGAACTGATTTCCATCATCTGCCTGCTCTGTTTCAGGACTTCAGTGTCACCTAAGTCAAGTAAACTCTTGGCTTGCTGGCGAGCGGTAGTTGTCTTGCCACACCATTTAGGGCCTTCAATCAATACAGCACCCTTGCCTGCCAGCTTGCGAGCTAACAGTCTGTCGGCAATTCTTGGTTTGTAATTATTGTCCATCTTTTTATTTGTTGTTGCAACATATTTTCAGGGCGCAAAGTTACTGATTTATATTGAATTATCCAAATATTTTCAAAAATTTCGGTCATTTGTGACGATTTCGTTCGGTCGTTTGTGACGATTTCGTTCGGTCGTTTATGACGATTTCGTTCGGTCGTTTGTGATAGAGTCACACAAAAAAGGCTCTCAGGAAATCCTAAGAGCCATATACAGAAGAATCATTCCAGATTAAATCTTGTCCAATGCCTGACGGATATCTGCCAGCAGGTCGTCCACATCCTCGATACCTACAGAGAGACGAATCAGGTCGGGAGCTACACCTGCCTCGCGCAACTGCTCATCAGAAAGCTGACGATGCGTATGACTAGCAGGATGGAGCACACAGGTACGGGCATCGGCCACATGGGTCACAATGCAAATCAGCTCCAGAGAGTCCATGAACTTCACGGCCGTTTCGCGGGTGCCCTTCAAGCCAAAGGCAATCACACCGCAAGAGCCGTTGGGCAGGTACTTCTGTGCCAGCGCATGACTCTCGTCAGAAGGCAGTCCGCTATAGTGCACCCATGCCACACGCTCATCCTGCTGCAAGAACTCGGCAATCTTCTGAGCGTTAGCGCAATGCTGCTTCATACGCAAATGAAGCGTCTCCAGTCCAAGGTTGAGCAGGAAGGCGTTATGAGGCGAGGGAATGGAGCCCAGGTCGCGCATCAACTGTGCCGTGAGTTTCGTCATATAAGCCATCTTACCGAATGCCTTCGTATAGGTCAGTCCATGGTATGACTCGTCGGGGGTGCAGAGACCAGGGAATTTATCTGCATGAGCATCCCAATCGAAATTACCGCTATCCACGATGCAGCCGCCAACCTGCGTGGCATGTCCGTCCATATATTTGGTAGTAGAATGGGTCACGATGTCAGCACCCCACTCAAAGGGACGACAGTTGATAGGCGTGGGGAAGGTATTGTCAACTATCAGGGGCACGCCATGCTGATGGGCAATGCGAGCGAACTTCTCGATATCCAGTACCTTACAGCCAGGGTTAGAGATGGTCTCGCCAAACAGCGCCTTGGTATTGGGACGGAAGGCCGCACTGATCTCCTCCTCAGACGCCTCTGGATTCACAAACGTACACTCGATACCCAGTTTTTTCAGCGTCACGCCAAAGAGGTTGTAGGTGCCACCATAAATCTCGTTTGAAGTCACAAAATGGTCGCCAGCCTCACAGATATTGAAGATGGCATAGAAATTAGCAGCCTGACCGCTACTGGTGAGCATAGCCCCCACGCCACCCTCGAGGGCAGCAATCTTACGAGCCACCGCATCATTGGTAGGATTCTGCAGACGAGTATAGAAATAGCCCTCTTTCTTCAGGTCGAAAAGGTCGGCCATCTCTTCCGTGTTGTCATACTTGAACGTGGTACTCTGATAGATAGGTAACACGCGCGCCTCACCGTTTTTGGGTTCCCATCCAGCCTGCACGCAAAGAGTGGATGGTTTCATTTTCTGCTTCATTTTATTTCATTTTAGAACAAATTTGCGTGCAAAGGTAAGAAATATTCACGAAAAACAAGATAAAGTTTTGGTAATTCGTAGATTTTATTTAAATTTGCACAGTCAAAGTACAACCTAAGATGATCAATCCGCTGCATAATCCCCGTAGGGGAAGCCAATGTTGTATATGGAAGCAAGGCCTCATCGCTTTGCTGACCATCTGGTTGTTTGCTTTTACGCAAAGCTATGCACAAGAAAATACGCGAGACAGTCTGCACTTCACAGAAGATCATCCCGTGATTTTTGAAGACGCATGGGACCTGTGGCCTTATTCATTCCTTGAAGACGGTCAGCCCACCGGCTACAGCGTGGATCTGGTGAGAATGATTTTCGAAGAGCTGAAATTGCCCTACGAGATAAAACTCAAAGACTCCCGGAAAGCGCTGGAAGACCTAAAAAACGGCAAGTCGGACGTGATGATGGGCATGAAAGCACCATTCCACGACAGCTACGGCCAATACGGAAAAATAGCACTGAACCTGTTTACACATAGTGTGGTATATGTCAAAGGCAAGCCACAACCCATCTTCACTATTGAAGACCTTGCAAAGCAGCGCGTCATCGTGCGCAACAACAGTTTCAGCCACCATCTGATGCTGGATAGAGGCTGGGGCGAGAATGCCATCCCCTTTAACGACATGAAAGAGGCCGTGCTGCAGGTGAGCACCGAGGGCGAGGGTGTCATCCTATGGAACACGATGTCACTAAAATGGCTCATCAACCAATACCATGCAGACAATCTGGAGATGAAGCCCGTGGATATCCCCCACGGCGAATACAGGTTCTTCTCAAAAAACACACGACTGCTGGCTCTGATGGACAGCACCTATGCCGTGCTTCGTGCACAAGACAGGATGCAGGAGCTGCAGAACAAATGGTTCTATCCTGAGCGAAAGGATACAGGCATCCCGTCGTGGATATGGACAGTTGTCTATATCCTAATCATCTTCCTCTGTTGCATCTTAGGCTGTTATCTGTTCTACAGCATACGTGACAGGCGAATGACACGCCACATCAGAAGAGAGAACGCCCGACTGGCACTGACGCTGAAAGCCAGCGCAGTGAGGATATGGACATACGACATCAGGCAGCAGACCATTACCTGGCTCGACAATGACGGCAACAAAAAGCACGTGTACACGCTACTGCAGTTTTTCAGCAACTACACCTCACAGGACCTGGAAAAGATGATGCAGGCCCTGAATCAACTGGCCGACGAGAAAGCAGAGAGCAAGGAGCTACACATAAGAACGGCAGCGGAGCCTGGCGGCGACATGCGCGAATATATCATATCGCTCTCCGTGTTCCACCGCGACAAATTCGGGAAGCCCACCGTCATCATTGGCACACACCACGACATCAGCGAAGACCGCAGGCGTCAGGACAGGGTGAAAGATACGCTGATACGCTATCAGGCCATCTTCGACTCCATCATGGTTGACATGGTATATTTCGACCAGAAAGGCAACCTGGTGGACCTCAACGACAAGGCATGCCATACATTTGGCGTGGAGCGCAGCGAGTTACTTAGCAAAAACGTGAACATTCTGGAACTCTACGGACTGCAAAAGGATGATGTGCTGCAGGACCTCTTCACACCATTCTATGCCACAATCAGACTGGACCTGCCCTTTGGCAAAAAGCCCGAAAGAACAGTGTGGTACGAACTAAAGATACAGCCGCTATACGACAGGCAGGAAGACGGACTGCAGGGGGTGTATGGTACTGGCCGCGAGGTGACAGAGCTCTCTACCTACTACCACATGAGACAGGAGGGCATACAGCAACTGAACAAAGCCAGCAAGGAGGTGCGTCGCTACATCGACAATATCAACTTTGCCTTGAAGGTGGGAGGCATGCAATTCGTCATCTACAGGCCAGACACACACATCATATCGATATACAGCAATATCACAGACGTACAGCAACAGCTGACTCAGTCGCGTGCCATCAAACTGATAGACGAGCAATCCAAGATGGAGGCCCTGAACATACTGATGAGCATGGACAACCACACGGCCAAACATATCGACGTGACACTGCGCACCATCCTAAAACAAAGCGACGGGCACGCCCGCTACATACAGTTATTGCTGATTCCGTCGTCAACCAGCAACAGCAACGAGTATTTCGGCATCTGCCGCGACGTCAGCGAACTGAAGAACACAGAGAAACAACTGGAGAAGGAGACAATGAAGGCTCAGGAGATAGAGACCATCAAGAATGCCTTCTTGCACAACATGAACTACGAGATACGCACGCCGCTCAACTCTATCGTGGGTTTTGCGGAGTTCTTCCAGATGCCTCACACACCAGACGACGAAAAGGTGTTTGTGGACGAGATAAAAAACAATGCCTCCTCACTGCTAAGACTCATCAACAACATTCTGTTCTTGTCGAGAATAGATGCAAAGATGATTGAAATAAACACAAAGCCGTCCGACTTTGCACTTGCCTTTGACAGCATGTGCCACACGTTCTGGGACAACAACCTGGAAAAGGCCAAGGTAGAACTGGTTGTGGAGAACAACTATAAGCACATGGTGCTCGATATCGATATACAGAACATCGGGCATATACTGGAACAAATCATCATCAACGCCATGCAGTTTACTGAGACGGGCAGCATTCGTACACGCTATGACTACACTGGCGACCAGCTCTTCGTGGCCGTGGAAGATACTGGCTGCGGCATTCCTCCAGAGTTGACCGACCATATCTTCGAACGATTCTCTACAGGGGCTAGCAACGGCACCGGACTGGGACTGAGCATCTGCCACGAGCTCATCAGACTGATGAACGGGCACATCAATATCAAGTCAATAGAAGGGCAAGGCACCACAGTATGGTTCTCTATACCATGCAAAGCCAAGGAAATAGAACGTAAATCACTGCGTAGCTTATGACAAGGAAACGCTTCTTCACACTACTCCTGGCACTATTCTCGCTGACTGCGACAATAGCTGCGCCACAAGGCAGGCACGGACGTCCATACACGGAGGCCGACCCGCTCGTCATGGTGTGCGACTGGGATTTTCTGCCATACGAGGTCAACAAAAACGGTAATCCCTCGGGCTACTGTGTGGAGGTGATGGATGCTATTCTCAACAACCTGAAGATACCTCACCGCTTCGAGATGAGAGACTGGACCAAGGCTATCAACACATTTGAGAGTGGGCAGGCTGACCTGATTCATGCGCTGAATGTGGTTTACAACCAGCCGCCGTATTACCAGACAAAGACGTTCATGAACTTCTACAAGATCGAGGTGGCCTATCGTGATGATACCAAACCTCTACGCTCACTCAGACAGCTGACAAGCGAAGACACTATTGTGGTCAAGAACAACGACTATGCTGCCATCTATCTGAACCAGCAGGAATATCGTCCCTACCACATCAAGTATGCCAACCCTCACGATGCGCTGACGGCACTGTCAAACGGTGAGATAAAATATTTTCTGTGGGGTGGCATGGCCCTGAGGCAGGTCATACGCGAATTGGCACTCGACAATGTGCAGACCTGTGACGTGGACATACCTACGGGCGAACTGCATATCATAGGCACCGACCAGCAGCTCATTAATAACATCGACGAGGAATTTACTCGTATGACGCAGGCTGGCGAACTGGAAGTAATCAGCGACAAATGGTTTCACCCCGAGCGCATTCACGACAACACGCCAAGGTATGTATTCTTTATCATCGGACTGGTGGTGATACTCATTCTGGCCTTCATGATTCTGAGTCACCTGCTCAGACAGCGAATAAAGAAATCGTCAACGAGGACGAAGGACCTCGGAAACATAATGACTCAGGCACTGAGCATGGGTAATTTCTATGTCACCGAGCATAACCTGGCTACCGGACAGATTAGTAATGTCTATGGTAACCTGCTGCCTGAGAACGGTATGGACATAGAAGATTTCACGGAGAAGATTGCCGTCAAGGACAGACCGCGCATACGGTCTGCCAATGGCTACCTGCTGAAGAATCCTAAGAAGCCATACAACATAGAGTTCATGTGGAACGGCAGACAACTGAAGGGCAACGCGGTGGCGGAAATGGAGGACAGGCAGCTGACCCACATCATCTCGATTGTAAAGGATATCACCAGGGAAGTGGAGGAAGAAACTGCCAACAATGAGTTGGGCAACAGGTATCTGAAAATTTTCCATACAAACATCATTGCCATGTCGTTCTATGATACCAACGGCATGCTCATCGACCTCAACGAGCGCATGAAGGAACTCTGTGAATTCGACGAAAAACGTGAGGCTTTCTTCAGAAACACCAGCATGTTTGACACCAACATGCTGAAAGGTGACTTCGACCGCACCAGCAAACACTCCTTCCATGTGTGTCAGCACATGTATTACCCCGAGATAGGAATCAACAAGTATCTGGACTTCAGAATACGTCCTGTCTACGATGAACAAGACAGATTCCTCTATTATGTTGTCACCTCGCGCGACATCACGGCTGAAAGAGAAATGGACCTGGAACAGCGTAAGCACGAAAGGGAGATTCAAAAAATCAACAAGAGGCTAAACCGCTATGAACAGGAACTGAACTATCTGCTGAAAAGTGGAAATATGTATGTATGGTCCATGAGTTTCGACACCATGGAGATTATCTTCTCCAGATCGCTGTCCTCTTACGACTACAAGGCGTCTTTCCAGCAATACCAGAACTTCCTCTTTGAAGACGAGAGAGAGAATTCCCTAAGCACATTCGCCAAACTGAAGGAGACAAGACAGCCCTTCAACGTCATGCACCACTTCAAGGCGTCGCCTGAGAGTGACCAACCGCAATGGTATGCCATCAGCGGCACACCCGTGATAGAGGAAGATGGGCAGTGCACTGGTTTCTTTGGTATCCTGAGGAATATGAACGACCTGATGGATGCACAGGAGCGACTGAAAAAAGAAAGGCGCAGGGCAGAGGCATCGGGCACAATGAAGAGTGCATTCCTGGCCAACATGACCCACGAGATACGTACCCCGCTGAATGCCATCGTAGGCTTCAGCGACCTGCTCCAGATTATCGATGATCCAACAGACCGTAAGGAGTTTATTCGCATCATACGCAACAACTGTGACATGTTGCTCAGACTCATCAACGATATTCTGGAAGCATCAGGTACTGGCCAGACATTGACTATAACACCTACAGATGTGGATTTCTCACAGGTATTTGACGACATCTGTCAGACGCTGGAACAGCGTGTGCAGGAGCCTGGCGTGGCATTCCTCAAGGAGAACCCCTACCCCACACTTCAGACCACACTGGACAAAGGACGCATACAACAGGTGATAACCAACTTTGTCACCAATGCGGTGAAATATACCCACGAGGGACATATCAAAGTGGGCTACCGCAAGCAGGATGAAGGTCTCTATATCTACTGCGAAGATACTGGAGCGGGTATCCCCAAGGACAAGCAAGTCAGCGTCTTTGAGCGTTTCGTCAAGCTGAACGATTTCGTACAGGGCACAGGACTGGGACTGAGTATCTGTAAAACCATTGCCGAACGATGCAACGGACGGATTGGCGTATTCAGCGAGGGCGAGGGCAAAGGCTCTACCTTCTGGATCTGGATTCCTTGTAAACTCAATTAACACAAAATATAATCCTCTACAAGCATGCAAACAAGTAAATATATGCTAGCCAGCGATCGTGATGCCCTATGGGGACTCACCACGACAACGATTGGCTACGAAGAAATAGGACCTAACGATCCCTACCCCACCAGAGGCCATGCCGACGGCTACTATTTTGAACTGGAGAAAGGGCGTGTCCTGTCTGAATATCAGTTGCTTTATATTATAGAAGGTGAAGGCATCTTCCATAGTCGTACCGTACCTGAGGTGCATCTGAAGGAGGGCGACTTCTTCCTGCTTTTCCCTGGCGAATGGCACAGTTATCACCCCGTAGGGCCCAAGGGCTGGAAGAAATACTGGATTGGGTTCAAGGGTGACAATATGGATGCACGTGTCAGGGCTGGATTCCTGTCCCCCAAAAAGCCTGTCTATCACGTGGGATTCTCGGATTCGGTGGTCAGTCTCTATAAGCAGGCATACAAGACAGCCCAGGAAGAGGCAGCCTACTCCCAGCAACTGATGGCGGGCATCGTGAACCACCTCATTGGGATGATGTACTCACTGGAGCGTAACATCGAACTGAAAAGTAGGAACCAGACGCATGTGGATATGATCAACAAAGCGCGTCTGCGCATACGCGAATCGCTGGAGAGCTCGCTCACCATTCAGGAGGTGGCCGAGGAACTGGGTGTCAGCTATTCCAACTTTCGTAAGCTGTTCAAGGAACATACGGGATTGTCGCCTGCCACTTACCAACAGGACCTGCGCCTGCAGCGTGCCAAGGAGCTGCTCTCTACAACTGATATGAGTATCAAGGAAATAGCCTATCAGCTTAATTTTGAGTCGCCCGACTATTTCTCTGC
>CAMOGP010000088.1 GCA_946614175.1 uncultured Prevotella sp. | reverse complement strand
CAACAACGACGGACTTTGTTGTTCTGAGTACTGACAAGGCTATCGCTAACGGTTCTACCGAGAACGTTACTTTCTATGTCAATGAGAGTGCTACGCCTGCCAATAATGGCGGGTTGTTCCAGTTGTCATTGGAACTGGACGGGGGCGAGTATCGTTACTCTTTGATTAGCAACAATGCTCAGAATGAGTGGAACTACATTGCCCGTAACGACTATCGCATCATTCCCATCACGCTCGACGACTATAAGTTTGAGCTCATTCCCTACGACTTCCCGCCCATCGGGGTCTATCCAGTCAGTGTGAAGGAGTTGAACGCCAGTAAGAACCTTTATGAGTTCACCTTCCATGACTATGGTCACTTCCACCTTCTTCCGAAGGTCACAAAGGGTGGCTCTACAGATGTGAACTATAATGTGGGTTCGGGTGACTATTGGACGCTGAATACTAACTGGGGTGGTACATGGAGTTCATGGACAGACAATACGAAGGCCACCTTGGCCACTGACGACGGAACGTTCTATCGCTCCGGCTATACTACAGATCCTCCTGAAGATGGCGACGATGTGGGCGGCTTCCCTGTATGGTATCCTAACACTCTGGGCAAGCCTCAGTGGGATCCAGCAGCCTCGGACAACTACCGTCCGTTCATCTTCGGTTATATTGCTGACCCAGGTAGCTCGATGACTGAAGACAAGAAGATTTATCATGAGATGAAGATAAAACTGTATGTTGGCGGTAACTATCGTCGTGATATGATATACCGGTTCTATATGACGCTCTCCAAGTACCAGATGCTCTATGCCCCGCGCCGGGCTGATGCTCCTCGCAGGAGACATTGACTATTTTCTAAGGATTCTAAGGATTTAAAGGATAAGTCCTTTCAGATATGGTGCTCATGCGCACCCAATGCGTTCTTTGAAATGTTGACACACAATCTGGAGACAGCTGAGGATACTCCAAAACGGGGTTGTAACCTAAAAAAGGTTGCAAATGAAACCTTTTTAGGGTTACTTTTTGGGCTATTTAGTTAAAAAGTGTTACCTTTGCAGCCAAATATCATCAAAGAAGATTATGGTAGCAAAAGAGAAATTACAACAATTCTATGAGAAGTGGCAGTCAATGCAACCACTTCATGAAGATGACCAGAGCCGTTAGTCCCTCTGTCAGGCGAATTAGCTATTCGTCCTCCCCAGATTGTGTCAATATATAGATACAGTAGCGTTGCGTCCGCACTGCGGGCGCAATTTACTTATATATGGTGTAGAATAGTAATAATTAGTAATAAAGATACGAAACAATGAAACAGTCTGTAGATTTGATGAACTCAATGAAGCGGTTTAGTTTTAGACATAGTAACTCAGGAACATATTCTACTCGAAGAACATATTCCACTGCCCCGACGAGCCTCGCCCGCCGGGTTATGCTCCTTTTGTCTATTCTGTTGATGAGCGTGGGGAATGTGTGGGGACAGACGTTTAATGGAACACTTAAGTCGACTGCAATTTCAGAAAACAAATATATACAGTGGAGCCAGTCATCTGCTCAGTTCTCTATTGCTGATTTGCCTTCTAAGTTAGGCACAACAATTGATGAATTAAAAGACCATTATTACATTAAATGGTATATTGAGAATGAATCTGGTGTAAAGCAAAACTTGTCATTTGGATCGAATCAACAGGCGAATTGGAGCATAGCAGTAAAGGACAATCCATGGCCATATCAAAAAGATAGTGAGGGAAGTCCCACGCTCATATACTTGCATCAGGGTATTAATTTTTGGAACGGTGACAATTTAAAGACGAAGTGGACAGATTGGAACTTGTGTCAACCTACAATATATGCACCTTCTGGAGCAACTTTTGAAACATATAAGGATTATAAAATAATTTGTGTTGCTTCAAAAGAGTCACCGACATTGAATATTTATAATACTGCTAATATGGAGGCTGAACCAGACTTTGATATACAGTACGTATTCCATTTTAATGAAACAGGATTAGAACCAGACGATTTCCCTGGCACATTCTCTGGAACTGCAATAATAAAAGAACAAGAGGTGGCTGATGCTACAGTAACAATTGCACATGTAGATTTCAGTTCACAGGCTGGAGCTAAGTATGCGCGATTCTATGTAGCTTCAAAGGATAATCCAACAACGGCATTAGATATTAGTCAGACAGCAATTACTGTTACTGGTCAGGGCAATTGTCCGAAAGCCAAACATGGCGTGTATGTTTATAAAAGTACAGGGTTGGCATCAGAAGATTTGAACGATGTAACTTTAACGATAGCAAGCGGTAACCTAAAAGACTATTTGCTGATAGGAGTGTTTGCCGATGATGAAACAGGCATAGAGCCTGCCACAGGTGTGGATATCACCAAAGAGCCAGCAACATTATCAAGCCAAGTTAACTATGAGTTTGTTTATCCTATCAAGACCATCGACAAATATTTTAAGTGGAATCAACATAGTTCAATCTGCGATATAACAGAAGATATTACCACTTCTGAAACTGGATTAAATAAGACAAAAGCAGAACTCTCGTCCAATGGCTATATTAAGTGGTATGTGAAAGATGGCAGTGGCAATATGGTTGCCCTTAACAATGGTAATTATGATGGGAACACATATTCCAACTGGTCAGCGCGGGTAAGGAGAACAGGTGATACAAGTTTATGGCCCTGTATCTATGACAATAACAACTTTTACACTTCCGATCTAAACAGCAATGATTTGTGGGACTTTATTTTAGCACCCACATTTTATGCTCCAAACTCAGACGACTTCAGTAATTATTCAGACTATACCATTGTTTGCGATGCATCGGATGAAAGACGTTCTGGTAGCACCGAGCCAGAGATTAAAGTCCGTTATGTTTTCCATTTCACAGAGACGGGAAAGCCTATTGATTCATTTGTCGGTCATTTAAAGTCTGGAAGTCCTCTTACTGGTGGGGCAGTTATAGGGCAGGCAGATGTTTTAGACGCTTCAACTACAAGTGCAACACTTGACTTGGCGGCTGCTTTGGCAGAGGTGCCAAATGCAAAGTATGCACGTTTCTATTTGATAAAGGATGGTGAGGCTGTTGATCCAGCAAGTAAATTAACCGTTACTGGCGGCACTCCAGGACCAGAGTTGGTTCATGGCTTCTATTTCTCGAAGCCAGAGGGATTGACCGCCTCAGACCTCAGTGGCATAACATTGACTCTTGCTGCTGGTGAATTCGAGGACTATCAAGTAGGATGTGTCTTCTCAACCGATGAAGCAACAGAACTTCCAACAAAAGAACCAGACTGGGATTTGCAATATACCTATATCTTCGAATATCCCTTCAAGGGCGACGTCTCGTCAGCAACTAAGGTGGAGAAGACCTTCACACTGTCACCTTCTACTTGGGCGGCAGATAACAAAGAGTTCAGCATTGACTTTGACTTCACCAATTCGCAAATCTTGCTGAAGAACAACGACAACTCCACTCTCCATACCAGCGTAACATTAGACGAAAGCTTCTGGGATAGTTATACTGGGGCTCAACTCGGTGCTTCGGATAACTTCTATATCCGCTGGTTCCTGAAAGACAAATCGACAGGAGTGGAGACATATATCCCCAATAGCATTCGCAACATTACCGGTGCCAGCACTTATGAAGACTGCGCCAAGGCGCAATATGGCCGTTTCTGGAGCACAGAAATCAGTAACGTGAAGGACCTTGCGACCGTCATGCGTATTAAGATTGACGGTACACCTGATTCACCGGGCACCACGTTCAACATCACGGACTATGACCTCGTCTGCACCATTAGCACCGTAGGAGGTGAGACCTATAACGGCAGCAATCAAGTGACGATGGAGCCTGCCACCATGCAGATGCAATATACGTTCCACTTCAATGAGCCGGATTTTCCTGCTGACAACATTGAGACGGTGAAGACAATCTATAAGACGGCTCTGTATGACAAGGCCACAGGAAAGATTACACTAGACCTCTTTACCAATTATGCAGAAGTGCTGACTGAGCTTAACACCTCCATTGCCGATTTTGGGGCGAATGGCTATATGCGTTGGTATGTCACTACGAAAGCTGGTGATTTGGTTTCAGACATGGCAGACTGGAGCTTTACGGCCGGTCAGACATATACGAAGAATGACACCTACGGCTATTATATTAACAAGCCCAATTTCTATGATTATAATAAAACACAGTTTAATCCCACCATTACTCTGCCTGGGACATACGACAAAGAGACGGCATATAAGAACTATCAGGTGGTCTGCGTGGTAACGAATGACCAGACAGGGGTTGAGTTGCCTAATGTGGAGCCTTCCAACATGAAGGTGAAATACGTCTTTAACCTCATCCTGACCGAAAGCGAATTTGCCAATCTGCCCTTCGTACACTACAAGGGTCAGAGTGGACGTGACTGGGTAGTGCCTGATGGCAGCACTGGAAGTCAGGCGCAGAAAATATGGAATAATAGCATAGGTGAGGCAGTAGATTTCACAGGCGACATCCGTCAAGGAGTGCACACTTGGGAGTACAATTTGTATATTCTTCCAGGTGAAGAGCGTAAGTTGCTTCTCCCGTTTGAAAAATACGAAACTATAAGTAACAGCTTGGAGCCTCGCGGCTATATCCGCTGGTACGACTGGAAGGGTGACACGAAGGTGGTCAATGGCACAGACTATACATTCACGGCGGTGGGAACTGAGCTCAAGGAAACAGACCGCGGTCTGTTTGGCCTGTGTTTGTCAGGCAGTCCGACACATAGCAACGTTGGTGTGACGTTCACACCAACAGCCAGTTTCTCTGAGACCATTGACATTGCCTGTGATGTCAGTAAATATTCTGACGGAATCACGACAATCGGTGGTACGTCGTATCTGATTCATGAGCCTACGCTGAGCAACCGCTACATCTTCCACATCCATCCGGCCAGCGAGATGGCAAACAGCCTCGCAGCCTCGAAGAAGACACTGACTGACGCAGAAACCATTATCAAGACGGGAGCGACTGATGCTGAGATGCATACGAAGTTTGTGGCCCAGCAAAACACTATGTTCAACCTGTTGGAGGACAGGGGTAAGATGGTGGTATCGCTGAAAGACGACATGACTGGCGATTTTGCCTTGCGTTTTGACTCTCACAACCTGAAGAACTACACCCTAAATGCAGGTACCACAGAAACCCCCAACTATGTTTCTGCCGACAAGACACAGTGGTATGCCTACTACGAGACCACAGACGGTATCTATGTTAAGCAAATAGGTAATACGGGAACGAACCGTATCACGACTTTTAATTATAGCCAATTTACGTCTAATACTTATACAAACCTAAAGGGTGAAGGAAGTCTTACGGTTTCTGACGGTAAGAAATTCCATATTGTGGGTTATGTGGGTAACGGCGATTTTAACGTGATGCAGGGCACGGGCACTTATGCCCCTGTGGCTCATTACGAGTTGCACTTTATGGCGGCTCCGGCCATTCCTCTGAAAGACCTGAAGACGGCGGCCCTAAACCGTACCGAAGAATACATGACCTACCACTACCAATTGGCAGGACTCGTTGACTTCGATGGTAATCCGGAAACGGACTCGCGAGTGACGGAAACGACAAAAGACGAGTATTACAGTACCGAAAACTGGGACGACGCTCCGACCTCTTCGGCCAACAACATGACGTGGATGCCACGTGAATGGGGTGACATTCAGTACGGTTTCAGCTATCCGCAGCTGACCTCCACCATTAAGAACGGTTTAGATACGGGTGTGTCGCCTGAGCATGGTGACTATATCATGTTGAAGTCAATGAACGCTCCTGGTATTTCTTCAAAAATGAATACACCTCCACATAATTTTTATTGGTGGGATAGTAATCTACTCTATGACTATACCCACACTTATACGGATGCGTCAAAATACGGATCGTTCCTTTATACCGATGCTTCTGATGAGTCGCGAAGCATTGCCACTATCCCGTTTACGGGCAGTCTTTGTTCGGGTTCTACGCTTTACTTTACAGCAGCGGTTGCTGATATGACCGGTGGATCTATAAAACCTCAGTTGGTGATACGCATCTCCAGTGTCGATGAGCATGGCAATCGTACACCGTTGGTGGCTTTCCATACCTGTGATATCTCAACTACTGGAGCCATTACAGGAGAATGGAACCAAGTGTATGGACAAACAACGGTGCCTGTTAGCTTCGATAATTCAACAACGAGCTATGTAGCCGAGGTGATTAACTACGCCAACGATACTAACGGTGCTGACTTTGCTATCGACCAGATTGCCATCTATATCAGCACGGCCAAGCTGAAGGCGGAAACCACGAGCACCCTGTGCGACGACTCTAACAAGGTGAAGGTGAAGATTACTGCTGATGCCGAGAACCTTATCAATATGGTAGGTGCGGGAAATACGGTAAACCTATATTATCGTCTGTTTGAACGTAATGAAGACGGCAACCACCTTATCCGCGAGAAGGAAGCACTGATAGGTGAAGGCGTATATTCTGATGAAACAGGTGCTCCGAAGGGCTATGGTGTTGTAGCTGACTTTAAGGCAGACTTGGCAGACCTTCAAACGACGGCAACATCGCTGCCTGCCGGACAGACCTCTGGCTTCTATCTCTCAGAAGAGACGGGAACGGTAGTGTTCCAGCTGGCAGAGCGCGAGTTTGTGCTCGACCCGTCGAAGATATACTTTGTGTCCATCTACACCATTGGCGCAGATAAGCCTGGTGATACCGTTGCCGAAGGTGCCGAGGCTGCCGGTTGGGGTAACCCCTACCAAGGCAACCAGTGTACCATTTACAGTAACGACATTAACCCGCAGCGCATCTACATGGAACTCGTAGAGGGCGAGAATGCTTCTGACGGAACGGTGGAAATAGGCTGTGGTGCTACTGAGGTAAACAAGACGTTCGACATGGTGATGAAGTATCCTAAGACCTCTGGTGGTCATGATGACTATGAGGACATTCACTTCGACTATTTCTTAGGAACAAGAGAGGAATATAAGACCGCTCAAACCACCGATGGTTTGAATGATGCACTGGCTGCTTTCCGCGCTGTAGAGGGTCAGAAAGGTCCTTATGCCACAAGTGCCGACCTTCCTGCTGCTTATAATACAGAAGGAAATGTCATCAAGAAGTACATGGACAATGGTCTCTTGCTCCTATCGGCTTCTACGTCATTCTCTCATACCTTCAGTACCTCAAAAGCGGGAGAGTTAGAGTTTATGGCCATCCCCATTGAGAAGGAACTGCCTGACGGCAGAGAGGTTTGTTCACCGATTGACATCTGCTTTACCGTTAAGACGGGTGGCGGCGGTCCGGAGCTGGTCATCGGTTTCGACGACGTTGATTACTCTGACCCCGACTTGACGCCAGCGAAGCGTGGTGTCCGCATGGGACTGGAGCAACTCACAAAGTTGCAGACGGGTGGCTACAAGCTGCATATTCCTATTCATGCATATCAGGACAAGAACAAGGGAAAGAGCAATAAGCTGTTCTTCTCTGACGGCTGGCTGACCGTTTCAGACACAAACGACCCGACGGTGGAGATAGGCAAGAAGATTGCCCAGGTGGTGCCTTCTGATGCCGGTTGCACTGATGCTTATGTGAATAACAGCTACATGTATCTGACGCTCGACTTCAGCGGGTGTGAACCGACATTGCACGAAGGCTTCTACTATGAGGTTTCTACCATGTTCTATGACGAGAGTGAAAAAGAGACCGCAGAAGCTGAACGCTGTAACAGTGACCTGTATATGATCTTCAAGATTGTGCCGGAGTTCGTGACATGGGAGAGTAAGCCAGTAACGGCACCGTTCTATAATGCCAACTGGAACAACGACGGCAACTGGCAGCGTTCAGAAAGGGCAGAGCTCTATAAGGGCACAACCCTTGGTACGCAGAACACGGCGACCGCTGGTCACCCCAGTGGCTATTTCAATAATCCGGAATTGAACACTAATCTGGACACCCATCCGGGCTACGTGCCAATGAAGTTCACTTATGTGACCATGCCGACCGATAACCATGCGCCCGACTTGAACGGCATGACATACGAGGCGGTAGGTTCTGAACAGACGGGTGGAAAACTGATAAATTTGGCAAATACGCTGAATACAAACACCAGCCCTGTGGGCACACATGTTTATAATAGTGCTTCGACGGCGGGCATCCGTTACGACCTGCTGGTGCGATACGGTGACCATGCCGACGGCGGCGAGGGCTGCTTCGGCCACCGCACATACAATGGCACGACATGGATTGACGGCTCAACGACAGGTTTGCCAACCAAGGTCTTCGACTGCGAGAAGTTCGACGGTAACATCTGCCGTGAGATTTACTTCAAGCCGGGAGCTGAGCTGTTGCAGCAGCAGCGTCTGCGCTATCAGAAGGCCTGGGTGGAGAAGGAACTGACGGCCAACAAGTGGTACCTCATGTCGAGCCCGCTGAAGGGTACCTATGCCGGCGACATGTATGTGCCGACAACCAGTACGGAAGCTACTAATGGTCGTCAGCTCACAGAGGCCTTCCAGCCTATCAGCTTCAGTGACACCCCATCCCTTTGGGAGGGGACGGGGGTAGGCTCTGGCTCCTACAGTCGCACGAAGTACCCCATTTACCAGCGTTCGTGGGGACTCGATCAGGCCAAGGTATATACCAAGGTGAACGACATTCGTGCTACTGACTACTCGGCCAAGCTCAACTTTGGTACGCTCTCAACCAACATCGTAGAGTGGAGCCATACTTATAATGATGTACAGGTTCCTTATTCTACGCTTGGTGGCTTCTCCATCCGTGCGCATAAGAAGGACCAGACTACACCTGCACTGATTCGTTTGCCGAAGAATGACGTTACCTACGACTACTATGAGTGGAACGGTACGGATCATCCGGAGCCTGCCGCAGGTGAGGGCATCAAGAGCACTCCTAAGGGTGCTGATGTACTCGGACAGTTTGTGTACGACTGGAATTTGACTAATGCTGACAATGTTCAGGTTGGGCTGACGCTCAGCGATGTGCAGAGTCAGGGTGCTGACAGTGATGGTAACACCTACTACTTGGTGGGTAACCCGTTCATGGGCTCATTGGACATGGGTAAGTTCTTTGCACAGAACACCGCGTTCGGTAATACCTATTATACTTACGAAGGCAGTGTGCTGACCGCTGTTGATGTCACGGCTGCGCCTTCTGAGACCGATAAGCACATCATCAAGCCGCTGCAAGGCTTCTTCGTGAAGTGTGCCGCTGGCTCCGCTGATAGGGTAATCTTCGACCGCCGCATGATGACAGACGGTAACTGGGAGATTGGTACGGCTGTTACTCCTGCTAACCCCGCTCCCGCAATGACTCCCGCCCTGACGCTGACGACGGAGGGCTCGAAGGCTACCATCGTGCTGAACGAGGAGGCTGCTGCCGGTTACGCTGCCAATGAGGACGTGGAGACGCTGTTTGACTCGAACCTGGAGAATGTGCCGATGGTATATACCGTGGCCGACGGACAGGCAGTAAGCATCAACCATAC
>CAMOGP010000087.1 GCA_946614175.1 uncultured Prevotella sp. | reverse complement strand
CTCAACGGTATGATTCATTTCAACTACAAGGGTTTCCAGGCCACCTGGCACACAAACTATGTGAGCCGCCAGTACCTGGACAACACAGAGAATAAAGACCGCTCGCTGCCCGCATTCAGCTTCAGCGACCTGAAACTGACCTACACCTCGAAGGTCACGAAGGTATCGCCCCTGCACGAGGTGGTACTGGGATTGCAGTTCAACAACCTGTTTGATGCCCACTATGCCACCAGCGGTTGGGTATACTCAGCTATCCTCTCAGATACCCACCCCAACGAGAACCGTTACTACCAGATTGGCTTTGTTCCCATGGCTGGCCGTACGGCAATGGCTAACTTAACTCTGAAGTTTTAATGGATTTCTTCATGGCCCATTGGCTTGATATCGTAACAACCGTCCTCGGCTTGGCCTATATCCTACTGGAGTATAGGGCAAGTCTGTGGATGTGGGTTGTAGGCTTTGCCATGCAGGCCTTAGGAATTGTACTCTATTATCAGAAAGGACTCTATGCCGACTGCGGCATGGAGTTCTATTATCTCTCCATGACCGTCTATGGTTACTGGAAATGGGTGCGGGGAAACCAGCGAGACAGGTCGTTTGATACCAGCGCCGATTCTTCAGACCCCCAACCCCCTAACTTAGGGGGCTTGGAAATCACCCACATCCCCCTGCGTCTTTTAGTCCGCTGGGGCGCCATTATGGCGGCCGTGTGGGCTTTGATTTACTGGCTGCTGGTAACTTACACCAACAGCAACGTTCCGCTGGCAGACAGCTTTACAACGGCTCTGAGCCTCATCGGCATCTGGGCTTTGGCACATAAATACCTGGAGCAATGGTTTATCTGGATAGCTGTTGACGTGGTCACGTCTATCCTCTATTTCTACAAGGACATTCCCTTCAAGGCCTCGCTCTACGCCCTTTACGTCATCATCGCCATCTTTGGCTATATGAAATGGCGCCGGATGATGACATCCGACGCCAAGTAAGAATCTTCTTTTCTTTTTCGCTTAAGAAGGGTCAGGCATACGAGTGCATGCCGCCCAGGAAATAGTTCACACCAAAATAGGTCATCAGAATGGTGAGGAAACAAAGCGTCACATAGATATGATAGGTGAGCGGACGCTGGAAAGCGCGGAAGCTCTGCGTATGTACCACCACCGCATAGACCATGAAGGTGATAAGCGCCCACACCTCCTTGGGATCCCAACTCCAATACGTACCCCACGACACATTGGCCCAGATGGCACCTATGAAGATGCCGAAGCCCAACGTGGTCAGAGCCGGATAGAGGAACACCCGACTGAGCGTGGCCAGCACGTCGGTCTGCTCCTTGCGCTTCGTGAAATGAAAGACAATACCTGTAAGGCCGCAGATAAACGTCAGACTGAGCAGGGCAAAGGCTGTCATGATGATGCTGACATGAAGGGTGAGCAGGGGCGAACGCAGCACTGGCATCAGATGACCTATCTGGGGATCCATCTGGGAGATATGGCTCACCAGCAGGAAGAAGCCTGAGAGCAAGAAGCCGAAGGTGAGAAGAATACGGAAACGGTGCTGCATGCAAAGCGTCAGAAGCTGTACCAGCCACGCCATAAGTAACATTGTCTCGTAACCATTAGACATCGGTATATTGCCACTGACAATCCAGCGCAGAGCCTCACAAGTAGTGAGTGCCAGAAACGACAGCAGCAGCACGCCAAACTGCAGGCGGAATGCCCACTTCTTAGGCCAGAAGAGGAAGATGAAGAAGGACAGGAATCCCATGGTGAGGCACACCATGAAGAGGATGGTGGCAAAGGGTATCGTGTTGTAGATGCGCTCTGCCTTCAGTCGGAAATCAGACGGGATAGAGGCACCCGCATTCTTGTGCTGATAATCCTTCAGGCGGTCCAGGTACTCATTGGCCATCGCATAGTTGTCAGCATCCACAGCACTATAAAGCAAATCAAAATAAGACGTCATCAGCAAACGGTTCTCGGCTGGTACTACCAAACTGTCTATCTCTTCTACAGGGGCATACCAACGGGTGACGCCATGCTGAGAGGTATAAGGAAACACCTTCAGAGAAAAGCCGTGTTGCAGTTCGTAGATGGCCCATTTACGATCATCACTTTGTTTCTTCAACGGCACACCACTCCATTCATCAGCAAAGAACAGATAGCCAGCCAGCACCTGTTCGGCCGTGAGGTCCTCGTAGTGAGTCTTTCCAAAGAGTTTCTTGGTGAAATCTGTGGCATAGGTCTGCAGCGGACAGATACGGTCATTATAAAGGATATTCAACTGTCCCAGTTTGTCGGCGGTCTCCTGAGGAATGGTGCGAGGGGAGGCCGACAACTCACCAACGCCCAGCAGCAAGGCGAGCACCAGAGTGCCACGTCTCAGTAAGGGCGAACGCAACACCTGGCGGTACTGCCCCTTGGGGTCGATCAACATCCACAACAAGCCAATGAACAGCAGAGCATAGCCCGTATAGGTCACCGGAATGCCCCAGGGGTCGCTATTCACGGCAAGCACCGAGCCTCGGCCATCGTCATCATAACCGCTCTGATAGAGGCGAAACCCCTGCACAGAACAGATATTATTCATAGATACGGTCTCGCTACGTTCACCATCGTCTGTCTTGATACGCAGGTGCGACTCATAATCGGCTGCTGCCGTGGTACCTGGATGACAGACAACGATAAAGGTGTCGAGCTTGACGCTGAACGGCAACGGACGCAGGGTGCCGTCGGCCAGCACATACGAGAGGGCTGTCTCGTTGGGACGCAGATGCAGGATGCCCTGACTGGCAGTAAGATGGGTGAGGAGTGCTCCCAGCAGGATAACAAGGAAAGAAAAATGAAGCACCACAACCGACAGTCTGCGGATACGCCTTGACAGGAAATAAACCACAGCGACAGCTGCCAACAGCGCCCACAGGGCCGTGAACCACCACTCAGCATAGAAATTCATGCCGTACAGATGTTCGGCAAATGTGGCGGCAGCCATCACGACCACCACCACAAGATATAATATGACCAGTATCTTCTTCAACATATAGGAAAATTATATTGCTCGCAGGAATTTCACCAGCGCATCACGTTCGGCCTTACTCAGTTTGTAGAAGGCCTCAACGGTGCTGTAGGCATCAGACTCCTTGGAGTAGCCGTGCCACATGATTGCCTCGACCTCATTACGCGCACGACAGTCGTGCAGACGGTCCTCGGCACCTGTCAGGCGAAGCGACAGGCCACGTCCCCAAAGTGGCGTGGTACGACACCAGCCCGTGCGGATATCATTCTTCATAAACAAGCGGTGCTGCACCATATCGGTGTAGGGCCAGATGGTCTGGTTGGCAAAACGCGGCAGACTCTTCTGTGGGTCCAGACCCTTCTCCTTGCAGTAGGCCTTGATGCTGGCATCCACCCAGTAGTCGTCGGAACCCGTCTTCCATGAAGGACGGTGACAACGGGTGCAGCCAATCTGCGCGAAGAGCTTCTTACCCTGCTGCACCTGGGGATCGTCCAGATTACGGGCAGCAGGCACGGCCAGTCCGCGATGCCATATCATGAAGTCATAATAGTCGAGGTCGCTCATCTCCTCCTTGCCATCCTTGAACAGATGCTTGTCGAACGTCTCTTTCTTGGCGATAGAGTTCACGCCCAACAGCTCGTTCACACGGGCAGCAATCTGAGCATCACTACCATCAGCATAATAAGGATGGAGCAGACTCTGTTCGCTGGCACCATTCTCCTTGATATACTTGATGACGTTGGGGTCCTCGCTCTGAGCCTTGGCCCATGCAGGCGTGGTATAGAGGAAGTGACGGTCGCTACGTGTCACGTTGGTGATATTCCAGATAGCATTGGCACCAGCACCATCCTGCAGCGAACCACGTGTCATGGCATACGTGAAACGCTTCACAGGACCATGATCACCGCGATGCTTGCCCAAGTCATTATAGGCAGCAGAATAATAGGCAGAGGGAGCAAACTTATTATTCGCCTTATCCCACATGGCGGGATTCAGTTCTACGAAACGACCCTCATTGCGCCACTGTGCCTCCATATCCTCGTCGGTAATGGCATCCAGCAAACCTGTGCCATAGATACCGATGGTTGACTCCAGTCGCACCTCGTAGTTCTCGGGCTTGGGATTGGTATTAAAGGCTGTCTGAGGAATGGTCACCTCAGGATAGATGAGTTCGTACGACTCGCCATCGGCAAAAGTCATGGACAGACCGCTAGGCATCTCTGTCACCTTCTTCCATTCTATCTTGATCTGATTCTCGTCGATAGGAGGCGTGAACGGAGCCATGGCCTGCGTCTGGGGCATACCCGTCACCTCAGAGATATAGCTGTTCTTCGTGTAGGCTGGTTTGCCATCGGTACCAATAGGACCATCCTGATTATGATAGATAACCAGCAGGTAGCCGTTGCCTATCTCGTTGGCACGATACTGTTCCTGACGTTTGCCGTGGCCATAGCCAGGATGACAGTGAATACAACTTGAGCGAACCCATGCCGGTCCGAGACCTTTTCGAGGTTCTGTGTTCAGGGTGTAGAGATGCTCAAAGAAATCCTCTCCATGCTTAAAACGTTCCTGACCGTCGGCCAGTTGGTCAACGGCAGGTGCTGGTGCAGAGTAACTTCGTTTGGTGGTAGTGCCCAGTTCGCCACCAGGATACCATTCCTCAGCTGTAAAGACGTCATTGGCCTTGCCAAATGCGTCTTCTTTCTCCTCCAAATTATAAGTCTCCTTGACCTCCTTGTCATCACTACAGGACGACAAGAAGGTCAAGGTAGAGGTTGTAATAAGGAAAGAAAGCAGTAATCTTGTTTCTTTCATTCAGTTATATATTTATTTGTATTATTCAGGAATCTCCACTACTTCATCATCTTCAAATGACTTGTTCCAAATGGTGCTGACATACTTCACAAACGGACCAGGGATAGCGCCAATCTTACTGATGGCACTGCTGATGGCAGCCTCTACGGCCTGTCCGGTCTTAGAGTCGTTCTTAGCAAACCACTGACTCAGGCTCACCTTGGCATTACCCTTGGCGCCATTGGTATTTCCGTACCACACGTTCTCGATAGAACGGATATTATTCTGGAAGTCAGTCAGCGAGTTATAGCTATAAGGTGACTCCACATAGAAGATATAACCACTCTGGAAGGGGTGACCAATCTTACCAGAGCCAACCTCGTCGGCAATGGCTACAGCACTGCCCTCATCATCATTGAGTACCTGAGAGAGGGCATCGTTCAGGCCGTCGAAGGTACTCTCGACAGAACCTGAGTTCTTCATGTTCCAGCCAAAGCTCTTACCCTTCTTGGTGAGGTAGTCACGATCGGCATCCTGTACAGCCTTCAGACGAGCAGCGTTGGGTGTCTCGCTCCAGGCCACCTCCAGGTTATAGCATGAGATAACCAGTTCCTTGGCCACAGCCTCTGCATATTTCAGTTCCTCAGCACCCTTCACATCCGTGAATCCCTTGTAGGTATCATTGCTCTGGAACTCTGCCACCTGACGGTTCTTACCATCACGGAAAAGCACGAACTCCAAGGCATGGAAGCCCAGGATGCTCTGGTCGTCGAGTGCCTCCTCGCTAAACTGGCCTGTGGTGAAATAGCTGTGCAACAGGTCGCGGTTCAGAGGCCATGAGTCGATACCTGGGTCGATATCAAAGTCGCTGGCGGCACCACCCAGGAATGCCTCGCTCTTCTCCCACCAGGCACGGGCCTCCTTGAAGGCAGCGCAGGCATTGTCGATATTTGCCTGCGTAATCTCGTTGGCAGAGAGGTCGCCCAGCGATTTCTGCAGTTTCTCGGCAGCGTCAGCCAGATTCTTATAGGTAGGCACAATGACATTGTCAACATTGTTCTCCAGAATCTGCTGCAACTCTGCCTTCTGAGCATCGGTCAGATTACTTTTCTCAATCCTGGTCATAGCCAGGTTCAACTGATTGATGACATCCTCACAGGCATTCATAGCCTGCTGGCCATACACCTTGTTGTTGAAATCGGGGGTATCGTCGTCGTCACTACTGCACGATACAAATCCCATACCCAGTGCTCCTGTTATCATAAACGAAAGAGCAAACTTAAAAATTGTTTTCATAACTCACTATTTTTATTAACTCTTAACTCTTAACTCTTACTCGGCGCAGCCGATACCTCTTAACTCTTAATTCTTAACTCTTAACTAAAGAAAGAATCCTTCGTAGGCAATGCCGATGTTCAGACTCGGTTCGTTGTTGTACTGCCCTTTCAGGAAGCGATGAGAATACTCTGCCTTCACGGCTATCTGCTTCATGGGGTAGTAGTTGACACCAACTGCCATACGGCGTACCACAGAATAATCATAGCTGCTGGCACCCACCTGCTTGGCATAAGGATCGTATTGCTCATAGCGTCCGAAGATAAAGAAGCGCTCGCCCCGCTTTCTCATATCACGGATCTGAGAGAAGATATCGTAACCAGCTTCAAGTCCAACAGCATAGGCCTCGCTGCTCACCGTGCGCATAGAACTGCTATGGTGGAAGGGTGACTTCTTGTTGGTACGGTTGTACATATCCATCAGATGCTCGGCATCGCCCAGATGACCATAGTCAGCCTGTCCGCGAACAATCCAGTTGTAACCTTTATACGTGAAATCAAGAGCACCAATGGCTACGGCACCTTTATACATCGTGGTGAGTCCGGTGGCCTCGTTGGGACTGCTGTTGCCGATACTATGGCCATAATAGCCACTCAAACCGATGCGCAAGCCGGGAATGCTATAGTTGTCCACGCGGGCGCTGACACCAAACTTATTGGCAACCTCGTATTCCGTGGGCGACTTCGTGCCGTTCTTAATCCAGTTGCTACGGGTAAACTGATCGCTGTTCAGACCTGCGAGCAACTGCACCTCATAGCGCCAGTCTTTCTGACGCCCCCAGAACGAGATACCTGTCTGATGCCAGGTACAGGGCAGGATGGTGTTCTCGCCTTCAGGACGATAGACCGTAAAGAACTGCAAAGGCTCGTGATGGGCATTGGTGAGTCCTACAGGCACCACGAAATGTCCGGCCTTGATATTAGCCCAACGCGCAAAGGACTTCTGAATCCAGAACTGCTCCAGCTCTACCTCACCACCCTTCTCGGTCTCCTGTTCCCACTCAGCAAACTCGTCGGCCTCCAGTTCCTCTGCAGAGCCCGTTCCGCCATGCTCAAATTCAATCTCTGTACCAAAGGTCCAGCCACGACCGAAGTCGTAACTCAGGTAGATAACTGCATGGGGAATGTCCAGACGGTTGTGTGAAGGGTCGTTCTTATGGTTGGCAGCATCATTATAACGAAAAGGGTTGTCGCTATAGAAATTACGGGAGAAGACCACCTCTCCATAACCTCCTACGCTAAGACGGTTGCCACCAGCATGACTCATCACACTATCGGCAGCACTCTCCTGTGCATGAGAGACCGTTGCCATCCCGAATAATCCAAACGCAAGCAATGCGTAAAATCTTCTGTTCATGGTTTACGAAATAATTCATTAATTTTCGGCTGCAAAGGTATGGCATCTGAAGAAAACACGCAATACCCAAAAATTGCTATTTTATGAACTTCCTTTTGGCATTTCGCTAAAAATAGCTAACTTTGTACCCAATTTTAATGAGACTATAAATATGAAAAGGATTTTTATACTGCTGTCGGCAGCCATGATGGGCCTCTCGAGCTATGCACAAATGAACGTGACACGCGATGACACCCCCTTGCGAAAACTGAGTATCGCAGAGATGGCTGTAAAGGCACTCTATGTGGATAAGGTCGATGAGAACAAACTGGTAGAGGATGCCATACGCGGCATGCTGGAGAAATTGGACCCCCACTCTACTTATACCACACCCAAGGAGACAAAAGCGATGACGGAGCCCCTGAACGGTTCGTTCGAGGGTATCGGCGTACAGTTTAACATGGTGGAGGACACGCTCATCGTTATCCAGCCCGTTATCAATGGCCCATCAGAGAAAGTAGGTATAGTGGCCGGCGACCGCATTGTGATGGTGAACGATACCGCTATCGCTGGCGTGAAGATGACCAAGGAAGAGATTATGCGCCGCCTGCGCGGACCGAAAGGAACCATTGCCGACCTGCGTGTTGTGCGTCCTGGTATCAAGGACCTGCTCACCTTCAAGGTGAAGCGCGACAAGATTCCTGTACATACCGTTGACGCCACCTATATGATTCGCCCTGGCATCGGTTATATCCGCATAGGCAGTTTTGGTGCCACCACCTACGACGAGTTCATGGAGAGCATGCAGAAACTGAAGGCACAAGGAATGAAAGACCTGGTGCTCGACCTGCAGGAGAATGGTGGTGGCTATCTGCAGGCTGCTGCCGATCTGGCCGGTGAGTTCCTGGAGGCAGGTGACCTGATTGTCTATACAGAGGGACGCGTGACCAATCGTCGTGACTATAAGGCACCCAAGCATGGCAGTTTCCGCGACGGACGTGTCGTTGTGCTGGTGGACCAATATACGGCTTCGGCTGCAGAGATTGTGACTGGTGCCATTCAGGATCAGGACCGTGGTATGGTGGTAGGACGCCGTACTTTTGGTAAGGGTCTTGTGCAGCGCCCCATCGACCTGCCTGACGGTTCGATGATCCGACTGACCATTGCCCACTACTATACCCCTTCCGGACGTTGCATCCAGAAGCCCTACGAGAAAGGCGATAAGAAGAACTATGAGAAAGATATCCTGAACCGATTGAATAGCGGAGAACTGACAAGTGCCGACAGCATCCATTTTGCCGACTCACTGAAGTATCAGACCCTGAAACAGAAACGTACCGTCTATGGCGGTGGCGGCATCATGCCCGACTATTTTGTGGGTCTCGACACCACACGCTATACCAAGTTCCACCGTGAACTGGCCGCAAAGAGCGTCGTGATACAGCAGAACCTGCGCTATATCGACAAAAACCGTAAGGCACTGAAGAAACTATATCCCGACTTCCAAACCTTCAAGGCCAACTTCGAGATTCCTCAGTCGCTGATAGATACCATCATCACAGAGGGCGAAAAACTGAAAATAAAGCCTAAGGACAGCCTCGAACTGGAGAAGACGATACCTTACCTCAAACTACAGCTGAAAGCGCTTGTGGCGCGTGATTTGTGGGATATGAGCGAATATTTCTCTATCTTTAACGAAGATAGTGATGTAGTGAAAAAAGCGTTGGAACTGTTACAATAGTTCCAACGCTTTGTTTTCTGCGGCTTCCATGATCTCGCGCTCCCCTGGTCCCTTGTCGTTGATACCACAGAGATGCAGGATGCCGTGAATGATGACACGATGCAGTTCCTCATCATAGGTCTTATGAAACAGTTCCGCATTAGAGCGTACCGTATCTAAAGAGATGACCAGGTCGCCATTCAGGACATCATCCTCACAATAGTCGAAAGTGATGATATCCGTATAATAATCGTGCCCCAGGTATTCGCGGTTAACCTCCAGGATATGCTCATCATCGCAGAAGAGGTAGCCCACTTCGCCCACCTTCTTATTATAAGTAGCTGCCACACGACGAATCCAGGCGGTGGTGTCGCGCTTTTTGATGGCAGGCATTTTCACGTTCTC
>CAMOGP010000086.1 GCA_946614175.1 uncultured Prevotella sp. | reverse complement strand
GTTGCGTGCCCTTCGGCCTGGAACAGACACCGGGTGTGGATATGGTGAGCGGCAAGCCCTCAAAGGCCCGCGTCATCATTGCCCGCAGCTACTAAGTTCAAATATTGAACGATTAACGTATAGAAAAGACCGATATCCTTTATGGACATCGGTCTTTATTTTTTCTTCAAGAAATATCAGCAGAACAAAGAGCCAATCTGATAGACCACAGCAGAAACGATCCAAGCCAGACTGGTGGTATAGACTGCAGACACGCAAGCCCAACGCCAAGAGCCAGTCTCATTTTTGATGGCGGCAACAGTGGCTATACAGGGGAAATAAATCAGCACGAAGAGCAGGTAGCAATAAGCCTGCAGGGGGGTGAGCGACTCCAGTCCACCCAATACGCCGATAGAAGAAGCAACAATCTCCTTGGCACCGACGCCAGTAATAAGCGACACATCAAGTTGCCAGTTAAAACCCTGAGGCGCGAAGATAGGCGCAACAGCCTGTCCCAGATGACCGATGATACTGGTCTCTATCGAATCGGCCACACCCGAGAAAGAGAAATAGCCCATAGCCCACACAAGGATGCTGGCCACGAGGATGATACCTCCCATCTTCTTCAGATACTCCTTACCTTTCTCCCATGTATGACGCACCACAGCCTTGAGTGTGGGGAAGCGATAAGGAGGCAGTTCCATCACAAATGGTGTATCGTCGCCCTTGATAATAAAGGCAGAGAATATCTTGCTCACGACCACAGACAGTAGGATTCCGATGGCATAGAGAGATATCATAACCCATGACTGATACTCTACTGCGAAGAAAGTGCCGATAATCATGATATAAATAGGCAAGCGTGCAGAGCACGACATCAAGGGGAGTATCATCATCGTGATGAGACGCGACCGCCTACTCTCGATGGTACGGGTAGCCATGACGGCAGGTACATTACAGCCGAAACCCATCACCAGAGGGATGAACGACTTACCATGAAGTCCCATCTTATGCATCAATTTGTCCATAATGAAAGCAGCACGGGCCATATAGCCAGAGTCTTCCATAATGGAGATAAAGCAATAGAGGATGAGAATCTGAGGGAGAAACACGATGACACTGCCTACGCCACCAATGACACCATCTACAAGCATAGAGCGCAGCGGACCGTCCTCCATCGTGGCACCAATCCATTCGCCCAACCATTCCACACCGGCATCTATCCAGTCCATAGGATACTGTCCCAGGATGAAGGTCGTCTGGAACATTACAAAGAGGATAGCAAAAAATACGGGGAAGCCCCACACCTTATGCGACAGGATATGATCTATGCGATGGGTGGTACGATAGGTATCTTCCTTGGTACCCGTCACATACCCCGCCTCTTTCAGCGCACCATTGATAAAACCATATTTAGCATCCATGATGGCGGTCTCGGAATCAGAGCCCGTCTCTTCCTGCACACGGGCAGCAGCCACATCGCGCGCCTGTAGCAGTTGCTTACGATCCTCAGGACGATGTTCCTCGGCCAGATGCTGTCCGATATACTGCAACACGTCACTATCGTGTTCCAGGAGTTTGATAGCCAGATAACGGGTAGAATAGCGCTGACGAATATGTTCGTCGGCCTTCAGATACTGCTGGATATGACTGATACCCTGCTCTATCTCATGGCCATAGTTGATATGCAGATGACGCGAACTGCCCTGCTTACCCTCATAGACCTGAATGACAGCTCGGAAAAGTTCCCTGAGTCCCCTACCCGTCTTAAACGACGTTGGAATCATAGGCATGCCAAAAAGAGACGAGAGCATAGGGATATCCAGTTTATCGCCACGTCGTTCAAACTCGTCATACATATTCAGGGCACACACCATACGCACATTCATATCAACCAACTGAGTGGTAAGATAGAGGTTACGCTCCAGATTAGAAGCATCCACCACATTAATCACCACATCAGGCATCTCTTCTGAGAGGTGCTTTCTGACGTATAGCTCCTCTGGACTATAGCACGAGAGGGAATAAGTGCCAGGCAGGTCGGTGAGCAGAAATTCGTAACCGAACATCTGTGCGCGGGCCTCAGTGGCATCAACGGTGACACCACTATAGTTGCCTACGTGAGCATGGGCACCAGAAGCGAAATTGAACAGCGAAGTCTTACCACAGTTGGGATTGCCCACCAATGCCACACGGATGGTGCGACGTTGCTGCAAGGCACGGTGCTGCAGGTAGTCCTCCTCATGCCCCTGCAGCAATACCTGCGGTTCCATTTCATGAGCTTCAGAGATAGAAACGACCTCAACCTGGTCGGCCTCCTGATGACGAAGTGATACCTCATAGCCCATGATACGGTATTTCACGGGATCCTGAAGGGGTGCATTCTGTAACACCTCTACGGTCTGTCCCTTGACAAATCCCATCTCAATGATGCGCTTGCGGAAGCCACCGTGACCTAAAACCTTCACGATAACACCCTGCTCTCCATTATTCAGTTCAGAAAGTTTCATGTTTAAATTAATGCTTCTTTGACATGCAAAGTTACGAACTTTTTACGTAAAAGCCAGCAATACTGTTCGTTTTTATAAGATATTACCTATAAATAAGGATAACATCGCTATTATTGTCTGTCACTACTCCTCAATATTTGTTAGAGACTTAGCAAACGATGAGAAGAGGTTGGCTATGCTCTCCGTAGGGTTATATCGGAAGAAACGTGCGGAGCGACGAGCGTTCCACACCATGGCAGACTTATTACTTGTATGTACAAAAATGTCTTTTCCCTGAGAAAAGCGCATTTGCTCCTGACTATGAGGAATGGCCGACGCAAAACGGTCGATATCAAAATTGGAAGGAAGAACATCGAAAGGCAACTCTCCCTGCTGCAGTCCCATCAGTTCTACGAGGAGGGCCCCTTCCAACTGAATCATCTTATTGAGATGAAGTTTTTTTATCCACGTCTTCATCTGCTCACGATCAACATGAGCGCCACGCTCACGAATCAGTTCACCGGTGACCAACATCTGACGTACCCACTGGTCATCACGCAGCAGAGCATAAGCCAGGTGTACAAAAGCATCCAGCAACTGATAGTCGGCAGAGTTTGCATCAGTATTCCCGGCAATCGCCGCAAGACCCTTTTTCAGACGAGGAGAAAGCAGAGACAGGTCATACTCAGGACGCACTCTACGGGATGAGAAAAGAGAAGCCCACTCCTTAACAACAGCAGGAGATATCACCTGAATGAAATACTGTTCATTGAGCACTTCCAATCCTGCATAGGTCTCAGCCTCAACCCCATGAGCCTGGGCAAACAACATCGTCTTTCGCCATTTGCATGCTGACATAGGTTCGACCTTTTCCTGTTGACCGAACACGCCCGCACGCAAAAGGCGAAAGAAATTTCGTGTTGTTACATCCATTGTATGAAAGACGGCACTACAGTGTTACGCCGTTCTTAAAGATTGATATCTCACGGTAGTCATTTTCCTCATTGCGAGCTTTCTCGCCAGAAGCGACAGACAGTACCTTATCTATAAACTCGGGGACAAGTTCCTCCATTGTGCGACCCTGAATGAGTTGACCTGCAGAGAAATCCACCCAGTTGGGCTTACGCTCAGCCAATGTGGGATTGGTAGCAATCTTCATGGTAGGAACAAAGGTACCGAAGGGCGTGCCACGACCTGTAGTAAACAATACCAGATGGCAGCCACAAGAAGCCAATGCTGTAGAGGCCACGAGGTCATTGCCAGGAGCAGAGAGGAGATTCAGACCTGTAGCCGACAGACGGTCGCCATACTCCATCACGCCACTGACGGGGGCACGTCCACACTTCTGCGTACAGCCAAGCGCCTTATCCTCAAGAGTAGAGATACCGCCAGCCTTGTTACCTGGACTGGGGTTCTCGCCCACAGGTTCACCATGACTCAGGAAATACTCCTTGAAATTATTAATCATCGAGACCGTCTTCTCAAAGAGTTGAGGCGTCTCACAACGGTTCATCAGAATTGTCTCGGCACCAAACATCTCGGGCACTTCAGTCAGTACGCTGGTACCACCCTGAGCCACGAGCCAGTCGCTGAACTCGCCCACAAGAGGATTAGCAGTGATACCACTGAAGCCATCAGAGCCGCCACACTTTAATCCTACACGCAGTTTGCTGACGGGCACATCCTCACGACGATCCTTGCTGGCTATAGCATAGAGTTCACGCAGAATCTGCATGCCAGCCTCTACCTCGTCGCCATCAACCTTCTGAGTGACGAGCAAGCGAATGCGGTCTTTATCATAGTCACCCAGAAGTTTCATGAAGTCGTCGGGCTGATTGTTCTCACATCCCAGACCCAGCACCAGCACGGCACCAGCATTTGGATGGAGCACGATATCACGAAGCACCTTACGGGTGTTCTCGTGGTCCCCACTCAACTGTGAGCAGCCATAGTTATGATGCCAGGTATAAATAGAGTCGATATCCTTGCAACCGGTCTCCTCACGCAACTGTCGTGCGAGGCGCTCGGCAATGCCGTTGACACACCCTACAGTAGGCACAATCCATATCTCATTACGTACACCGACATCACCATTCTTGCGAACATAGCCCTTAAAGGTTCTGTTCTCGTTCTTAATATCAAGTATCTCATTGACAGGCGAATATGTATATTCAAGTGTACCAGACAGATTAGTCTTCAGATTATTTTCGTTCACCCATTCGCCAGCTTTCATATCCTTGAGTGCATGACCAATAGGATAACCATATTTGATGATATTCTCACCTTGCTTCACATCACGTAGCAGCACCTTGTGACCTGCAGGAACATCCTCGGCCAATACCACACGTTCGCCACCTGCTTCGATGACGTCGCCTTTTTTCTTTTCCACCAAGCAGACCACGACAGAGTCTGCAGGATTAATTTTGAGATAAGTATTAAGCTCCATAAATAATAGTTTGTTTTTATCCGACATTCGTTCGGCGATAGAAATCAATATTTTCCTTTACCAGCAGTTCTATAGGCATGTAGTTCACCGGATTGACCTCCTTCCTCAATACAATAGCCTGGAAAAGGGTCTCCACACAACCATATCCCTGCATATATGCATGCTGAGCAATGAGGAACGAGATACTGCCCTGACGCACACATTCTGCGTTTTTGGGCACCATGTCGTATCCCATAATCTGCACATTACGACGATTGGTACGCAACAGGAACTCACCTACGAGGTGAGCCTTAGAATTGAAGGTGATGCAATGGTGCACATGGGGATGCTCCTTGAAGAAATCCTCCAAAATCTTATCGTACTGTGCCTTTGAACCTCCTAAGGGGAGATCCACGTCAATAATTGTAATCTCAGGGAAGTGATCACGCATATAATGGCGGAAACCGGTCTCACGGTTAGACTGCTGCTTAGAACCGACATGGCCGTTATTAAGCTGCTTCATCATCATAATCTCACTCTCCTTGGATGCAATCAGCATCATCATACGAGCAGCAAAATAGCCACTCTGGAAAGAGTCCTGACCATAGAAAGCCAACGGTTTCAGATCAGGCAGATAAGAGTCGAGCAAGATAAAAGGAATATTACGGTCACCCAACTGATCCGTGAATTCGCGGGTGATATCCAGTCGGGCAGGCACCACGATGACGCCATCAGGACATGCATCCAGACATTCCTTGGCAATACTCTCGAAAGAAGCAGAGTTAAAGCGCTCATAATATAATATCTTCAGGGAAATATGGAAGTCACGTCTCAGGGCAGTACATGCCTTCACGCCCTCCTCTATCTCGTCCCAATAGGCTTCACTCTCGTGCATCGGTATGACGCAGCAGAACAGATAATCCTTATTATAAGCCAATGCAGAAGCATACACATTGGGCTGATAATCCATTTCCGCCAAAGCCTTCTCTACCTTCTCGCGTGCAGCAGGAGACACATTAGGTCTTTCATGCAAAACGCGGTCGACAGTGCCCACTGACACTCCCGCCCGCTCTGCGATATCTTTAATTCTGATCTTTTCAGTTGCCATAACTTTCTGATATTTCGTGCAAAGGTATGAAATCTTTGCGTAATAACAAAAAGTTATGGCAGATTTTATTCATATTTGATAACGACGTTGCGTTTCTGAAGGGTGTTTGTCGTTGGTGTGCCGATAATGGTGACACGCTGTTTGGGATCTTCCGTATCAACACCATTATCGAGCGCCCAGCTCTTCACACATTTTGCCGTGAACGAGCCACCACTGACAATGATGCCTTTATCGCCCTTGACAGCCTTTGGCTTACCCTCTTCATTACTACCTTTCGTCTCGGCATACAGCGTTCCGCCACAGAATATAACGCTATCGGCACAGTTGATGCCCTTGCCGCCATCGCCCTTACTGGTGATCGTCAGATTGCCTGCAGTCATCAGGAACAGACTGTCGCACTTGACACCTGCAGCAGAAGAAACATCGTCCACCCCGTCAACTGTCTCTGTCTCACAGTCGCCCGATGTGGTGATAGCCGTGACGCCACCCGCTATTGTGACACGAGCCTCACTACGGATACCTCTGGCAGCATCGGCCTTCACGTCAATAGTCAGCACACCATCATTTATCGTGAAGCCATCATTGACCTTAATGCCGTTAGAGCCCGTATCTGCCACATCTATCTTAATGGTACCACCATTGATAACTATATAGTCATCGCTGGCAAGACCATTCCATCCGTTGCCATTGATGACAAGCGAACCTTTTCCGCCAAAAAATATCTGACCTTCGCTAAACAGTGTACCCTTCTGGTCGAACGTCTGCTCGGCATAATTCTCACCATCAGCCAAGGTATTCTCTGTACCATCAGCCAGTGTCAGGAACAGGCTCTTTCCACACTGGTTATTAATAGCAGGTCCATCAGGATTGGTAATATTGACCCCATTCAGGATGATACCATATTTCTTCAGGCTATAGACTAAGAGCGAGCCATCAGAGGTGGCACCACTAAGGGTCAGTTCCAGAAACCTGTCGATAGTAGAGGTTATTACCACATCACCACCCGTTTGCGTATAAGAAATAGAGTCAACATCACCCGAGAGCTGTACAGTAGCCCCATCCCATACAATAGCCACAGCAAGAGTGTCACGCACAGCGACAGCAGAGTCGCCATCGACTTTGTCGTCTTCATCCGTCACAACCTTATATCCATCGTACTCGTTGGTATCGTTGTCACCACATGACAACATCATGCCAGCAACCAGCGCCATCAGAACGACGCTAAGAAAAGACTTTTTCATCATCCGTAATTAATTTAGAATTTAAATTTATAGCCCGCACCGAAATAATGCATATCAGTATCTGTATCCTCTGCATCCGAACCCCTCATATCCTGGAAACGATAGTAGAGACTGGCTGAATGCTGTTTAGAGATTCTGATATCCGTACCAAAGGTGTAGCGGATTTTCTCTATGGCCAGCGTGTTATAGAACTCCACATTGGCAAATGGCGTGAGTAGTGCATGCTTCTGGTCCCACTCCACCTGCAGTCGGGAACGGAGCTGATGCTTGCCTTTCGACTCTCGTACATAATCGCTGTCAAGCGATTTTGTCTTCAGGGTTTCGTCTATCTTCCAGCGCTCTACACTCTTCTCTGGTCGGTAAGTATATTGCCAACGCTCACGGAGAGACACACGGAGGTTGCTCCACACCTTATAATCCGCTCCCAAAGAGGCATGAAAACGATGACGAGGCCCCCAATAACTGGGACGCCATTTTGTCTTCGACGCACTCTTGGTGATTTTCTCGCCGAAATGGGTATTCAGATAAGTATAACCTGCATCGGCCTTCAGCCATTTGGTCAACTTATAGTCGGCATTCAGGCCCACACTCCAGCGGTCTGTGGTTTTGAAATCATTACGACTACGATAGCCGGCCTCCAGACCAACACTAAACTGCTTATTGACTTTCTTTTCTAACTCAAGTCCAAGAATCATGCCCGACTCGCTCTGGGCATATAGTTGAGACATGGACGCGGCTATTGCCAGCACTAAGATTTTCAGACGTTTCTCCATTGTGATTTTCTTACTGTAAATTGACCATCAACATCGTTTACTTTACCGTCGTAAGTGACACGCAGCACTACAGAATCCTTCAGGAAATCGATACCACCGACCTCTACCTTGATAATCTTCAGTCCAGTACGCTCTTCAAGGTCAGCGATCAGCTGCTCTCTGTTCTGGGGCTTGCAAAGTTCCGGACGATCATATTGAATGAGTTTGTTGCTCATTATCTTCAGACGACGTTCGCACATACTGATTGCTACGAGCACGATGGCATCAATGATACCCAACTTCAGGAAGTCAACAAGCACATCAGGAGCAGACTCCACGTCAACCATTGCATGAACCACCGAGAGACATATAATAATAAAGAGGTATGTCATCTCGCGCACAGGCATCGTATCTGTACGGTAACGCATAATACTGAAGATACCAAACAAACCGAGGCCGACACCCATCGTGGCTTTACCGCGGTCCATACCCATCATGAAGTAAACCAAGAAATAAATGGCTACCGAGATAAGCATGAACGTGAAATAGAAATCACGGCGGCGCGATTTCTTGTAATACAAGCGATCGATAATCACCCAGTTTACAAGCATGCACACCACGAAACGCAGTAGAGCGAATCCGAAGTCACCTGAAATGAAATTCAAAATGTAATCCATCATTTTACCTTAATTTTTACCTTATTTAATATTATATATCCTTATTCAGTATCATTTCCACATCCCTTAATTTCTGCTTGAAGCTATTGATGGGCAGATGCCTGTTGGTCATAGCAGCCCCCATACAGTATTTACTGAATCCGTGAGGATGTATGTGCAACGTACGAAGCATCTCAAGCACAGGAGAAAAGACCATACCGTCACGCTTCAGTTCGATAATGACCAATGGACCCATATCCTTATTGATATGAGTCTGCACATTATTAAACTGCAACGCCGTATCTATCGTAAGCCTTTCTGTCTTGGCCTTATTCACCAACGTGATTCTCCTGAAGTAATTATGCATATGGGGCATCAGGGTGCTGGCATCAAACCTGAGTGTCTTTACCAAAAACTCACGCTTCCGGCAATCGTCAAGGTTCATATCCTCTACCTCGATGCGTTTTTTCTTCGTACGACCATGATTATTCTTTGTTTTCACCTCCATAAATTGCAGATGACTGCTCACATACGTACGAAAGCGGATTTTCTGTCTGTTGACATGCCCATGCTGATGCTCCTTATACATATCATAGTCGCGCGTATCAAAATAGGTAGTATCATAAAGCATGTTGCGCTCACCATCTATTTCCTGCGCATAGTAGTCGCCTTGAGCCATTTCAAGCAGACGGACGAGCATAGGCATACTGGTCACGAATTTAGTATCCGTGCGATTCATCAGTTTAACACCGCTCATCTCATCAAGTGTGATGGGGTCAAAAGAAAATAATAGTTCGTCCATTAAAACGTTTTAGTTATTGATTTGATGGCAAAATTACACATTTCTCGCAAACTGAGCAAATTTTTTCTACAAAATCAATGATTTTATCAGTAAATAGGACTCAAAACTGTTAAAGGATGTTATCTTAGAAAAATTTCCACCGAAATGTTTTTTTTATTCAAGAAAAAGTCATACCTTTGCACCCGCAAAACAGCAAAGAGACCAACATTGGTGCGTTAGTTCAGTTGGTTAGAATGCCTGCCTGTCACGCAGGAGGTCACG
>CAMOGP010000085.1 GCA_946614175.1 uncultured Prevotella sp. | reverse complement strand
CTAAGTTCTTCTCTCACGGCGAAGTACCAGAACCAGTTGACCTTTGTTCCTGGATATACAATATAGAAACCAACCAGCGCTTCACCATCATAAAAGGCGGTAAAGTCCAGATGCATCTCGTCGATGAGCCGTATGAGGTCTGACCATGGAATACGCTCGTTTTCAGGAAAAGCCGACTCGTAGAGCTGTCTGATCTGCATGTTATCTGCTTGTGCAGACGTTACTATTTTTTCAATCATTATATTTTGAAATCATTATTTTAATTTGATGACGTCCGACCAACGAGTGGTGGGGTTCGGACTCTTGAAATCATGTTTGATGGCATTGGCAAAGACGTTAGCCTTTCCCTTACTATCTTAATGTTGCCCATTTTTGCTAATATTTCCCAAATAACGCTGCAAAGATACTGAATTTACCGCATTTTAGTGTATTTTTGCAAACAGATTTAATTGTTATTAATGATGGACGTATCGGAACTGCATGACGAAGAGAATCTGCAGATGCAGCTTGAAGACCGTGGCACACTCTAGGTGCTCGACCGCGACATCGCAGAAACGCCAGGGTAAGATAGGACAGACAAGAGAAAAGAAGTTTTTGACGTGAGACTAACGTATATTTTTCATAGTGGCTTTGTGTTGGAGACTAATGAATCCATCCTAATATTTGATTATTGGATGGATTTGAATGGTGTCGTGCCACCGTTTCTGAAAAAAGATAAGCCCATCTATGTGTTCTCCAGTCATTTTCACGAAGACCATTTTAATTATGCTATCTTTAATTGGAGAAGGCAGCATGAGAATATTACCTATATACTGTCCAAGGATATATATAAGCATCGGAGAGCCCAGAAGGAAGATGCCGACGTATGGCTGGCCAAGGGCGGCACATGGTCAGACGGTACTGTGTCAGTTTGGGCATTAGGCAGCACAGACAGCGGCGTATCGTGGATTGTAGAGACAGAAGGTAAGCGTATCTTCCATGCCGGTGACCTAAACAACTGGTATGCAAGGTTCCTGTCAGAAGCCAAAACAGGCGAGACCATCTATAGTGAGGAGTTTGACGAAGACATAGACCCTATAGCCCATGAAAAGCAATACCTGGGTGAACTGAAGGACATCCGCAAGATTGCGGATAGTTTCGACATCGTGATGTTTCCTGTTGACGGTCGTATCGGCAATGGTTATACTCTCGGAGGGCGACAGTTCATCGAGCGCTTCAAGGTCGGCCTTTTTGTACCTATGCACTTCGTGGCCAGTGGTTTTAAGTCAGCATGGCGTTTGAAGGAATATACGGATGAAAAAGGGATTCTTTTTTGGGAAATCAGCAGAGAGGGCGAAAACTACACGATTGATTAATGGTTGTATATAGGGAACCACTTCTTGGCCATACGAATGACAGACAAATAATCTTCATTTCCATATTAGTCGTAAAGGAATTTAATATCCAGGATTCTGTTTAAAGTTTGGGTAAAAAGATAAATCTTGCGAGGGTATTGGCATCAAAAGTTCGTAGTCGTAGCATCCAGTTACCTCTTGTGCTTTACCCATTCGTTTGAGAGCAGCCCAATATCCGTAGTCTGTGTACTCAGAAACATGCCAGAATGACTCCACATCCTCGTCGGGTTTCCCATCTTTATTAAGGTCGATAGTGGGAAGGTCAAGACCATCCTTGCTACCGCTGTTTTCATAGAGATAAAGGTTGGCGTGCATCACTGTGTAGACGGGACAATACATGTTTTGTTGAGTATGCAATGCCCAAATAAACGACCTGTCAAGACTTGATGAAGCAGAGCGTGTATTGTAATATCTTGATTTCTCGATTTGATTCAATGTTGCTGTTGCCTGCGCCTTTTTGCCTAATGCCATCGACAATTCTGCTTTCAGCATTAGTCCTGCATCTTTGTTGAAATATGCCTGGGCGTTTTCTTGTTCAAAAGCAGGAAGCAGATCATCAAGGACACTATTTATCTCGTCGTATGCAAATTGGAATACTTCTGCCTGCCCGGATTGGGTAATCTGATTGTCATTATCAGCCAAAACCTTAGTCAGAAGAGGAACATTTCCAAAAAGCATGCCCAAGTTATAGTTAACAAAAGCCCTCAATGCTCTCAGCTCAGCAATCAATGCCTTGCCATCTTGATTGCCCATTATTCCTAATACAGCATCTTCCTTTTCCAGAACCAAATTGATTCTATTTATTGTTTGGTATGCGTACATCCATGTATTATATACCTCTGTCGAACCACTTGATATCCGAAGGACTGTATTACTATTTAGTCTGATGCCTTCAAGTTTGAGTTGCCACGTCTCAAATTCTGTGCAAGCGGCATAGCAGCTATTGCGGACAGCCAGAATGTTCTCTTTAGAATTAAAAAAATGATCCTCTGTTGTAATCGTATTAGGAATAATGTCCTTTATCAGAAGAACTTCAGCCTGGAGATTGTCATCAAGCGTTCCATCGATTCTGACCAACAATTCGTCGGAATTGGAAGATAAGAGCGTATAAACATATATCGGCTCTTCTGTCTGCTTATAGTATGTCTCTATTCTACCGTTGTTAATACGCCAGGCATTTTCCATAGAGTGGAAACCCTCACAAGAGCCGTCTTCTTTGAAGCGGATTGTCTTGCCTTCTGTGATTTTGCTGCTGGCACCTCTCTTAATGCTGACACTGTTTACTTTCCATTGGAAGTCACCTGCTATGATTTCTTTTGTAAAGGTCTCTTCAGATGGGACGACATTACTTTCGCGCTCAAAGATGTAGCGAAAGCTGACACCATTACTTGCCGTTCCGTCCCATGTCATGCGGTCGCCGCTGATACTTACGTTAATTAGGAATGTGCCTCCAGCATCACTATGTGCGGTAATCTTGTTGCCGCTGACCGTATAGGTGCCGCTATATCCAAATGTGGGTGCAGTAGAAGTATAGGTACCATTAGGGTTAATGGTAATCTCTTTGCCGACCATAAGACCTTGTAATGATTGTCCGTTCATGGCATCCACACTTTGAGTACACATCCATGTACCAGAAGCCTTGATGATAAGGTCGTCACCAGATGGATTATCGTCCTTTTCATCATCTCCACCACACGATACCATCATGGGTACCATCAGTATTGCGAGCAGCATGCTCAATAGTTTGAACTGTTTCATATTACTTACTATTCCTCTATTCGATTAGAAATTAACACCTACCTTAATGACGAAACCGCTAACTTCAACAGTTGATGGGCTTAACTGGCTTGTATAGATACAATAACCAAGGTCAACCATACCATGATATCCTTTCTCTAATCCCTGTGCGTGTACCAGACATGGAATTGCTAACAATAATGAAATAACTAGTTTTTTTCATTGTTCCTGAAGTATGTAGAAAATTTTCTGCAAAAATACAAAAAATCCGCTTAAATTAGTAAAGCGGATAAAAATTTTTGTTTATTTGCATAGTTTTCTGTTTATATATGCATCATATGGTTTGTATAGATGATTATGAACTGTAATAAAGAGAATGCCTATATATAATATTCTAGTCCTCTGGCCATGGTTCGAAATCTAGTTCAAGTTCTACCCAATGTGGATCTTCGTGAACGATAGAACTTTTTTGGTTGGCTACTCCTAATCCCAACAGGCGGATTGGATGTGAATGAAATTCTACATCGCCTATCAGTTGCTTAGCCAATGGGAGAATATCATCTTTCGTTCGAAGTATATGATCAACAGTTACGCTGCGTGTGATTTGCTGAAAGTCCTGGAATTTAACTTTCAGTGTCAACGTATGTCCTTCAAAGTCAGTTTTCTCAATTCGGCGTACTAGCTCCAGGACTGTATGATACAGATGGATGGTGACAGCAGCGTTGTCGTAGATATCCTTTTCAAAGGTCTGCTCACAGCTGACAGACTTGCGTTCCCATTCAGATATGACGGGGCGTGTATCAATGCCGTTGGCAAATTCATGGAACACGTTTCCCATCTTGCCAAATTCCTGTGTCAAACGAGCTAATGGCATCTTTCTTAAATCAGCTCCTGTAAAGATGCCCATGCGGTGCATCTTCTCAGCTGTCTTCTTGCCTACACCCCATATTTTCTCCACCTTCAGTTGAGCGATGAAATCCAATGCTCGGTCAGGATGGATAACTGTCAAGCCATCCGGCTTCCGCCAGTCAGATGCAATTTTCGCCAGAAATTTGCAGTAACTTACGCCAGCAGAGGCGGTCAGCCCTGTTTTTTCAAAAATGCGCTGCTTGATTTCCCTTGCAATGTCCATCGCCCACATCCCTTGACGATTGGTGCTCACCATCGTCTTATTCTCAGTCACGTCAAGAAATGCCTCGTCGAGTGAGATTGGCTCTATGATATCCGTATAGTCATGAAAGATTTCGTGCAACTGCAATGACACCTCCTTATACCGTTGAAAATGCGGTTCCACGATGATGAGCTGTGGACAGAGACGTTTGGCCACCTGTATGGACTGGGCCGAATGAACACCAAAACGACGTGCCTCATAACTAGCTGTTGATACCACGCCACGCTCTGCGTCGTGTCCAACTGCTATTGGTTTGCCTTTCAGTTCAGGATTGTCGTGCTGCTCTACAGCCGCAAAGAACTGGTCCATGTCCACATGAATTATCTTCATCGCTGCAAAGGTACTGAATAATATGGACATTAGAAAAACATTTGTCAGAATAATAAAGTGACAGTCTTTCTAAATCGCTATTTCGGTCAGATAATAGTTTGGAAACTATAACAAATCCCCGACCTGCAAGCTATGTCTGCAGGCCGGGGATTTGAGTATGGATGATGTTGGATTAGCGTTTGTCGGGAACACCATAGTCCATCCAACGTTCCTGAGGATAATACCCCTTCAACGTCTTTTTTTTCTCTGCATATGCTTCCTTTACTCGAGCCATCACATCATTCATCTGTTTTACTTTTGGTGTAAGCTCTTCGCGTAGGCGGTCTACTTCCTTATTCACACTTACCAGTTCTTTGACGGCTTGATCCATTGCGCAGATTTCTTCGTTAGTAACACCACCGCCAATACCTTTGAGGTGCTTGCGCAGTCCATCGATAAGATTGAGGCTTTTCTCAATCTGAATTTCTACTGTTTTTGACATAATTTTGTTATTCTATTTGTGATACTGTGAATTAACTTCGCTTTCAAAGTTACAAAAAATAATCGACTATTCAGATATCACAGAATCGCATTTTTTAGTAAATTTAAGATACTTGGCGGCCGAATATTAACAAAATTTTAGTGTTCAACGGGTGCATTGCTTTTTCAGTTCCTCCATGTTAGCAAGATTCTCTGAAGTTTGTTCACGTGAGAATTTGTAGGCCTTACTCTATGGTTTACGTTTGCTAAGTCATAGGTTTACGTTTGCTAAGTCATAGGTTTACGATGTCTTAACCTATGACTTACGATGTCTTAGTCTATGTTGAATAAAACAATAAAAATGCCTTCACCGTTACTGCAGATTGCAGTAAATCAAGAAGATATGGTGAAGGCTTATTGAGAAGGACGGACTGCAACTTTCGCAAGCTCCGCTTGCCATGTAGATAAAAGGAGTTAGAAGGAAAAAAGAAGGCGTCTATTGAAACTGACGCCTCCTTTTTTAATTTATGTGAGTAGGGGGATTATTCCTTGATGTTGGGTTCTTCAAGACCCAGTCCCTTCTTCTTGTCAACTACTTTTAGCAGAAGACCGAGGAGCAAGGCTGCAACACCCAGCGAAGCCAGCATGATAAGAGGCCAGGTGTAGTCGTACTGCGTGGGGTCTGTAACACCTGGGTTAGTCTTGTCGAGTACCTTACCAATCAGCAATGGGAACAGCCACAAACCGATGTTCTGAATCCAGAAAATCAGCGCATAGGCAGAACCGATAATCTTTGCGTCAACAAGCTTGGGAACGCTGGGCCACAATGATGCGGGCACCAGAGAGAATGATGAACCCAGGACGAGGATGGTGGCATAGGCCACGATGACACCGCCAACGGTGCTGCCATTGAACATAGGCAGGATGAAGGCGAAGGTGAGGTGACAGGCAATCAGCAGCAATGAACCCAAAACGAGCATAGAGGCTGCCTTACCCTTATGGTCAACATAGCTACCTAGGATAGGTGTGATAAGCACTGCCAGCAAGGGGAATACGGCGAAGATTGACTCGGCCGACTGGCGCATGTAACCCATATAGCAATAGGTGATAAGCGAGAGGATAGAGAGTGCCAGAAGAATGTACTTGCGGTTGGACTGTTTCTGGAAGTTGCTGGCAAAACCGAAACCTGCCACGAGGAGCATGATGATATACTGTATGATGGTGACATCAGGCTGTGCCCAAAATGAATCTGCTGCGGGGGTCTCGAGCGTGAGGTTGCACTGAAGCATGTTGACAGCATACTTCTGGAAGGGGAAGATGGCGCTATAGTAGAGCACGCAGAGCAGAGCCACGAGCCAGAAGCCACTAGAGGTAAGAATCTGTCCGAGGTCAGAGATCTTGAAGGGATCGTCCTTCTCTTCAGCCTCGCCAGTCTGAGCATCCAGTTTCTTGTCCATCACGAAATAGACGATGGTCATGATAAGAGCGATACACAGCAAAACGACACCGAAAGCGACAGAACGGCTCACGCTGATGCTTCCACCAAGACGGGCAAAGAAGGGTGAGAAAATCATACAGGTGGCAACGCCCAGACGAGCCAATGCCATCTCGGAACCCATGGCCAGAGCCATCTCGCGACCCTTGAACCACTTCACGATACCACGGCTTACAGTGATACCAGCCATCTCGCAGCCGCAACCGAATATCATGAAGCCACAAGCAGCAAGTTTCGCAGATGCAGGCATACCAGGAACAACAACTTCCATTCCATTAACAATCTCAGTCCTAGGACCATAGAAAGGAGAAACTCCTAATTCATCAAAAACAGGAATGTAGTTCAAATTATTTGTGAACCATGCTTCCAGACCTGTACCAATGAAGGCATCTGTAACGGCATACCACTTGATGACGGCGCCTACCAGCATAACCACAGCAGAAAGTACAGCGGTGAAGCGTACGCCCATCTTGTCGAGGATGATACCGGCAAAGATCAGAAAGAAGGCAAAGACGTTGAGGAATACCTCAGAGCCCTGCATCGTGCCGAAAGCGCTTGAGTCCCATCCGCGCTCAGAGAGCATCAGGTCCTTGATAGGTGAGAGAATGTCCATGAAGATGTAGCTGCAGAACATGGCGAGAGCCAGAAGCAGCAGGGCGGTCCAACGCATGGCGGCGCTATCACGCAGTGTTTTTTGAATTGTTTGTGTCATTTCTTAATATTATTGTGTTTTAATAATGTCGTTTTTAAAGTGGCTGTTGATATCCTGTAGTTCTTTTTCGTACACTTTGTCCATCTGCTGTTTCAGGAAATGATCCTCCAGATTGGTCAGATAGGCAAGGTCTTGAATAGCACGCGTGCCTGTGACAAGGAGTCCGCCGATATCCAATTTCTGCCATTGTTCTGCGCCGATGGTAAATGTGAGATTACTGCCAGAGGCGAAGAGGTTTGACAATAGCAGAATCTTGCGGGTACGAGCGTCATAGAACTCGCGAGGCCCGTCTTTCTCGGGATGATACATCAAGCCGTGAAGCAGACTGACGGCCATATTAACCATCAAGGGGAATGCGGCTTGCTTGCCAATCAGTGTAAGGTCGGTCATCGATGCCAGTTGTTGGGCCTGCGCCTGAAACAGTTCGCTATCCATACCAGGCTGAAGGGCTTCCGTTACAGGTGCCAGCACGTCAACAGGGATGCCCTCTGCTGCTTTCTCCTGTGCATACTGCGAATAGACGGCAGCAGTGAGTCGTCTGGGGTCTTCCTTGATGCTTTTCAAAGCTTCTGCCAGCATGCCTGGCGTGCTGATAGTCTGACCAGTAGCAGCATCCGTAGTGAGAAAATTACTTTCTGTGCGTGTACCTGTAATCTTATTGACAATGCCGAAGAGCCAATTCATAGAGTCGCTGTTGAAGGCTTTGTCGGGCGTCTCGTTGCGTTGTTCCAAAATTTCTTCCCATGACTTTGGACCTTCATGGATTTCCTCGGCTTCCTCGATGAATTCCTGATTGGTCTCATCGATAAGTGCCAGGTCCTTGGTGTTGGGCTTTTGTTCCAACAGTGCTATTGCCGATGGCGACAGAGCGGCAACAATTCTGCCTGATTTGCCTAACTGTGTGGCAATCTTTGGCATCATAGCCCAGCGGGCAGCCTGCATGCTAGTGGCAATAGCGAGACACGTCAGGTCGCTGCGCGTGAGACCGGTACGATTGGCAAAGGCTTCGTTGATACGATTCACTTCACTCAGGGCATAGGTCATCTCCTTGCCTGTGAGCAGATCCTCGACAACGATATGATGAGGGATGCCTGCCTCGTCGGCACGCTCCTCAAGCGACTGCCATGATGGGATGTCGCCAGAAGTCATCTTTTCTTTTTGGTGGGTTGGGGTGGAGGGGAGGTGACGTTCTTCCGGAAGTTCTATGCCTTCCTCCTGTGCAATGGCTGAGGCACGGCGTTTCAGTTCTGATAGCCTGTGATCCATCTGCGAGAGTTGTTGCGTGTGACTGTCCGTCTGTCGCTGCAGACGTGACAAATCGCCCTCCTGCATCTTCAGCACACGAAGGGTACGCTTCTCGTCATCTGTGTATTTCCTATCAGCCATTCGTCAGCCCTTTATTATTTTTTCTTTCCCTCCTCAATACGTCTCAGTGTCTCCTCCAGGAAGTCTATGGTCTCCTGTAGATTCTTACGCTGCTGCTCATTCTGGAGGTTTTCTTCTTCCATCTTCTTGATGATAGCCTGCTGTTTGGCAATGATTGTACGTTTCATCATCTCAGCTTCCTGAGCCCGACGCTTCTTTGTCTGCATATATTTATAGTATACGCGTGCGCCTAAATAGATGGGATTGGCAAGACAAATGATATTCCAGGGGTCTGTCAGAAATCCCCTAATGCCGTTATGATAGCCCAACTGATTCTTCAGGACCTCATTCACACTGTTCTGAGGATCCTTCAAAACCTGATCTGCTACCTTAACGGCAGTGGTATAATAGTTTTTGATATTTGTCTTAGCCATAAATATGCTTTTGGTTATTCTCCATTCTTCACGGTAATGGCTTTCAACAGTTGCATGAGACTTTTTTCTTTATTCCAACTGAAGTCATCCATACCGATGATAGTGCGATATTTGCGCTTGATCTCCTTGTCTTTTGGCAGCACACGCGAGACTTCGCGCTCGTGGACCTTCACAAACTCTCCGTTGTACAGGAAATAGAAATGTGAGAAAAGAGGGAGTTTATAGTCATCTTCACTATTCAGATCCATTGTCGTGGTGGTGATGGCGCCACTCTCAAATCCCATGTTTGATATGTTGACGTTGTTGCGAAGGTTCTGATTATATGCATTGATGTCTAACAAGTCAATGCGGTAGAGGAGATTTGACTCCACGGAATCGACCATATAGGCCAGCTGGTTGTTGATATTGATATATTTTCTGTCGTCAAATTCTACGGCAGCAATAGTCTCCATGTTGGCCTCCATGGTGTATTCACCATTCAGATATACGAGTGAGCCGTTCTTCAGAAAGATGTTGGTAAGAGGCTGTTTAATGGTTCTGCCGGTTTTTAAGGTGATAACCGACGGCTTGAATTGTTTGTAAAGTGTAGCTTGGGTTGTGCGTTTCTGTGCTGTACAAATGAGTGCAGCCATTACAAACATTGTCAAAAGAATTGTTTTTTTAATCATAGTCTTGCTTGTTACTTTTGGTTGATAATTTAAAAGCCCATCGATTTCTGAAAATCAATGAGCCTTACTCTTTTGCGGTGCGTACGAGATTCGAACTCGTGACCTCCTGCGTGACAGGCAGGCA
>CAMOGP010000084.1 GCA_946614175.1 uncultured Prevotella sp. | reverse complement strand
GTATGGACAAGACCCACAATCCTGAGTTCACCTGCATGGAGCTCTACGTGAGCTACAAGGATCTACTTTGGGGTATGACCTTCACCGAGAAGATGTTGGAGGAGATTTGTACAGCAGTGAACGGCAAGCCCGAGGTGGAGATTGACGGCAAGGTTATCTCATTCCGCGCTCCATTCCGTCGTCTGCCAATCCTCGACGCCATCAAGGAAAAGACAGGTTTCGACTGTGATGGTAAGACCGAGGACGAGATTCGCGCATTCTGCAAGTCTAAGGGCATGGAGGTTGACGAGACCATGGGTAAGGGTAAGCTCATTGACGAACTCTTTGGTGAGTTCTGCGAGGGTACCTTCATCCAGCCCACATTCATTACTGATTATCCTGTTGAGATGTCACCTCTTACCAAGATGCACCGCAGTAAGCCCGGGCTCACCGAGCGTTTCGAGCTGATGGTGAATGGTAAGGAGTTGGCTAATGCCTACTCTGAGCTTAACGATCCTATCGACCAAGAGGAGCGTTTCATCGAGCAGATGAAGCTTGCTGACAAGGGCGATGACGAGGCTATGATTATTGACCACGACTTCCTGCGCGCTCTGCAGTATGGTATGCCTCCTACCTTTGGTATCGGTATCGGCATTGACCGTTTGGTCATGCTGCTCACAGGTAAGTTCGCTATTGGCGAAGTCATGCTATTCCCACAGATGAAACCTGAGAAGAAGGCTCCTCAGAGCAGCATTCAGGAATGGGAAGCCATCGGCGTACCCGAGAACTGGGCTTATGTACTGCGTAAGGCTGGCTTCTATCTCATTCAGGATATCAAGGACGAGAAGGCTCAGGGCTTGCAGCAGAAGATTGGCGAAATCAACAAGAAGTTCAAGCTGAATTACGAGAAACCATCACTGGACGAAGTTCAGAGTTGGATTGATAAGGCGCAAGCCTAATTGTCAATTATCAATTAGCATCATGTACGACTGCGGTAAGATAGCAATAATCGGTGGAGGCTCATGGGCTACAGCCATTGCCAAAATAGTGGTGCAACACACGCACCACATTGGTTGGTATATGCGTCGCGAAGACCAGATAGAAGACTTCAGACGACTGAGCCACAACCCCAGTTACCTGACCAGCGTACATTTTGACGTTCACGAGATTAATTTCAACAGCGATCTCAATAAAATTGCGGAGGCCTACGACACCTTGGTGTTCGTAGTGCCTTCCCCTTATTTAAAGAATCACCTGAAGAAACTGAAGGTGAGACTGAAGGATAAATTCATCGTAACAGCCATCAAGGGTATCGTACCCGACGAGAACCTGATTTGTACAGAGTATTTCCATCAGGTGTTCGACGTACCCCATGACAACTTAGCCTGCATTGGCGGTCCAAGTCATGCGGAAGAGGTAGCACTGGAGCGATTGAGCTATCTGACAGTTGGTTGTTCTGACATGGAGAAGGCACAGTCGTTTGCCGAGGTGCTGAACAGCCAGTTCATTAAGACTAAGACATCAACCGATGTTATCGGCATAGAATACTCAAGTGTTTTGAAGAATGTCTATGCCATTGCGGCTGGCATATGCAACGGTTTGAAATTTGGTGATAATTTCCAAGCTGTACTCATAGCCAATGCCGTACAGGAGATGGCACGTTTCCTGCAAAGTGTGCATCCTATAGAACGCAATGTTTATGACAGTGTTTACTTAGGCGATCTGCTGGTAACGGGATACTCCAATTTCTCACGCAACCGTGTATTCGGAACCATGATTGGTAAAGGCTACAGTGTGAAAAGCGCACAGATGGAAATGGAGATGATTGCAGAGGGTTACTTTGGCACAAAATGTATGAAGGAGATAAACCGCCACTGGCACGTCAATATGCCTATCTTGGATGCTGTTTACAATATCTTATATGAGCGCATAGCACCAAAAATCGAGATTAAACTGCTGACAGATTCGTTCCGCTAATTGTTTTGGTAACGTGGTAACGCTTTTATCGGATAGGAATATCGACTCTGAAAATAGAGCCTTCTCCCAATTTCGACTCTACAGTAACATTTCCACCAAGGCTGGATGCCATAACACGACAGATACTCAGTCCTAAGCCTGCACCTGGAATAAATTCATCCACTTTATAGAAACGCTCAAAGATACGTTCCAGATTCTCCTCTGCAATACCCTTGCCAGTATCCTTCACCCAGAAACAGACACGACCATCAACAGGACTATCATAGCCAACGATGATCGAACCCTGCTGTGTAAATTTCATCGCATTGGAAATGAGATGTTTGGCAATAGTACTCAGACGAGCCATATCTGTAGTTACAGACAGGGCATCCTGTGCAAAGCTGATATTCAGTTCTACACCTGGGTTCAATTTTTCCGCAAAGACCGTCATAGCCTCTGCCAACATCGTATTTAAGTCGAATGTTGTCATGACCAGCTGTTCCTGACCGGATTCAATCTTCGAGATATTCACCACATCATCAACAATACGCAACAACTTCTGCGTATTCTCGTGAATCAAGTCTAAAAGGCTCTTACGTTCATCCTGATTATCAATATCAGGCAACACACTAGTAAAACCAACGATAGCATTCAGTGGGGTACGAATCTCATGACTCATATTGGCAATGAATGCAGTCTTCAGACGGTCACTCTCTTCTGCACGATTACGTGCCTTTACCAATGCGTTCTCCAATGCCTTCCGGTCATCAATACACTGGGTGGTTCCTACGATTTTAACAGGTTTACCATCTACGTCACGTGCAGCCACCGTGGCATAACTTTCTTCCCAATAAGAAGAGTTTTCATAAGGTATCAAAACCCGGTAAATCTCATGATAAGCAGAAGAACGACCATCGCACAAATCTGCCAAGGACTGTCGCACGCGTTCAGCATCATGCGGGTCCAGCGGCAAAAAACTGTCTTCCAAAGCCATACCGTCAACATTGATATAATTATTACCTTTTTCACGGTAATCATGCTCAAAGGTAAACTTACCAGTCTTCACATCAAGATGCCAGATAGACAATTTCATGGTACCAAGCACGAACTCGTACTCTACATTGTGCTTGCCTACATTCTCCAACATCTGCAACTCCGACTTCAGTTGCTTACCAGCCTTAATCTGATACCATAGGACTACGCCCAACGATATAATCACAAGTACGAGAAGCACGTGTGGTAACATATTCAGAAACTGTATGTCGAGAGCAATATTTATCGTTAGGTTTATCATATAAGTGCAAAAGTACAAATATTTCCCGAAACGCAAAAAAAAATCACTATTAATTTTGTTTTTATTCTGTTTTTCTGTATATTTGCAAACGAAATCATAATAAAAATGGAAAACGAATTCGAATTAATCGCCAAAACGTTCATGGGACTGGAACCTGTGCTGGCGAAAGAGTTGACACAACTGGGTGCCAACAACGTGCAAATAGGTAGACGCATGGTGTCGTTTACAGGTAATAAGGAGATGATGTATCGTGCCAATTTCTCACTGCATACAGCCATCAAGATTCTGAAACCCATAGCGCACTTCAAAGCACAAAGTGCTGATGATGTCTACGAAGAAATCAAAAAGATCGACTGGACTAAATACTTGAATAACGACCGCACCTTCGCTGTTGACTCTGTGGTATTCTCGGAAGAGTTCCGCCATTCAAAGTTTGTGAGCTACAAAGTAAAAGATGCTATTGTAGATCAGTTCCGTGAGAAGACTGGCAGCCGTCCCAACATTTCAGTTGCCAATCCCGATTTGCGTCTGCATATCCATATTGCAGATGTAGCACCGGGCAAGAGCGAGTGTACGCTCTGCTTGGATTCTTCTGGTGAGTCATTGCATCGCCGCGGCTATCGTCAGGAGAGCGTTGAGGCTCCTCTTAATGAAGTCTTGGCAGCAGGTATGATTCTTATGACTGGTTGGAAGGGTGAGACCGACTTTATCGATCCTATGTGTGGTTCTGGCACACTGCTCGTTGAAGCAGCCCTCATCGCCCGCAACATGGCACCAGGTTTATTCCGCAAAGAATATGCCTTTGAGAAATGGCCCGACTTTGATGCAGATCTCTTTGACCACATCTATAATGACGACTCTAAGGAACGTGAGTTCACACACCACATATACGGTTACGATGTAGATATCAAAGCTGTGAACACCGCCCGTCTGAACGTGAAAGCTGCAGGTCTGACAGCAGACATCACCGTTGAGGAACAGGATTTCAAGAACTTCACACAGCCAAAAGAGAAGAGCATTTTGGTATGTAATCCCCCTTACGGTGAACGTATCTCTACGCCCGATTTGCTAGGCACCTATCGTATGATTGGTGAACGACTGAAGCATCAGTTCCTTAATAACGATGCATGGATTCTGTCTTACCGTGAGGAATGTTTTGATCAGATTGGTCTGAAACCATCTATTAAGATTCCTGTTTACAATGGCTCATTGGAATGCGAGTTCCGCAAGTATCAGATCTTTGACGGAAAATTGAAAGACTTCCGAAGTGAAGGCGGTGTGGTGAAGACCGATGACGAGAAACGTCAGATGGCAGAGAAACATCGTTTCAAGAAGAACCGTGAGTTCAAACAGCGTCTGGACGAACAAGAAGAGAATGAAAGCAGCGATATCCGCTCATTCACATTCCACAAACACGATTTCAGGAAAGAAGAACGTGGTGAAAGAAGAGCAAGAAGAGAGGATAGGGAAGACAGAAAGCCACGCTACTCAAAGGATTCTGGAAAATCCGGTTTCTCTGGAAGGGGAAAGAAATATAGTGACAGTCCCAACCGCGGCGGACATGAGCGTTTCGACCGCAGTGGAGGCAAACGTAACAAGCGATTTAATCATGATGATGACTAATATTAAACAATGGCCGCACTATGTAGCGTCCATTTTTCTCTTTACAGCAATGACACTACCTATGTCTGCACAGAAGCTTTTCACACTGGAGGATTTGAACTTCGGCGGCACAAACTATCACAATCTAAGACCAGCGAACATCTTCCTTACCTGGTGGGGAGACCAGCTGGTTCAGACCGATGTGGAGGAATGCTACACGATTGACAGCAAGACAGGTAAAAAGACATTGCTCTTCACACTCGACGACATCAACAGATGGGCGGGCAGTGATGATAGCCACTACGTGCGCCAACTGACGAATGCCACATTCCCCTACCCCAACGAGAAATTGGTGCTACTGGGATTCAAGAAATCCGTTATCTTATTGGATTTTGGCAAGAAGGAGATTATCTGGCAAGACAGCATCTCTGGTCAGACGGCCAACGATTGGAATAAGACATCACGTGCTACGGCATATGTAGAGGACAATCAGCTTTATATCGCCGACGGCCAAGGCAGGAAACACCAGCTTTCTACCGATGGCAGTCGCGAGATTGTCTATGGTCAGTCTGTACACCGCAATGAGTTTGGTATTGATAAGGGAACATTCTGGAGCCCCAACGGACAGTATCTTGCTTTCTATCGCATGGACCAGAGTATGGTAACAGACTATCCGCAAGTAGATATCTTCCCACGCTCTGCCAGCTACGAGCCTGACAAATATCCTATGGCAGGTATGACATCACACAAAGTCTCCGTGGGTGTCTATGATTTAGGAACACAGAAGACGGTATATCTGCAGACTGGCGACCCAACGAATCGTTATTTTACGAACATTGCATGGAGTCCTGACTCAAAGACGATTTATATGTTCGAGCTCAACCGTGAGCAGAATGACTGTCGCCTTGTAAGTTATGACGCCATCACCGGCATCAAGAAAGCAGAACTGTATCGTGAGACAAGCAATAAATACGTAGAGCCACTACATCCAATCCAATTCCTGCCGTGGGACAGCAACCTCTTTGTGATGCAGAGCCAGCGCGACGGATACAACCATCTATACCTATTTAATACAAAAGGAGAGATGGTCAAGCAACTGACCAAAGGACCATGGGTTGTTATGGAAGTTTTAGGATTCAATCATAAGGATAAGAGTATCATCATTGCTTCTAACGAGAAGCATGCGTTGCAAAGCAACCTGTATGCAGTCAACATCAAGACACTCAAACGCACATTGCTCGACAATGGCGAAGGTGTACACTGGGGAAAGCTATCAAGTTCAGGCACTAAACTATACGAAAAATACAGCACGCCCACAACGCCAAATACAGTTAACGCAATAGAAATCTCAAACTTCAAACCTCGAACCTCCAACCTACTCACGGCTGAGGACCCGTGGAAAGACTATGTACAGCCTATATTTGAGAGTGGAAGCATTAAGGCAGCCGACGGCGTGACAGATCTCTACTGGCGTATGGTGAAGCCACACGACTTTGATATAACAAAGAAATATCCCACGGTGGTCTATGTCTATGGCGGTCCTCATGCTCATAATGTCGATGCGTCATGGCACTGGGCAAGTCGCTCATGGGAGACCTACATGGCGCAAAAAGGCTATATCGTATTCATTCTGGATAATCGCGGTTCCGAGAATCGTGGACGAGAGTTTGAACAGGCCACATTCCACCAACTGGGACAGATAGAGATGCAAGACCAGATGAAGGGTGTAGAGTATCTGCGCACCCTACCCTACATCGACATGAACAGGCTTGGTGTTCACGGATGGTCATTCGGCGGATTCATGACCATATCACTCATTACCAACTACCCTGACGTATTCAAAGTGGGCGTGGCAGGTGGCCCTGTCATCGACTGGAAATGGTATGAAGTGATGTATGGCGAACGCTATATGGGCACACCACAGAACAATCCAGAAGGCTATGCCAAGACAAGCCTCATCAATAAAGCAAAAGACCTGAAAGGAAAGCTCCAGATTATCACTGGATATAACGACAATACTGTTGTTCCCCAACACTGTCTATCGTTCCTCGATGCGTGTATCAAAGCCGGCACGCAACCCGACTTCTTTGCCTATCCAGGAGAGGAGCACAACATGCGGGGACATGCCAGCGTACACCTACATGAACGAATCACGCAATACTTCGAAGACTACCTAAAATAACATAACATAAAACTAAACCTTTCTGACTATATGAACCTAAAACACATCACAGTACTTATAACACTTTCTCTGAACTGCATCACCACGGTGCAGTCCAGAGACTGTAAGAACGACTCCACCTATCTGGCCATGCGCACAGAGATGAGCAATGCATTCAACACAGGTGATAGTACAGACTTTTTTAAATCCGTCACCAAGCTTGAGGATTATTTACTTAAGCAAGGCGACCTGCACCTGTACTACACCCAACGATGTAACGAGATCGTCTTTCTAATGAACTCTCAGCATATCTTCGAAGCTTATAAGAAAGCACAGAAGTTATCGAAAGAGTTGCGAGAAAAGGGACTCGACAAGGAGATGTATATGGCTGTCAACATGATGGGGCATATCTATCGTTATTGCGGTAACCACGAGGGAGCAAAGAAAGCTTTCAATGAAGTGATTGAACTCATGGAGAAATATGGCTACTATGAGAGTATGCCTCCCATCTATATGAACATTGTCAACGTCGAGATGGATGATGATCCAGATGAAGCCCTAGAGCTACTGGAGAAAGCTGCAGAAATAGCTCGCAAATATTCACCTGAGCGTCTGTTTGATATTGAGTCACGCCGATTACTCAGCTATTATAACCAAGGAGATATGGAAAAGTTCGAGAAAGGTTATAATGCATATAAGAAAGGGGTTGATAGCGGGCAGAGCACCATTCACGGACGCACCATAGAAGTATATCACGAGGCCTACAAGGGCAATGTGGACAAGGCAATCAAGATGGCGAAAGAAACACTCGGAGACGACGCTAACGAGATATGCATCAACCTCTACAAGAATGCAGGCAGATGGAAAGAAGCCTATGAGGCATTACGGGTTCAATATGAAGAACACGACTCAATAGACAATATCATTTTGAGCAATAGCATGAAAGGTATTGAGGACGAGTTAAAGTTATACGAGATTGAACGTGAGGCAGCTCATACACGCACCGTGTACATGATTGTCACCATCTTGATTCTTACCATGCTCATCTGCGCATTATCCTATATTGTATTTGCTCGCCGACGCCATATGAAGGAACTAAAACAGGCGTATGAACATGCCTTAGAATCAGACAACATGAAGACTGCTTTCATTCGCAATGTGAGCCACGAGGTTCGTACTCCACTCAACATCATATCCGGATTTGCACAGATTATCGCAGACGGTAACATTACGATGGGTGCAGAAGAACTGAAAGACATCTCGAAAATGGTGATTAAGAACACCAATATCATCACCAATCAGTTTGATGAACTCATAGAGATATCTCTCAACGAAAACTCTGGCGAAGAAATAAAAGCAGAAGCCGTTGACATTCAACAGCTTCTGCTAGAAATAACAGGTGACTACCAACCTCTACTGAATCATGGTGTAGAAATCAAAATAGAAAACAATCTACCTGATTCATTCGCCATATCAACTAACAGGAAGATGCTTTACCGTATGGTCAGTCTGCTTATAGACAACGCAAACAAGAACACCACCGAGGGATATATCCTTGCAAAGACATCTTTAACAGGTAAACATCTATGTATAGCCATAGAAGATACTGGTTGCGGCATTGACCCTCAAGAAGCAGAACACATCTTCGAGCGATTCGTCAAACTTGATAATTTCAAGGAAGGATTGGGACTGGGACTGCCACTCTGCAGAATGATAGCCCACCGAATGAAGGGCGAGGTAATTCTCGATACTACTTACGCAGGTCCCGGTGCCCGTTTTGTTATCACTCTTCCTCTGTAATCAGAACTTATAGTCAATACCCAAGCCTATCACATGATTGGTACGGCTGAAGGTATCTGAACCAGTAAAGGGCAGACTTTGATAATTGGTCTGCTCTTTTTTGTAGTCACTATAAAGTGTACAGAAATAGCTGACGTTCAAACGCATGTGCTCGTTTAGATTGACAGCCGCGCCACAACCCAACGAATAGCTGTCACAGGCAAAGGAAGTATGCGTCTGGTAGTTATCGCTTAGTCCATAGTCTGTACGCTGACCACCAAGGCTCACCGTGAACTTATCATTGATATCATACTCAGCCCCCAGCAGGACCTCATGTGTACCATGCTCCAATTCATCCTGACGGTTTCCAGCCATCTTGGCATTTTTGTCATCAAAGAAATGATATTCTGCAGCTGCACGCAGCTTGGGTGTGATTTCATACTGAGCAGCAACAACCAACAATGAAGGCATATCGTAACGGGTCTCTGCACCATCTTGATACGGAGCAACCTTATCACCAAACTGCTGAAGCGCCAGGGCACCTTCTATATAAGGCATCGCTGCAGCAGTGGCGGGATCCGTATTCCTAATACGAGCAGAGAGTGTCTTCGTATCATTTTCCGTATTAATCTTCGTGCGGAACTCATAGCGGGCACCCAATGTCAGAGGTCCCTCATGGAAGTCAACACTGACAATAGGAGCAAATCCCCATCCTTTCTGCAGGCAGTCTAATTGCAGATTTACGAGATCATTACCTGCGATATTGGCATTTACGTGACCGCGATTATAACCATCATAATAGTTTGCGCGTACGCCAACAGCTGCAGACAGACAATCCAAAAGCTTGTAAGTGAAGTTTACCTGTCCACCATAAATATACTGCTTGCCCTTCATCTGCGCATCCATAGCATACTGACTGGGGGCCATACCCTTTTGTGCAAGCATCGCAGCTATAGGTACTGTAAACATAGGTATGCCTTCATCGTACTGAACAAAGCCACCACTTCCCACAATACCAATCATCGTAGATAAGGCCCAACGGTCGTGTTTGTATGAAGCAAAAAGTGCAGGCACGATAGGAGCAGAAGCCTTACCGTTATATTTCTTGTGGTAATGATTACCAGGCATCAAGAAGTTAGGAATATCTGTCTCGATATCACGATTCTGCCAAGGTTTCTGGAAGTTCAACGATATCTGCCAGCCCTCATGCCCCCATGCCAGACCTGCAGGGTTACTGTAAGCAGCATCAATCTCTGTCGTAGCACCACGAGCGAACATACGATCGAAGGCA
>CAMOGP010000083.1 GCA_946614175.1 uncultured Prevotella sp. | reverse complement strand
GCTACGACAAAGAACAGGCAGAAAACTATGAAGCAGCAAAAGTATTGGAAAACCTGTTGGATAAAGCTAAAGACAGGAAAATAGGAACAGATGCTGAGCAGGCTGTTTATGACGAGATGAGCAGCACTACAGAACAGATACGACAGGCACAACGAACATTACGTAAACAACTGAATTTCATTGATTTCAAAGACGACCTAGTACGCAGCACCTGCATGGCGCAGTGCGACTTAAATGGCGATGGAGAAGTCAGTTTCTCTGAGGCAACGCAAATCAGGGATATTGAACTGCGATTCAATACTACTATCACTTCATTCGATGAGATGAAACTGTTTAAGAACCTCACCACCATATATGCGAACACGTTCAACAACTGCACGAAAATGACGTCTGTAGTGCTTCCTGAGAGTGTGGAACGAATTTACTATTATGCATTCAGAAACTGCAGCCTACTACAGAAGGTGAACCTGAGTGAATACCTGATAGAACTGGGCACTGAGGCTTTCTCGGGCTGTACATCACTGAAGGAGGTCAGCATAGCCTGTCCCACACCTGAGAATATCCATCTGGGCAACAATGTGTTCAGGAACGTGAACCTCAGTGAATGCACGTTGCGCGTTCCATTCGGCGCCAAGGAGCGTTATGCCAATGCTGATGTGTGGAAGGAATTCGGCACTATCGTAGAGATGCGCACCAACGCACAACCTACTTTCTCGCCCATCACAACGGGTAAGACAGGTTATATACTCAACCTTTCCAGTCGTAAATACCTCAACAGAGGTGAGGCATATGGCACCCAATCGGTAGTAGCTAAGACAGGATTACCCTATCAGTTCCGTCAGACAGATGCAGGGACTTACTATCTGGATTCTAATGAGAAGATACTGTTCCGCACATCAAGCGACAACAAGGTTGGTGTAGGCATAAAGACCTGCTTCTACGATGGTACTGTCAGCAGTAAGGCTTACTGGACAATCGTACAGAACCCCGAGGACAACACGTTCACCATGCAAGTACCACAGGAAGATGCAGATTATGTAGAAGGTGAATATCTGGGGGCAGGCGACCACAAAAGTGAGGTTGCCAGTCCTTCTAATGGTGCCTACTGGGATATGAAAGGAAACGTTTCACGCTGGGCATTTATAACACAGGAAGATATGCAAGCTGCCACTGCCTTTAATAAGTTGACGGAAAGTCTGGAGCAACTGCTTGAGATGGCACTGGAGGAACAGGTGGATGCCGTGGCAGAACAGGCTGTCTATGATAATGCTACCAGCACGGGCGACGATATAGAGGCAGCCATTGCATCACTACGACAGAAACTTCATTTTATCACTTTTAATGATATACAGGCAAAAGCAGTCTGTGTCAAGAACTGGGACCTGAACAATGATGGTGAGTTGAGTGAGAAGGAGGCAGCATCAGTCAGTGATATCGGAGAACTATTCCGCGGCAATCTCAATATCAAGACATTTGAAGAATTACGCTATTTCACCTCACTGAAAGAGATTCCCGACAATGCCTTCCGGGATTGTTCAAACCTGGTTTCCATCTACCTGCCAGAAAACATCGAGGCTTTGGGTAAATATCCTTTCTCACTCTGCTCAAATCTGAAATATGTAGTAATGCTCAATTCCACACATATTGTTGACTTCGGTAATAGTCTTGCTCCATCGAACATTACTTATTTCGTACCCAAGAATTTGCTGGAAAGTTATCAGGCAGACCCTCAATGGGGTACGCATCATATAACAGAATACACAGGGACACCTGTTGTAAGCGGAACCGCAACACGCCGTTATGGCATCAGTGCCGCAAATCTGGAATATGTCGTCACAGGAGCACCCATCATGGGAGAGCCTGTAGCTGAGGGGGAACAGATGACAGATCCCAAAGCACCTGTAGGAGCCTATCCCATTACCATCACCAGAGGCACTATTACCACACCTAACGTGCAGTTCATTCCAGGAACGCTCACCATCATGCCAGCCATACTTACGGTGACAGCAAAATCATATACACGTGAATACGCAACAGCCAATCCTGTGATGGAATATACTATCAAGGGATTCCGTAATCGTGAAAAAGCAGAGGTACTCACCAAACTCCCCGTCATAGAATGTGATGCCAATGAACAGAGCCCTGCAGGCGAATACGAGATTCGTGTTTCTGGCGCTGAGGCTCACAACTACGAGTTCACTTACGTCAACGGAAAACTCACTATCATAAACTCTACAGGCATCAATCCTATTCCTGCTCTCACAGGAAAAGAGGGTGATATGTACGATATGCAAGGACGCAAAATTAAGACGCCACAACGCGGCATCTATATTAAAAACAAGAAGAAGCTGTTTATCAAAGAATAAGGGAATCCAACAATATTTCTATCAAACGGGGCTTGGCATAGTCATCAAGCTCCGTTTCTTTTATCCAGATATAGTCCTTGGGGAGTTCTGGACGCTCGTCAGGCTCCCACAGATAGAAGTCTGCCCAAAGGATACGATGGGTGAGCACATGCTTGACGTTCTTCTTTATCAACTGAGCGCTCGACCTTTGGTCGCTTGCTACCGGAGGGACGCAAGAATTGAGAACTGAGAATTGAGAGGTATGATTAGTTTTGCTTTCTTCTGGCTGAGTGTAATCACACCTCTCACCTCTCAGTTCTAAGTTCTCAATTAACAACGGTTCGTACAGTCCCTGCCAGATATCACCTTCACCACGACGACGGATAGCAGTCTCGCCATGATAGCGCACATAGACATAGGTTAAACGGCGTTCCTGCACTTTCAGTGTTCTGAGTTTCACAGGAAGCTGAGCAACCTTGCCCTCACGGAATGCCACGCACGACTCCACCAGCGGACAGTTTATGCAATCAGGAGTAGAAGGTGTGCACTGGATAGCCCCAAAATCCATGATGGCCTGGTTGTAAACCCCGGCCCCCTTTCTCTCCTTGTCAAGGGCGGGAAGCAGCAAGTTCTGAGCCATCAAGGCAAACTCCTTCTTACCTTCCGTTGAATTGATAGGTGTGCTGATACCGAAGTGACGACTCAAAACACGATAGACATTACCATCGACAACAGCAGCTGGCAGGTCAAAAGCAATACTTCCGATAGCAGCGGCGGTATAGTCGCCTACGCCTTTCAACGAACGCAGCCCTTCCAACGTGACAGGAAAACCACCAAGGGCAACAACCTGCTTTGCCGCAACATGCAGATTACGTGCACGCGAATAATACCCCAGGCCTTGCCACTCACGCAGAACTTCGTCCTCACTAGCCTCAGCCAACTGCTCCACGGTAGGCCAACGGCGCATGAAACGCTCCCAGTAAGCCCATCCCTGTTTGACCTGCGTCTGCTGGAGGATGATCTCCGACAGCCATATGGCATAGGGGTCCCTAGTTTGTCGCCAGGGCAAATCCCGCCCATTCTCACGAAACCAATGCAATAATGTCAGCGCAAAATCATTCGTCATAACTCCTTAACTTCTTAACTCCTTAACTCCTCAGGATTCATCGTGTCAATGAAAATTTTAGGGAGACACCGAAGTCCTGTGTCGTGGTAGGATAACTGCTACTTGACAGCAACGGTGTATTGGTCTGGCGATCATAATAAGCCGTGAGTGTCAACATGCGCGATAAGGTATAGTCGGCTTGAAGCGAAATCTTCAAGGCACTGTTACCGCTGCTGGCAGACGACACACCTGAAGCTATATCGCGGGTGATGGCAGCCTGACGACGGAAAGAGACATCTAAACGGGTATTCAAATCGTGATTGATACCTTTTTTATTTGAGGTCTGCGTATTGGAACTCTTGTTCTTGTTATCATTCCTACCCTTGCCACCAGATGCCTTTCGACTGCTGCCTGAGCCACCTCCAAAGAGATTGAAGTTACTGATCTTATAGCCCATACCAATTACCCAGTCCTTAGACTGTGACTCATTGATTTGTACGCTGGTCATCGAGAGGTTGAGTACACGGGTTGTACGATACTCCACCTTACAGGTAAGGTTATTGTTAAACGTCATGTCAATGCCTAACAATGGTGAAAAGGCCTCATTGATGCTCACCGTAGAGATATTATAGCGTGAAGACGGTGTCATAGAGCCGTCGGCAGCCGTCACATAACCCAAATCTCCCATATACTCCATCCACGAACTGTATGAAGCGTAAGAGCCTACAGAATAGACACTCTTATACGAGTGGTTCAGGTTGACGCTCTTGAAATGGTCGCGCACCCAAGGCAACTTAGCCAGTCCGCCATAACGCAGAGACCAGTTGGGCAGCAAACGGGTGAGAACAGGGAATATATCTAGCGAACCACCAGCACCCATCGTATAGGTATCAAGGAACGCAGGTATCAGCACGTCGGCGCCATAGGCATTAACAGGATTAGCACCTTGAACAGAAGAGCCTGAATACCGCGCCTGTACACGGTCACGGAAGGTGTTTACCTTTCCGCAGAATTCATTAAACGACGGACTATTATAACCATTGTTGGCATCACCCATACCCTCCAACGCACTACGCAAAGAAATGGTGGTCATGGTAAAGCTGCCGCTATGGGTGGTGGGTGAACTTTCATACATGAACTGTACGCTACGTGATTTTGTGAAGGTACGGGTGGCAGAGAGGTCTATCTTCAAATCACGCACAGGTTCCAGGGTAGCACGTAACTGCAGATCCTCTGTTGCCGAGGTATTGGCAGGTGTTGCCACATTCTCATTACAAAGCAACCATCCGTTGTTACGGGCCGTCTCGATATACTCGTCGCCAGTAAGACCGAAAGCAAAACCAAGACCGGGAGCCATCACACTACCTGTACGCTGTCCAAAGGCATCACCTACATTAGGAATAAAGCCTGGCAACGTCATAGAATACTGATTACGGTAACTGAGATTCACCGTACGGATCATCGTCAGGATATGTGCAGCATGCTGTGCCGTATTATACCACCATTCTTTCTCGAGTGGTTCTTTGGGAGTAACAGAGAGTTTTATCTGTAAGGAATCTGCTCCCCACACCTTTATCTTATTCTCGTCAACAGTTTTCCACTTCACATCAACCTTACGTCCTTCCTTATTACGAGCAGATACCATCAGACGCTTGGACTTCTTGCCATGCTGTACCACAATCTGACTGTCGGGTATCAGCGTAATCTCCTTCTGGAAGGTGTTCTTGTTCTTTGGAAGGGCTTTCTCGTCCTTGGTCTGTTCCTTGGCACCATCCTTCGTATCACCGCCCTTTGCCTTTGTATCAGCCTTCTTCACCATCTTAGACTTTGCTGTAGGTTTGGCAGGCTGTTTCTTGAAGCGCTCGTTGGTCTTCTTCAGGAAGGGGATATGGTTAAAGAGCGTCTCCATATTCAACGAGCCGTTGATATTGAGGTTACGGTTATTTGAAATGGTGTTACCAAGAGAGGTTCCATCCTCCATATCCGTACCACGCAACCATGAGTAGCTGGACTTAAACGAGGCATCAGCCTTCACCCAATCAAAAATAGGTAATTTATCGATAGGCAACTGATACGACAAGGAGAACGACTGCTGATAGTCGAGGGGCACACCCCAGTTCTTGATACTCGTCCATACAGAGTCTTTCCAGGCTGTATAATGATCTGGATAAAGGTCCTTGTTCACTGGTGTATAAGGTTCCTCAATCTCTGCATGGGTAGCACTCTGGAAGGTCATGTGCAGATTCTTGGTGAAGTCCCAACGAAGTGAGAAGTCACGATTCCAAAGGAACTGCTGACTAAACGTCAGGGGCAGATTAGGATTCTCTGTATTCTCAAGGTCACGCTCCTGTAACTCACTATACATACGCACCATCTCGGAGTTGAACGAGATATTCTGCGGCAAATAGTTGAAGCCAAGTGCCTTGGGGAAATTCATCCATTTAGACTTACTCTTGGAATTCTTAAACGGCTCCCATGTCTTGAATACAGGCGTATAAGAATAGTTGATAGAGCCACGCCACTGGTCTTCATTCTCATAAACAGTAGTCTCGCCCGTGGTGTTACGGTGAGAGTGTGAATAAGAGAACGAGAAGTTGGCAGGGTCGATAGGCAATGGGTGGCGCTTATTCTTGATATCCACGCGCACATTACTCAATGAGAAATTACGGTTGATATGCTTGGTTACGGCAATAGACTCAATAGAATCGCGCTCACGCTGACTGCCTGCCGACTCCAGGGCATCATCAAGTTCCATATCAGAATCCAGCGGATTATACTTCGGACTGATAATCTCCTTTGAATAAGAGTAATAAAGTGGTGCAGAGACCTTGGCTTTTTCAGGAAACAGTTTACCGAGATCAACATTGGCCGTAACAGTGTATGATTTCTGCGTATCGGTAGAACGCTGCAAGATTGTCTCTTCAAGACCACCGAAGCCATCAGTAACATAACGGCCTGTCATATTCACACTACCCAAGTCGGACAGTTGTACATTAAGTGCACCAGAGGCAGCCCAGCCACCTTCGTTATTAGTCTCACGAAGGCGCATCTCGTTAACCCATACCTCACCCGACTTCATGCCGGAGCTAAGGTTACGTACACCGATGATCATAGTCTTCACTTCAGCCAACGAGGGGTTACCCACCACGCTCACCTTATTATTAGGTTTATTGGGATCATACTCCGAATAAACCTGTGTGTAGCTGGCCAGTCCGGCAGCTCTTGCTTTATTACGATTTTTCTTCAACGATGTAAAGATGCTCATATCGATATCGAGCATATTCTCCTCTGGCCATACCTTGGCACGGTCACTGGGCACATTCCAACGGTAATGCCCCTGTGGAGTAACTTTCAAAGGTATTAGGTATTCGTAATAGTTGTTCTTATAGTCAGAGCCAAGGCGGATAAACACTGCCAACTGGTTATCCTCCAGCTGCGTGCTATTGGGGACCAAATGGTTGGCATGAACAAACATCTGCAAACGCTTATACTGACGTAGGTTCAGATTGGTGTTTTTATATACAGCTTTCGACTCACCTTGCGAGAGGTTCTTCACCGTCAGGCAGAGAGCCTGCTCATTATTCTCCGTAAGTTGAGGTTGACCAGGGTCGGTAACACGGGTAATACCAGGAGGCAGTACATAAGCCACAGGCTGACGATCCGTATTCTCTTCCACGTTGACAGCACTCATCTCCATCAAACCAGTCTCAGCACCTGCTGATGTCTGCAGGTTCTGTTTATAGCGTCGCCATTCACCACGCACAAGGTCCAAAGAACCGAAACGCAACACAATGGGTTCTTCAAAACCTGTAAGGAACATACGCATAAAGCGGATGCTGGTAAAATCATTGATGGATCCTATTTTAGAGTCGTATTCAGTCAGGGGCACACGGTATTGATACCAGCGCACTGTAAGAGAATCGCCATTACGCAGTTGTGCCTTATAATCACGATGATCAACAATATGTGAACCCTCTGGATTAGCACCTCGGTTATAGGCCTGCAGTTCATCATCACTGATGGGAATGCGATACTGATAGTAGCGTTCGTACTCGTTGAGAGTATAATCCTGATTGATATCCTCTACATCGGGTCCCGTCTTGTAAGAGGTATCGTAACCCTCTGTCTGGTTATCACTGGCAGGAGAGTTTCCCTGAGGATTATTGATACGCTTATAGCGATCCATAATACTGGTCTTAGCAGCATCGAAATCAGAGCCACGGTAATAATGATAGTTGTCGCCAGCAGGGTCTTGTCGCCAAGCCTGAAGCAAGGAATCATTATGTACCACATTACCGACATTATTCAACCAGTCAGCATATGCGCCATAGGTTCGTTCTTCTTCATCTGTCAAACCATTAAGGCCCACATCCTGTTTCTGACGAGAGCCACTAGTGGTTGCGAAGGCATAGGTCTGTGTAGCCTGTAATGGAATCTTACCCCACTGTGTGGTCTCGAATGAAGAGGTGCCGTCAACAGGCATACCACTCTCATAGAACTTCTTGCCATCACGCAACACATCCTCACAGACCTCACCAAGGTTGATATACAATTCACCACTATGTCTGCTGGCTGTACCTTCCTGGCGAGTATAGATAAATGGATCGAGCAACCAGAACTCCACATATTCAATATTAGACTGCTCAAAGTCGGTGGTTTCCAGTTTACGCATCATACCGCCCCAACGCTGGGCTGGATTACGGAGTGTACCGTCGCTATTATAATCAAGTGTCAAGTTGTAAGGGCCACGTTCCTGGGGATAATATGCCAAGTTAAGAACAGGCAATGTAGATACGGCACCATTATAGGTACTCTGATCACGGTTAGGATAGAGTTCCTTTACATAGACCTCGCGCACATAATGATTGGAAAGTTGATCAAGGTCGTTCTTGATATGGGCGGGAGTCAGACTGGACGAACGACGTGTAAAGATGGGATCCACGGTATACCACGACAATAGCGCACGTCCATAGCCACTGCTCACCGTTGTCTTATCGCTATGGTTGGCAAACATTGTAGGCACACTTGATAGCACCCACGCCTTGGGATCGCTCACATCACGGAGGTCCTTTGTATTCTCAAAGTCATCAATATACGAAGCATTATCCTGGGTGCCACTAGCGTTACCAGCTATAAGTTGGGCAAACTCACCCGTAAAAGTAATCTGGGAAGGTTGGGTTACATGAATCAGAGGCAGACGGTTCAACATATTCGTCAGCCACTGTGACTCTTGCTTCCAGTTAATATTCAAACCCCAGATGGTGTTATTCAGAGGTTCATCACCCATGTTCACCTTTGTGGTCAGCGCCTGTTCATTGAGATGCATCAGGGTACCACCAAGTGAGAAATTCTTAGTGAAGTCATACTGCCAGTTCAGTCCAAACATGGTCTTTCGCTGCATACCATAACTAGTATTATCTTCCAGTGACACGCTGACATTGGTACCTGCGTCAATAATGCTCTGATTTAGGATGGTGACCTCGCCAAGAGAATAGTCCACGCTATAGTCGGAGCCTTCCTGCAACTCTACGCCACCGGCAACAACCCTCACAGACCCCTGAGGCACGTTATAGGCACCCAGTGAAATAACATTGGCAGCAGTACCTTTATACTGTCCTGTCATGATAAACTTGTCTTTCTCTGCATTCTGCTTAGCCACGGTCTTCGTAGAGTCATAGAGCTGGTCGAAACAATAGATATCAGCCAAATGCCCCACTCCCTTCTGAATCATATAATTGCGAAGATATTCGCCAAAAGGCTCTGCTGACGGCAGGAACACTCGTCCATTATTAATGGTATAGCCTTGGACATAGTCGAACTGGCCGTTAGAGTGAACTTTCATATTCGCATCCAAACGGTCTAAGCCCATCACTTTCAGCAATGTGGTGCTCTTCAACGATTCTTCCGGAAGGTACGACAGATAAGTACCCGTGGTGTCACTCTGATATTTGATATCCAAACGGAACTTTTCTTTCTCGACAGACGACGCCAGATAATACACGTTTTTCATCATCAAGCGCCAGTTGGGCTGGGCTGGATTATTCGACGTATTCTTCAAAGCCTTCACAAACAAGCACTTGTCCGTCTGTGTCACGTCTGTAGAAAATTCACCCACCTGATATGTATGACCTCCGTAGGTATATTCGTAAGCCACTGCCAATACCTGATCAGTCTGCAGGCCAGCCTTCAACGAGATATAGCCAAGGGCTGTGTTTACCGTGTATTCACTTGAATTCAACAGACGTGCACTGGCCAGTTTCTCATAGTCCACACCGCCTGTTATGCCGCTCATCGACTCCAAGCGCATGGAAATCTGATCGATTGTGCGTGAGGCAGAATCAATCTGCTGTACCAGCGATGAATAGATATCATTGGCCTGATTACTTGGCACCGGCATTCCCGTGGCATTCCAGCGTGGATTCATCAGATAGGTGTTCTCACCCAATTCACCAAAAGCCACGATATTACGGGAATTGGAGGTGGTACCCGATTTATTCGTAATCCATACCTCTACACGGTTTATCTTCACACCAGTAGTTAGGTTGGGCAAAGTTGACATGGCCTTATCGTAAATCAAGCGGAAGAAATGGGAGAGGAAGAAGTGCCGGTTCTCTTCGTAATCGGCCACGTCAATCTCAAAAGGAGTGGTCTGTGTGCCA
>CAMOGP010000082.1 GCA_946614175.1 uncultured Prevotella sp. | reverse complement strand
GTGGGAAGGTAATCCTATTGTTATTCTGGCTGGTCTGCCAAAAGGCTTCGAGGAGTTCCTGGAGAATAATCCCGCAGTAAAGAACCGTTTCAAGTACATGTTTAACCTGCCCGTTCCAAATTGTCAGGAACTATGCGATATGGTTAAGATGCAGTTGAAGACGAAATATGGCATCACCGCATTCACCGAAGAAGCTGATAAGCAGTTGACCCGCTACTTCAAATATCAGATTAAGATTAAGGATGAGACCTTTGGTAATGCCCATCTGGCTATGAAGACTGCTGAGGATATCTTTTCGTCGTTTATCAGTCGTGGTGGCAAGGATTCTACTGTTGAGAAAGATGACATCAAGGGCTACGTGCCTGAGGAACGTACACTCGACGATATTCTCAAGGATATGGATTCCTTCATTGGTATGACCGAAGTGAAACAGGCCGTTCGCGAAATGGCCTACACCGTTCAGAATAACATGCAGCGCATAGAGCGCGGTCTGGGCGAGGCTCAGAAGATATCTATGCACACGGTGCTGACTGGTAATCCTGGTACGGGTAAAACCACTATTGCCCGTAAGCTGGGCGAGATTCTGGCAGCCATTGGCTATCTGGACTCAGGTCATGTGGTCGAGGTGGACCGATCCAAGATGGTCTCTCAGTATCAGGGTGAGACACCCAAGGTAGTCAACGAACTGTGTGACAAGGCCATGGGCGGTATCCTCTTTGTTGACGAGGCCTACACGCTGGCACCTGTTAGTGCTTCTGGCGAACGTGATGCTCAGGGTGCTCAGGCTTTGGAGACACTGATGAAGCGAATGGAGGACGACCGCGACAAGTTCGTGGTGATTGCTGCCGGCTATCGCATGGAGATGGACAACCTGTTCCGCGTCAATCCTGGTGTACGCAGTCGTTTTAACTATTTCCTGAATTTGGAGGATTATACTCCAGAGGAACTCTATCAGATTATGCAGATGTTTGCTAAGGGTAAGCAGTATGTATTTTCGCCCGAGGCCGAGAAACTGGCGCGTAAGAAAATTAAAGAGATGTACGACACGCGTGAGAAGGACTTCGCCAACGGACGAAGTATGCGTCAGCTCTTCGACGAGATATGTAAGCGTCAGGCTGGTCGCCTGCAGAAAGGCGATATCTCGACTATGTCCAACGAGCAATTGGTTACTATCGAGGCCCAAGATATACCTTACGAAGAACCCAAGGCTGTTGACTGCTCAGAATGCCTGAAGAAATTCGACGGCATGGTGGGTCTGGAGTCGGTGAAGAAAGAGGTTACCAGTCTGGCTGCCTTCCTCACCTTGCAGATCAAGCGTGGCGAGACCAATACCTTCCAAGGCAAGCACTATGTCTTTACAGGTAATCCTGGTACGGGTAAGACTACTGTGGCGCGTATCATGGCCGATGTTTTCAAGACATTGGGTATCTTGTCTCGTGGTCAACTGGTTGAGGCCGACCGTTCAAAACTGGTGGCTGGTTTCTCTGGTCAGACGGCTATCAAGACCAACCAGCTTATTGATTCCGCCATTGGTGGCGTATTGTTTATCGATGAGGCTTACACGTTGAAGTCCAATGATCAGGATGCTTTTGGCAACGAGGCTATCGACACCCTGCTGAAACGCCTGGAGGATGACCGCGGTAAGTTTATCTGTATTGTGGCTGGCTACACCGACCAAATGCACGACTTCATTGATGCCAACCCTGGTTTAAAGAGCCGTTTCACTCAGACCATTCATTTCGAGGACTATACACCTGACGAACTCACACAAATATTCGTCAACATGGCTACGGGCAAGAATTTTGTACTCGATGACGATATGCGCGCTGCTGTTCATCGTCAGTTTGAACAGCTCTACTTGCGCCGTGACAAGAATTTCGGTAATGCCCGTGAGGCACGTCGTATCTTTGACCAGACCGTTGAGCGTCAGAGCGAGCGTCTGGTACGTCAGATGAGTCAGCCCGATGTTCAGGTGTGCGACGATGTGGCCGACGGATTCCAGTTCGAGGATATGTACAAGTTGACCGTAGAGGACCTGCCCATGGCTCAGAGCACATCATCACGTCCGCTCGACGAGGTGCTGGCAGAGCTCGACGACTTCATCGGTATGCGCTCCGTCAAGAATGCTATACGCCGTCTGGCCGTGCAGAGCATGTTTATCAAGCAGCGTGCGGCCATGGGTGCTGGTAGTGTGCAGCAGATGACGATGAACTTTATCCTGACGGGTAATCCTGGTACGGGTAAGACGTCAATTGCCCGTAAGATGGGCGAAGTGCTCCAGTCCATGGAGGTCCTGCCCACATCTAATGTAATAGAAGCCAGTCGTGCTACGCTGGTAGGAAAATATATGGGAGAGACACCAAAGATTGTTAACGCTATGTGCGACAAAGCGATGGGAGGTATTCTCTTCATTGACGAGGCCTATACGCTGTCTGACCAGAACGACCAGTATGGCAAGGAGGCTATCGACACTCTGATGAAACGTATGGAGGACGACCGTGGTAAGTTTGTTGTCATAGTGGCTGGCTATCAGGACAAGATGGAGCAGTTCTTGATGATGAACGCCGGACTGGCCAGTCGTTTCACCTATAAACTGCATATCGAGGATTACACACAAGACGAGTTGCTGGCTATCTTCAAGAAGATGGCCGAGAAACAGCAGTATACGCTGTCGCCTGCAGCCGAGTTCAAGGCTCTGGATGTTATCAATCAGATGCTCGAGGTCAAGGACGATACCTTCGGCAATGCTCGCGAGATACGTAACCTGCTCGACGAGACCATTCAGCAACTTTCTATCCGTGTGTCCAACATGCCGCCTGAGACCGTTACCAAGGAGACCTATCAGATTATCCAGCCTGAGGACTTCAAGGATAGACAGTAAGCGAAAGAATAAGAAAAAAATATTCATAGAACATGATTATTTGTCCTAGTTGTAAAGAAGAGATAGAAGACGATTCCTGTTACTGTGATCAGTGCGGAAAAGCTTTAGCATATTGTGAGCGTTGCGGCCGTGTGGGTATCGGACGGCGCTGCACCTCCTGTGGTGGCATGATGCTGCTGGCCGATGAGTTTAAGCAGCGTCAGGAGACCTCCCATGTGTCTATGTCTGTGTCTATGCGTCAGATGTCTATGCGTGGAGTCTCTCAACGTTCAGTGTCTGTCAGTCAGCGTGGCGGCATCCCCGGCACACCTACCATGGGTGGTGGCGGACTGCCTCAGCTGCAGCTGTTCAACGACTCGCTGGGCATCCGCATCGTGGGTATCAACGGGGCTGTCATAGGCCGCAAGCAGGGTCCGTATATGCATTTCTTCAAGACGCAGGCATATGTGTCTGGCGCTCATGCTCAGTTGTTGTTCAGACCAGAGTCAGGCTGGTGTATAGTCGATCGAGGTTCGTCTAACGGCACCAAGCTCAACGACCACCGTTTGCAGCCCGACGTAGAGATGTCTATCAAGAATGGCGATATCGTCACCATAGCCAATGTGGTGTTGAAAGTAGTAATTAGTGTAAATTAAATAAGTAGAAATGGCACATTTTCATATATCAGCATCAAGCAGAGTAGGATGTGTGAGGACAAACAATGAGGACATGATCCTCATCGGTTCAGAACTGTTGCGTAATGATGTCTATAAAACCAGTTTCACTACCAAGGCTGACAACCGTCTGCTCCTGGCAATTGCCGATGGTATGGGCGGACATAACTGTGGCGAGGTGGCCAGCGAGGACTCCCTGACCAATCTGCGTTTTTTCTTCGACGACCTGCCCGTGAATATGAGCGAGGGCGACCTGCGTCAGGCTATGGACAACTGGCTGAAGAGCATGTGTCTGGCTGTAGAGGCCAAGGGTAAGGAAGACCCCATCTACCGTGGCATGGGCACCACGCTCGTGGCTTTCCTGTATTACGGCGGACAGTATTACTGGGTCAACTGTGGCGACAGCCGTCTGTATCGCTTACATCAGGGCGAACTCACACAGCTCACCACCGACCACTCGCTCAGTAATGTGCTGGGCCTGAAGACGCACTCCAGTCAGATTGTCAACTGTATCGGTGGTGGCAGCACTGAGAGCTATATCGATATGGCCAATATCACTGGAGATGTGGAGTCTGGCGACACGTTTATGCTTTGCAGCGACGGACTGACGGATATGGTTTCCGACGAGGAAGTGCAGAAAATGTTGGAAAAAAAGGCTGACGCCGACATGCTGTGCGAGGCTGCCGACAATGCCGGTGGATATGATAATGTATCAGTTATTACGATAAGAGTAGATTAATAGGATTATTTTTGAATAGATAAACAGAGTATATGCCTTTAAGATTACCTGACAGGTTACCTGCTATAGATATTCTGAAGCGTGAGAATATCTTTGTGATGGATAACTCAAGGGCCCACTCTCAGGATATCCGACCATTGAGGATTGTGATTCTGAACCTGATGCCCCTGAAAATAACAACGGAGACCGACCTTATCCGACTGCTATCGAATACGCCGTTGCAGTTGGATATCAATTTTATGAAACTTAAGAGTCATACGCCGAAAAATACGCCCATAGAACATATGATGATGTTCTATCGCGACTTTGAGTCGATGCGTAATGAAAAGTTCGACGGCATGATTATTACAGGTGCCCCTGTAGAGACAATGGATTATGAGCAAGTAACCTATTGGGATGAGATAGTGGATATCTTCAATTGGGCTCGTACCCACGTCACTAGTACACTCTTTATCTGTTGGGCCGCTCAGGCAGGCCTCTATCATTACTATGGGGTGCCTAAGTATCCGCTGGAGAAGAAGATGTTTGGTATCTTCGAGCAGCACACCCTGCAGCCCCAGATGCCTATCTTCCGTGGCTTTGACGATACGTTTATGATGCCTCATAGTAGGCATACAGAGATTCACAGGGATGATGTCTTGGCACATCCAGAACTCCAACTCATTGCTGAGAGTGAGGATAGTGGCGTCAGTATCGTGATGGCTCGTGGCGGACGTGAGTTCTTTATCACGGGCCATTTGGAGTATTCACCAAACACGCTGGACAATGAGTATAAGCGTGACTTTGGTGTTCGTTCTGATGTTGAGATGCCGCGCAATTATTATCGCAACGACGACCCCTCGCAGCCTCCTATGGTTACTTGGCGCGCGCACGCAAACCTTTTTTATAGTAACTGGATCAACTACTACGTCTATCAGGAGACTCCGTTTGATATCAACAAGATTGAATGAGACAACTGGAACTGCTGGCTCCTGCCAAGAATTTAGAGTGCGGCATTGCTGCTATCGATCATGGTGCTGATGCCGTGTATATCGGTGCATCGCGCTTTGGCGCACGTGCTGCTGTGGGCAATAGTGCGGACGATATTCGCACACTTTGTCAATATGCCCATCAGTATGGTGCGCATGTCTATGTCACGGTCAATACCATTGTCTATGATGATGAACTAGCTGATACGCGGACATTGCTCCAGCAGTTGGCCGAGGCTCAGGTTGATGCAGTTCTGGTGCAGGACATGGCTGTGTGTCAGATGGCGCAGGAACTGGGTCTCACCGTTCATGCCTCTACGCAGACAGATAATCGCACAGCCCAGAAGGTCGGCTGGCTCCGTTCTTTGGGGTTTGCCCGTGTGGTGTTGGCGCGCGAGCTGTCGGCACAGGAGATTGCCGAAATTCATCGCCAGGTGCCCGATACCGAACTGGAAGTCTTTGTCCACGGTGCTCTCTGTGTTAGTTATAGCGGCCTCTGTTATGCCTCTCAGTATTGCTTTGGTCGCAGTGCCAATCGTGGTGCTTGTGCCCAGTTCTGTCGTATGAAGTTCGATTTACTTGATGCCGATGGTGAGGTACTCGATGCTCAGCGTTATTTCCTCTCGCTGAAGGATCTGAATCAAAGTGAGCATCTGGGTGAACTCATCGAGGCGGGTGCTGTGTCGTTCAAGATTGAGGGCCGACTCAAGGATGTGACGTATGTGAAGAATGTGACTGCGGCCTATAGCCAATTGCTCAATGCTTATATCAAGCAGCATCCCGGTCAGTATGAGCGCGCCTCGAAGGGACGTTGTACTTATACCTTCACCCCCGATCTACGTAAGACTTTTAATCGTGGTTATACCACGTATTTCCTGCATGGTCGCCAACCGGGTATTGCTTCTTTCGATACGCCCAAAGCCATGGGCGAGTTTGTGGGCACGGTCAAGGAGTTGCGTGGCAATTCGTTTAATGTGGCAGGTGTGGCGTCGTTCAGCAATGGCGATGGTCTATGCTTTGTTAATGATAAGCGTGAGCTCGAGGGCTTCCGTGTGAATAGGGTAGAGGGCAACCGTCTTTTCCCCTTGAAGATGCCGGCCAACCTGCGTCCAGGCCTCCGTCTCTATCGTAATAACGACCAGGAGATGGAACGTCTGTTGGGTAAGAAAAGTGCCGAACGAAAGATGCCGGTCACCATGGCTTTGCGTGCCACGGCCGATGGTTTCTCATTGCAGATGGGCGATGTGTCGGCCTCTATCGTGGCCGAACATCAAGAGGCTCAGAAGGACCCGCGCGAGAATATCATCCGTCAGCTCACTAAACTTGGTGGAACGCCGTTTGAGTGTTCTGAAGTAGATATTCCTGCTGATTTTAACTACTTTATTCCCAGTAGTTTGTTAGCGGAACTCAGAAGGAAAACTGTAGAGGCGGCGCTGTCTCTTTCCGTCAGCCCTCAGCCCTCTCACATCATCCATCAGACATCAGCCTTCAACCCTCTTCCCTCTTACCATCTCCCTTATCTCTACAACGCCTCCAACGCTCTGGCGCGTGCGTTCTACGAGCAGCAGGGTATCCAGGTGGCCGATGCCTTTGAGGTGCGCCAACCTGCAGACCGTCTTATCATGCAGTGCCGTCATTGTCTGCGCTTTGCCCTGGGACGCTGTGTGAAACATGGCGGTCGTAAGCCCGAGTGGAAGGAACCCCTGTCGCTGCGCTTAGGCGACGGACGCCAGTTCCGCCTGGAGTTTGACTGTCGTCAATGTCAGATGAATATTTATGCCGATGAATAGACTATCGCTTTTCGTAATAGGTGTGCTCAGCCTGCTCTTCACAGGTTGCTATCACCAGACGCCCGAGACCTCGGACGCCTGGATAGTCACCGAGGAGCAGATGGACTCTATCTCTTTCTACACCACCCATCACTACACCCACAACTATAATTTCCTGGTGACGGCCGACACACTCTGGCTCGTGGTGCAGCAGCCTACGGAGGTGCTCAGCGACATGCTGGTAGACAGTGTTGCCGTGGTGCGCGACGACCGTCTGGTGGTGGCAGATATCATGACCCTCTCGTCAGATACCATCGACTCTGTGTGGGTGCAGGTGGCGCGCGATCAGATGACTATAGGTTGGATTCATGAGCAGCAGATGTTGCCCGGTGTGGCCCCTGATAATCCCATCTCGCAGTTCATTACCTTCTTCTCCGATACCCATCTGCTTATTATGCTGGCCTTCCTCGTGGTGGTGCTTGCCGCCTATACCCTCCGCATGGCCTATCGTCATAATGCACGCATTGTACACTTTAATGATATCCCCTCCATCTATCCCATGTTGCTGGCTATTCTAGTATCGGCCTCAGCCGTGTTCTATAGCACCATCCAGTTGGCCGACCCTGACTCTTGGCGCCATTACTACTATCATCCCACGCTCAATCCCTTTGCTGTGCCTCTGCATCTCAGTCTGTTCCTGATATCCGTATGGGCCATGTTGCTTATCGCTATTGCAGCATTCGATGATATCCGTCGCCAATTGTCATTTACAGAGGCCATCCTCTATTGCCTGGGTTTGATGGGTGTCCTGGCCATCGACTATGTTGTTTTCAGTATCTCCACCCTTTATTATATCGGTTACCCCCTGCTGATTGCATATGTCGCCTTTGCCATCTATCAGTATGTGCATTATAGCCGTGCTGTCTATGTCTGCGGCCAGTGTGGCGCCACCCTTCACCAGAAAGGCAAGTGCCCCCATTGTGGCACGGTGAATGTTTAGAGCGGATATAATCCACAGGTAAGGAACGGAACAAATCTTTACTGTCCCGTTGCTTACCAGCAAATTTTATTTGCCAATGACAAACGAGAGCGCAAACACAACAATAATCGAGAAACATACGTGGCTGGAGCCAGGAGTTTGGCGCAAACCATGCATCGTACATGTACGATGGTGGCAAATGCGCGGCAGGCGTTGTTTGGCAAACTGGCGCACAATGGTTCGGAGGCTGTCATAGAAAAGACCCCGATAGGTACCCCTGCTGCTTACGCTAATGATGGTGTTTTGTATAGTATTTTCAATTCTTATATTTCCCCCTTATAATACCCCTGAAAATTTGAGTTAACTAAAATCATGATTTGATTTAACTCGATTGATGATTTGAGTTAACTCAAACGATTAATCTAGTTAACGGGCCATTTTTAGGCCCGTTTTTTTGTTCACTTTTTTGTCTTACTTGAATTGTCCATGGATATTTTTGTCTGCGACGCTACACGAATGACCATAAATGAACAGTTTCATGTTTCATGTTTAATCTTTAATATTTAATGTTTAATCTTTAATCTTTAATGTTTAATCTTTAATCTTTAATGTTTCATGTATTCATACCCCCAAAATCTTCACTCGAGTGAATTCATCGAATTAGCTAGCTCAAATCATGAAATCACTCGAGTCAATCGATGATTTCAGCTATATAGTGTGTTTCGCTACGTTTTTTCTTCAAAAATGGAAACAGATTGCATACTTTTTTGTACCTTTGCATCTCGTATGAAACCGATAATCATTGAAGACAACATATTTGACTTTGAATCTTGTGAAGAAGATGGCTCTGTGCTGTTAGCAGAAGAGACTCCATGGAGAGGTTTTGCTGACGAGCTACAGGATCTACACTATCTGAAAGGTGCCCAGTTTATCAATCAATTAAAACTTATTGTCAACTGTGGTGAATTCCGTCCAATTGCTGGTGAGACTAATATTTTTAGTGCCATTGGTGAAGAAAGTTCGGATTATGACAATCTGATAAAGGCTGCTCGAAAATTATCGAATCATGGTTATCGTGTCTATATACTGCCAAATCCCAAAGGAATCAGAACTGCAGATTTTATTTTCGAACGCAAAGGAGTTTTTAAATTGTTCGATCTAAAGAGTATTACCGGTAAATCATCCGTTAGTAATAGACTTATGGAATCCATTGGTCAGACTAATCATGTTGTTCTGAATATGCTAACGGATTATGCTCCTCGTCTGCTAGCAAAAGATGTACAATCCTATTTTGAAGCAAATACGAATGCGCGAGAAGTGCTAATTATAAGAGGAAATAGAATCTTATCCGTTTCACGTCGTTTTGTAGAGGGTAATTGCTACATCAAAATGTTTATGAAAAGATATTTGAGATAAAACAAAAAGAGCCTCAGAAGAGGCTCTTTTAAATGGGTAGTGTCGATATAGTCTTGCCCTCTCGGGATTCTGCCCGGATAGTAAATCGAATTGATTCACGTTGCAAAGATAGAAAGTATTTTCGTTAATTCCAAATTTTTGAGAGGAAATCTTTCTAAATCTCATTTTTTTCTTGTACTATTTGACAAGATTACTTTTTTTTACTACCTTTGCATGCAAGTATCGGCAATTGTCGTTGTTCGACCTTTGGTCGCTTGTCCCCGTATGGGTCTCAAGAAAACAGCGCATGCTGCAAAGCATCAGTCTCTGAGAGCAGAGAGCCGGTATGATTTTTGAGGGTAAAATAATAGCATCAGCTATTTATTCAGAGTATCGTGAAACCTAGGAAATTTCAACGATTGTACTACATGAATAAGTCAGCCGGTGCCCGTGCAATAGCGCGGGCATGACTTATATCTTTGTAGTACAGGTAATTCCTAGGACCTCACGATACGAGAGAAGAGCCATGACTCGCGCTTCTTTTGTGTCCTGAGGTCTTTTGGTATATACCTGTAAGCAAGCCTGAAGATATAGTCTGTTTGCTCCTAAAACTATTGTGCGGTAACAAATGGAACAACCCAAGCAATTCGATAATATCACCTCTCGTGTCATCGACGACTTAAAGGTGACGCTGCGCCAAGGCTCAAAGGTATCGATGGCAGCAGCCAGTTTCTCCA
>CAMOGP010000081.1 GCA_946614175.1 uncultured Prevotella sp. | reverse complement strand
ATGCTTGCCAACATGGCCATCTCGCTGATCATGCACAAAAGAATCACTACGACCGTGGCCAAGGCAAAGGCCCTCAAGAAGTATGTTGAGCCCCTGATCACTAAGGCTAAGGAGGACTCAACGAATTCACGTCGTGTAGTATTCAGCTACCTTCAGAACAAGGAAGCTATCAAGGAACTCTTCTCTACTGTAAGTGAGAAGGTGGGCGACCGTCCCGGTGGATACACTCGTATCATCAAACTGGGTACCCGTCAGGGTGACGCTGCTCAGATTTGCTTTATCGAGCTCGTTGACTTCGATCCCGAGATGGCTAAGACTGAGACCAAGAAGAAGGCTACTCGTCGTTCTCGTAAGGCTACTAAGGCCGAGGCTCCTGCACAGGAGGCTCCTAAGGCTGAAGCAGCTGCTGAGGAGGTTGCCGCCGAGGCTCCCGCAGCCGAAGAGGCTCCGAAGGCTGAATAAGGTTTCAAAGAAGAGAAACAATAACTCTGATATGAAGGCTCGCATCGTTTCGATGCGGGCCTTTTTTGTTGGTTCTGGATAGTCTGGATAGTCTAGCTAGTTCTACTAGTTCTTGCTAGTTCTACTAGTTCCTCCTCTCCTCCCTCTTCTCTATGCTTTTTTTAGGCCCGCTAGGGCATTTCTTTGTTCTTTATGGTGTGCAGTGCGCTTGCGTCATAAAAATGCGCTCCTTGGCCCTTAAAATAAGAAACGCCCCCAAGAGCGGATGCTCCCGGGGGCGAATAATAATGGGTAAGGTAGGTTTATTTAATAACCTTCTGTGTCTTGACAGTACCGTCGCTCATCATCTTCTTGACAATCTGGATACCCTTCTGGGCTGTCACGATGCGACGTCCGTTCAGGTCGTAGAGCTGCAGAGCGCGAACCTTTGCAGTTGCGGGTTCGTTGATATTGGTCTCGATTGTATCAACGGCTCTTCTGTAGTCAAATCCTGATACTGCACCTACCAAATCCAGCTTCACATCACCGAAGAAGTACTGTGAGTCGTTGCCATAGTAGAAACCGAGAGTCAGCTTACCGTCTGTTACGGTGATCTCTTCCAGTGTATGAGCCAGATCCATGCTGTACTCGCTCAGACCATGATGCTTGGCAGCCTCGATGGTAGCGGTAGCGGCAAAGTTGAGTTCGCGATCAGCAGTCTCACCTTCTGCGGGCTCCAGTGTCTCAGATGTCTTAGCATATACGAAACCTAATGCGTCCTTACCAGACCATTCGCCAGTCTCGTCGTCATAGTCACCCTTCTGGTTACCCCAGTCAGTACCATACAGAGTTACGTTGTAGATACCTACGGGAAGGTCTGTAATTGTCTGCTCAACCTGTGCCTCAGAGTGGTAAACGGTTACTGCGATATCCTCAGGCAGACCTTCGATGTTACGTGGGTTACCCCAGCTAGCACCACCAGTGCCCCAGAATCCAGGATTACCCTTTACTACTGACCAACCAGGCATGTTCTCTTCAGAGAAGCCTTTGCTTGGAAGCATTGCGTACATGTTAGGATTCTTAACGAATACGCTCAGGTCATAAGACTGCTTAATCTCTTTTCCTGTTTCTTCGTCAATGTCAATAGTGGGGAAGAAGGCCTCAGGATCCTTCATGCCTTCGTAAATCTTCTTTGTCAAAGCAACCTTAATCTGGTCTGCAATATTGTCGTCGTCAGAGATGAGGTTGTTAGCTGCAACAATCAGAGGATCTTCGTCATCATATCCGAAGTTCTTCAGCGCTTCAACACCACGACGGATACGGTCTGTCAGTACCTTGAATCCGGCATCACCATTCTTTGACTCACCTTCAGTGAACATGTTAGCGCAGAGGTCGGCCATAGGCTTCAGTTCATTGTTTGCTGCGGTCAACTCCTCGTCGTCGGTCAATTTCTTATCAGCAAATCTTGCTGCAAGAGCTTTCAGCTGCTGATACAGATCGGTGCCGTTGAACTTGCTCTCGGCCAGTTCCAATGCAAGGTCTTGAATCTTCTGGTTGGCTGCGTCGTACTCGTCAACGAGTGTCTTGTGAGCGTTCAGAGCCTTTGACAGGTTGCCCAGGTCAAGCATAGCAGCGTCGATAACGCTTGGAGCGGTGTAGGTGGGAGCCTCTGCGGTGTACTTTGCAATAGCATTCTGCAGGTTGGTGAAAGCAGTGCCTTGATAACGTTCGCCGCTTGCGCCATTCAGTACGCCCTCAGCTGCTGTGATAGCATCCAGCAGGTCTTGTGATACCTGTACGCCTGTAGAGAAGTTAACTTCGCAAGAAGAGTAGTCGTTACTGCCCAAGTTCTGTTCTGCGAAGATTTGGGTAACCGTAATCTTGTGCTCGCCATCGGCCAGAGCTTTGTCAGAGGTACGCTTCAGCGTGATGTCTGTTGAGAATTCCTCTTCAGCCTCGGCTTTCAGGCTCTCATCGTCCAGTTTGGCAACAATCTTGTTGACGATAACCTTCTTATCGAATGTGAGCTTAAACTCGCTGATAGTGCTGGGCAGGTTGAATGAACCTTCCTCAGGATCACTGGTCATCATCTCAGGTGCGCCATAGGTGAAGGGCAGTTCGTCCAGTTCTTCGTTGAAGCGGCCGTTCTGTGTGAAGGCTTCAATTTTCTCGTTGGTGTCAATATTGAAGATGTTATAGTCGCCCTCAAGGTTGTTGAAGGTTACTACAATCTCATCGTCCTCACTCAGATATTCGCAGCCGTTGTCTGCAGCCCAGTCTTCGCTGATGAAGACAAGGAGAGCACCAGTGGCGTCGATTTCGATAGACTCGAACTCAGCCTCCTTACCATTAACAGTCACCTTGAACATCTCGTTGGGGAGAATCAGACGGCGCTTACCTTCTGCATGCTGAACCATCAGACGGCAGGTGTTTACATAATAGGGGAAGAGAACCTTGATGCAGCCATTTTCACCATACTGAACATCAATCTGAGGCTCGTATGCATCAACATAAATGTTGTCGAAATAGTAATTGTTAGCATCTGCGATATCGTTCAGGTTGAATGCTACAGACTGGTACTTGTTACCATTACTATTCTTTGCCTGACTACTTGTTACCTTGAGATCATTTTTCTCGTAGGTCTGCCAGTCGCCGGTAAAGCTGATGTTACCAAGCAATTCATAGTGGATATAGTCACCAGGAGCAGCGTGAGCCTGTGTTGCTACATCACCAGAGAGGTCTGCTTTATAGTCGAACTTAACACGATACTGGGTGTTTGCCTCCAAAGGCTCATTGAAACGGAACCAGAACTGGTTGTCCCAAGCTTCTTCAACTTTCGCGGTTGCAGCAACCATAATACCACGGCTACCATCATAACCGACACCGTCACTAATCACTGCGTTGGGAACAGGATCTGTACCGTCACGGTCAATCTTAGCGAAGAAGCTGCTTACGTCGTCACCTTCCATGTCGCTGTTGTTGATCAATGGTTTCCAAGTACCCCAAGATGACAGAACAGGCTTGTCCTCACCCATCTGCAGAATCTGTACTTTCTGGATTTCAATGTTACCTGCGAAGGTACCACTTTGGAAAAGGATGTGCTCGTCGTTGCCTGTAGATGTTACACCGGCTGTATGAGAAATCTGATACATCTTGAATTCATCAGACTGCTCGAAGTCGAATGTTGATTGAGCACTGCCACCCCAAGTACCTACTACCAAGTTGGCTGTACCGGCACCGTCGGCTCTCATCCAAATACGGATAACGTAGTCTTCATCCTGAGTGGTGTTAAACCAGTCAAGAACGAACAACTGAAGGTTGCTGTGTGATCCCTGGGCCTCTGGGTTGTAAATGTGCAAAGTACCATTGACCACTTCTTTGAGCGCACCTGAAGGTAGCCAACCGTCATCAAAATAGTACGGATAGTCACCATCAGCTTGCTTTGACCAGTCACGTTCACCGTTAGGGTCGAGCACCTTGAGTGTCTGCGCACTCATCGAACCCGCTACAAATAGCAGCAGGAGCGTTACTAAAGATTTAGTAATAGTTCTCATGTTTGTAAGTTAATAATTTAGTAAATAAATATGGTTAATAATAACATTGGTTTCTAGAGTTTATGGGCCTATGGTTATGGGCCTATTGGTTTTCGGGTGCAAATATACTGGATAATTGTTTATCCTGCTTTTTGTTATGTTACATTTGTTTTTATTTTTGTCTCAAAGACTAAAATACATGCTTCAGAACCCTTATTTTACCTTGTTTTAGGGAGATTCTTAATGAGTTAGTGTTCAGTTTTACCACCTTTGTGAAATGGCGGTTTCTTTCTACAGCAGTGATCTGTATTTTATGTTTTTCATCGGTGTTATTATGCAGATAGATGATGCTTGGATCATTGGCATCCTGTATGGCGGTGACATCCTCGCCACTGATAAAGAATTTCAGGGTATTGGCAATGGAATGATTCTGGTCGGCAGTAAATGTGACGGCTGAACCACTCTTGGAAATCATTGTCTTGGCGGTGAAGACAGGAGCGCCATAGCGGGTGTTGATATTGGTGAGTGTGCACTCACGCTGACCGGAGAAATTGCTGAGCAGCAGATAGCGCGTACTATCTGGATCGGCTGCCATGATGCCACTCCATCCTTCTGGTGTGGAGAGTTGGTGGCATGCAGCTGATAATTGTGCCGTTGCGGCACTGTCGATATTGGAGTAATAGATGATGGCGCGACGGTCAACCAATTGGTTTTGCCCGACGGTGCGCGGCTCATCGGAATAGGAGACGTAGAGGCGTGCCGTCATGATAGAGTTGTTGTTGGCGCGTTCGCCGAAGGCTATCTGCTTGTTGCCGGTGGTAATGATGCCAAACGTGTTGTCGATATTCACCCATGGGCCACTCATGCATGTCAGTGAGGCCCCGTCCGACTGTTGTGTGCCTTTGGCAGTATAGAGGGTGCGGGTGGTCTTTGTCATCTCGTCCACACTGATAGCCATGAGTCCGCCTCGTTCTGCGGTGATGGTACAGGGCTTTTGTGCGCGTACATTATCTATATAGATAACGGCATTGCCTGGTGTGGAGTAGAGGGCGAAGCGGTTGTTAAGCGCGCCGTCGTTGGTGCTGAGCTCACCATTCATCACATAACTATTGTTGTGCAGATGGTAGATGCCCGGAACAATGGGGGTGGCGTTGGTCTTCTTGTCCTGAACCTCGTACCAACCAAGGAAATTGCCAGTGTTGTTGGCACGGAAGGGAACGATGAGGTTGGATGTCTGAGGTTGGATGTCTGAGGGCTGAGGGCTGATGTAGCCGGTGTAGCTGCGCAGGCCGTTGCTCCACGAGAAACAGGTGAAGCGGTCGGGGGTGGCTGCACGGACGATGTTCTGCGAAGACAGAATCTTCGCAGCGCTATATTCGCGGGTGAAATCTTCCCAGCGGGTGGGGGTGAGCGTGGCTGTGGAGAGCACCTCGTGCATCAGCCATGTCATCATGACGCGGTGGGCCTCTACGCCCATGCGACGGGCACCTACATCAGCACGCAGAAGCCAGGAGCCATCCTTAGTGGTCTGCTGGCGGTGCTTAATCATCTTATACGCCAGGTTCTCGAGCATCAGCGCATGTGGGTCGCGCAGAAAACAGGCATTGGTGGAGTAGGAGGTGAGCTGGTCGTAGAGGAACAGGCTCCAGTCGTTGCCGTTGGGCATGGCCAGTTCGCCATCACTGAGTGCCAGCCAATAGAGCACCTCTTGCATCACCTTGTCGTTATGATGCATCAGGGCGTTGGTATGCCATTTCTCTGTACCGTAGAGCGTCTGTTGGAAAAGTTTTAGGGCCAGGGCTGCTTCACCAAGTTCCTGGATGACCACATTCTGATAGGAGGTGTGGAAATAGTGATGATTCTGGAGCGTGAAGTCGTCATAGAGATTCTGTCCTTTATAGAGGTCTTTCACGGTCTTGTTGTCGTATTGGGGGTCGATGATGGTGGTGTCTTTAGCATCATCCTTGTGCGAGTAGCTGTTGATAGCGAACTCGCGCAGCCGTTCAAACCACTGTGGAGCTAGTGGGTCGTTGGGGAAAAGTCCAAGAGTGACAGCCAGCACATCGGCCTCCCAACCGTTTTCTTCGGCTTTGGTATCACCGGCATAACCGGTAGGGATGGCGCGGTGCAGCTCGTAGTTGCACTCTGCTTTCAGCAGTTGGTAGATATGGTCCTTTTGCGTGTCGCTGAGCTTGTCCCACTGAAAGAAGGCACTATAGGCCACGGACATAGCCCAGAGCGAGCTCTCCCATACGGCATCGCCTGATGATGTGGAACCCCAATAGTTGTTGCCTGCGCAGACTTTTAGCTTGTTGGCCTTGTGGGTGGAATAGGCAAAGACGAGGCTCTTCATGGCCATGGTCTCGATATCTGTCCAGGTGACATCGGCAGGGAGGCAGACCTTGTCCTTGCCGTATTTGGTCAGGAAAGCACATATCATCGACAGATCGGCATTGGGACGCACACCGCGCTCGTCGTTGGCCATGGTATGCTCACCCTTGAAGCAGCCACAGGCCTCACCGATGCTGTTGGGAGCAGTGCAGTCTTGGAAGTCGCGCTTCATGTAGGTGGTGAAATCGGCCAGCATCTGAAGGAGGTCAGACTGCATGGATTTCTCGGCAATGAAATCGCTGAGCACGGGACTACGAGCCGCCATGGGAGCCGCTGAAAGCAAAACCGCGAAAAGCAGGGCAAGTAGTCTTTGCATATTCTGGGGAGGTGTGATGAGGGCCTGTTAGAATGTAACGGTGCGGGTGCCGTCGGTATTTTCCGTGATGGTCACCTTGACGGCATCTTCGGGAAGAAGGTCTTCGATGAGTTCAGGCCACTCAATGAAACAGAGGGCACCACTATAGAAATAATCCTCGTAGCCCATGTCATAAACTTCCTCCAGGCGCTTGATGCGGTAGAAGTCGAAGTGGAAGATGCTTTGAACATTGAGGTTTGAGGTTTGAGAATTGAGGTTTACCTCATACTCATTGACAATGGCGAAGGTGGGGCTGGTGATGACATCCTGAACACCCAGTTCTTCGCAGATAGCTTTGACGAAGGTGGTCTTTCCAGCCCCCATCTTACCATAGAAGGCAAATACTTTCTGTTCGCCGATGTTTTGAATAAACTCACGCGCAGACTCGCGGATAGTGTCTATGTTTTGAATCTTTATTTCCATTTTTTACTTTTTTACCTTTTTTCTTTTTTACCTTTTCTCTTATCTTTTCTTTCCTGTCATGGTGATTAGCGGGATAATCATCTCTTCCATAGAGATGCCTCCGTGCTGGAAGGTATCCTTATAGTAGGATACGTAGTAGTTGTAGTTGTTGGGGTAGGCGAAGAACGAGTCGCCGGTAGCGAAGACATAGCTGGTAGATAGATTGGGCTGGGGCAACATAGCCTCGCTGGGATTCTTGATGACAAAGAGATCCTTGGCATCGTAGCCCAGGTTTTTGCCCAACTTGTAGCGCAGGTTGGTATTCGTGTTGCGGTCGCCCACAATCTTCACTGGTTTGGTGCAGCGGATAGAGCCGTGGTCCGTGGTGACGATGACCTTATAGTCTGTCTGTGACAACTGGCGGAAGAAGTCGGCGATGACGGAATGGCGGAACCAGGAGAGCGTGATGCTGCGATAGGCCGACTCGTTATTAGCGAGTTCGCGTACCATCCTTGACTCGGTGCGGGCATGACTGAGCATGTCGATGAAATTGAACACCACAACATTGAGGTCGTTACGCTCCAGCGTCTTCAGTTGCTGTATGAACTTGTCGGCCTCGGACGAGGTGTTGATCTTATGATACGAGAACGTGTCGTGACGGCGGTAGCGCTCCAGTTGCGTCTTGATCAGCGGTCCCTCATTCAGGTTCTTACCCTCCTCTTCGTCCTCGTCGACCCACAAGTCGGGGAACATCTCCGCAATCTTGTTGGGCATGAGTCCGCTGAAGATGGCATTGCGGGCATACTGCGTAGCAGTGGGCAGGATGCTGCAATAGAGATCTTCGTCGATGTCGAACTGATCGCCAATCTCCTGAGATAGCATGCGCCATTGGTCGTAGCGGAAATTATCCATTACGACGAGAAAAACTTTTTCTTTCCTATCTAACAGCGGGAAAACGCGCTCCTTGAAGATGCGGGGTGAGAGAAGAGGGGCGTCTTGCTGATTCTTTATCCAGTCAAGATAGTTCTTCTTGACGTATTTCGAAAATCCCAGGTTAGCCTCTTCTTTCTGCATGGCCAGCATATCGGTCATCTGCGAATCGGTGCTTGAGAGCTGCAGCTCCCAGTGGACTAACTGCTGATATACTTTCACCCAATCCTGCCAGGTACGGCAGTCCATGATCTGCATGGCAATCTGTTGGAACTGCTGCTGATACCGACTCTGTGTCACTTCCGTCTCGATCTCACGACGGTGGATATTCTTTTTCAGGACAAGAAGAATCTGGTTAGGGTTGACAGGCTTGATAAGATAGTCGGCAATCTTCTGGCCGATGGCCTGTTCCATGATATTCTCCTCCTCACTCTTGGTCACCATGACGACAGGGGTAGAGGGTGATATCTGTTTGATACGCTGCAAGGTCTCCAGACCGCTGAGGCCTGGCATCTGCTCGTCGAGCAATACCAGATCGAAGGAACTCTGCTGACAGAGGTCTATAGCATCTGTGCCATTCGATACGGTGGTCACCTCGTACCCTTTGTTCTCGAGAAAGATGATGTGGGCTTTGAGCAACTCTGCCTCATCGTCAACCCATAGTAGATGTCCGTTAGTCATATCTTCTGTCGTTTTTAGTGTTTACCAAAGGTCGAAATCATCTGTGTCGTCAGTTACTTCCTCATCCTTTTCTTCCTCCTCGGGTTCAGCATCCTCCGGGTCGATTATCTTGAAATCAGGAGGAATATTGAGCAGTTCCTCATTACTAATCTGCAGTGGCAGGAACATGCGCTCATAGAACTCGTCATAGTCTTTATAGCTATAGCGCGTGCCGATGAGCGTCAGGTTGCGGTCGCTGATAACGAGGCTGCGACAGTGGCGCAGCATGCGCGACATGGTGTCTGACTGATATAACTGTCGGGCATATTGCAGGGCTTCGTCGAAATTCATGAAACCACGAATCTTCATCCGGTCAAAGCCTTGCTGACGCTCAATCTCCAAGTCGAAGTTGCGCACCAGGAAGTTAGAGAAGTTGAAACGTGCCATCTCGTAGAGCAACTGGTTCTCGTTGACAGAGTCGGGCTGGAATGCCAGCAGGAAGGTGAACGGCACATTGCGCTCGGCAGAAAGGGTGTCGGTAGCGGTGGAGTCCTGGGAAAGGGTCATGTCGCGGCGCGACCAGAAGTCATCAATATCGAAGGTGCCGCCACTTAGCGTGCGCCCTTCCTGTACCCCCTTGATAATCATGCCGGCCATCTCGGATACCTCACTCTTAGGATATTTCTCAACCACGGTCTTTAGTTCGGCTACGCAACCAGTGATATCGCCCTGGTTCAGCAGACTTAGACCATTGAGGAAGATGAACTTCGGACGATTCTCGCCCAAGGGGAACCGCTCGGCCGAAAGTCTTGCATTGGCTGTGATGATATCATGTCTTCCTTCTTTGAAAGCGTCGTAGGTGGCAGCATAGATGGAGTCCTCTATATGTTCGCCAAAACGGGCGTTCTCCTCGTAATAAGGATTGCTGAGCAGGATGGTCAACTCACTCTCGGGGTAGTTTTCCTTCATGCGTGCCAGACAACTGTCGGCGAGGTCGGTCTGTCCCTTGCGTGAATAGAGCAAAAAGAGGTGATACCATGCCTTGTCCATCTGTTCGTAGGTAGGATATTGGTAGGTCAGGCGGGTCAGCTGTTTCTCGGCCAGACCATAGTTCTCAAGCTTATCTTTGAAGATAACACCAGCATTATACAGACCATCCATGATGATTAAGTCGCTTTCGGCTTTCTGCTCGTCTGTAAAGGGAATCTGTGCCAGGTAGTACTCGCGGTTGTGAGGGTCGTTGGCCAGAGTGTCGGTCTCGGCAGAGAGACTGTCTTTGCTTTCTGCAATATCCGGGTTCTCTGGATAATCAGAATTGCCCAGACTATCCGGCACCTCTTGCGTACCCTCATTATTCAGATTTCCTACGACGGTCTTGTTGTTACGCTGCCAGTCGTCGGTATTCTCACGCTTGCCCCATAACTTTTGGAACGTCTGTTTGCCTTGGTTTACGGCCATCTG
>CAMOGP010000080.1 GCA_946614175.1 uncultured Prevotella sp. | reverse complement strand
GTAAAAAAGTAAAAAATGTAAAATGAGATGGCAGGGCAATCCCCTGTCATCTCTCTACTTATGCCTCTACGCAACACGATTATCAAACTTTGTACCACGAATTTGGAGATATCAGTTTTATTTCGTACCTTTGCACACAGTATGAAACTATCTATTAAAATGAACAGAAAACAATTAATCATCATGCTGCTCTGCCTGCTGATGCCCGCCTTGTGTATGGCCATCGGATGGGACGAGCAGAAGTACCAGGAGATTGAGAAGAGCATCCAGCAGCCACAGATTGGCAAGGCCACGGTGCTGATTACCAAGAATGGCGCCAAGCCTGGCAACAGCGCTGCCGACAACCAGAAGGCTATTCAGAAGGCTATTGACAAATGCTCGAAGAAAGGTGGCGGACGCGTCGTCGTTCCCGCAGGCATGACGTTCCAAACGGGTGCCATTCACCTGAAGAGCCACGTGAACCTGGTCATCGAAGAAGGTGCCGTGCTGAAGTTTGTCTTCCAGCCCGAGCTCTACCCCATCGTGGAGACCTCGTGGGAGGGACTGGACTGCTACAACCTGTCGCCTTGCATCTATGCCTTCCAGCAGACCGACATCGCCATCACGGGCAAGGGTACCATAGACGGTGGCGGTTCGAAGCAGACATGGTGGCCCTGGTGCGGTGCTGAGCGCTTCGGATGGAAGCCCGGCATGATTGCCCAGAAGAACGAGGCCCGTCCACGACTGCTGAAGAATGGCGAGGATGGCGTACCGATGACCGACGAGAAGGGTAAGCGCACGAAGGAGCGCACCTTCGGACCAAAGGACGGACTGCGCCCACAGCTGGTCAACTTCACCCAGTGTCAGCGCATCCTCATCGAGGACGTCACCCTGCTCGACTCGCCCTTCTGGGTGATTCACCCTTTGAAATCGCAGGATATCACCGTGCGCGGCGTGCATATCAACAACGACGGTCCTAACGGCGACGGATGCGACCCTGAGTCGTGCGACCGCGTGATGATAGAGAACTGCTTCTTCAACACCGGGGACGACTGCATTGCCATCAAAAGTGGACGCAACCGCGACGGACGTGAGCGCGCGATGCCTTCACAGAATATCATCATCCGAAACTGTGAGATGAAGAACGGACACGGCGGCGTGGTTATCGGTTCGGAAATCAGCGGCGGTGCCAAGAATATCTTTACCCACGACTGCGTGATGGACTCACCCAATCTGGACCGCGTGCTGCGCATCAAGACCAACTCGTGCCGAGGCGGCATCATCGAGGATATCTTCGTGAAAGACGTGAAGGTGGGCCAATGTGGTGAGAGTGTACTGAAAATCAACCTGGACTACGAGCACAACGAGATTTGCTGCCGCGGCAACTATCCAACGGTGCGCAACGTGTTGATGGAGAATGTCACCTGCGAGAAGTCGCGCTACGGTGTACAGATTATAGGACTGGAAGAGGACACGTTCGTCAACGATATCACCGTGAGGAACTGTCGGTTCAACGGTGTGCAGCAGGGTAACACCATCACCGGCAAGACACGCAACATCACCTTCGACAAGCTCTACGTGAACGGCGGACTGTCGCTCACCAAAATGCCCTACGAGCACTACTCGGAATGGATGACTCGCTCGGAGATGAAGCGCTATCCGAAGTCGTACCTGCTGGATTTCTCCACCCGCCCGAAATGGAGCTACGTGATGGGCATCGAGCTGGAGAGTATGCTCGACACCTACCTGCGCTACGGCGGTCAGGACATCTTTGACTATTGCAAGCTCTATACCGACACGATGATCAACGAAAAGGGCGAGATTCGCGGATACAACATCAAGGACTATAACCTGGACAACATCCGCACAGGTCACTTCGTGACGCGCATGTACCAGCAACAGCCCGAACAGAAAAACCTCATCGCCATGCAGACGCTGATGAAGCAGTTGCAGGAGCAGCCCCGTACGGTGGTCGACAAGGTGTACTGGCACAAGGCGATCTACGCCTATCAGGTGTGGCTCGACGGCATCTTCATGGGACTGCCCTACCGCTGTCTGACAGCTCCCATCACGGAACGGAATGCTAAGTCCGTGACGAGCATCTACGACGATGCTGTGGACCAGCTTGTCATCACATATAACCGCACACTCGACCCCAAGACCGGTCTCAACCGTCATGCCTATGATGAGAACAGAAACATGTTCTGGGCCGACAAGGAGACGGGGCTGAGTCAGCATTGCTGGGGACGCGCGCAGGGATGGTACACGATGGCACTCATCGAGGTGCTGGATGCCGTGCCGGCCAACTATCAGCGCCGCGGCGAGATCATCGAACTGCTGCAGAAGGATTTTGATGCCATCCTGAAATGGCAGGACAAGAAATCGGGCGTGTGGTATCAGGTGATGGATGCGCCTGCCCGTGAGGGTAACTATCTGGAGAGCACCTGCTCGGCTATGTTTACCTACGCCCTTCTGAAGGCTTATCGCAAGGGCTACGTAGGCACCAAATATCGCGATGCGGGCATCAAGGCCTATCGCGGCATCATCAATAACTTTATCAAGGTCAACGACGACGAGACAATCTCGCTGACCAACTGCTGTTCGGTGGCAGGACTGGGTCCTGGCATCAGCGCCGAGGTGGAGGCTGCCTTGAAGCGCATCAACCCCAAGGCAAGTGCTAAGGAAAACAAACGTCGCGACGGGTCGTACAACTACTATCTCTCTGAGCAGATTCGCGACAACGACGCCAAAGGACTGGGGCCGTTTATCTGGGCCAGTCTGGAAATGGAGCAGATGGGATTCACGACCGATAACGTGATGAAACCTATCAATCGTCAGGCCGTGACGGGACGTAACAACCCCGTGATTACCAAGGCCGACCCCCTGGCATCGCTCACCGTGGGCAACGGACATTTTGCCACAACGGTGGACGTGACGGGTCTGCAGAGTTTCCCTTTTGATTATGAGGCTGGTGTGCCCCTGACGGCCATGTCCGACTGGGGATGGCACTCTTTTCCTAACACCAGCCTCCTGAAACCCTCAGATAGCGAGAAAGAATTCGATTTGGGGCATGGTCACAAGGAGGTCTATGCCGTAGAATACAAGAAGGCAGAGGACGGTCGCCACAAGCAGGCTACCGAGTATTTCCGCGTGAACCCTCATCGGCTGAACCTGGGCATCATCGGCCTCGACATGAAGGACGGCAACGGCAAGGAGATTTCGCTAAACGATCTGTCGAACATCCGTCAGGAGCTGAAGCTCTACGATGGTGTCATAGAGTCGGCTTTCCGCGCCGGCAATGAGCCCGTGGAGGTGACCACAGCTGCCCTGCAGGACAAGGATGCCGTGATTTACCGCATCAAGTCGGCCATGCTGAAAGACGGGCGTGCCAAGCTCCGTATCCGTCTGCCCTATCCCACCGGCAAGCATGCCGATGCTGCTGCCGACCTCACAAAACCAGAGCGTCACCAGTCGCGCATCATCCTCAGCGACGGTCATGCTGCCATCATTGAACACACGCTCGACTCTACCCGCTATTACCTGAAGCTCAACTGGGCAGGTAAGGGTGAACTCGTACGTATGGCCGAACACGACTATGCGCTGACCACAACTGATGATGTGCTTACAATCAAAGCGGAATATCTGGCCAACATCACAGCCAAGAAAGACAAATCGGAGAATTACATCCCAGAGCCCGTCATCGTCTATGACCAAGAACTCAAGAGTGTGATCAAGGCGTGGAACCGCTGGTGGAACGAGGGGGCTATCGTGGATTTCTCGGAATGCAGCGACCCTCGTGCTAAGGAGCTGGAGCGTCGTGTGGTGCTCTCGCAATATCTCACGCAGGTGAACTGTGCCAACAATATGCCACCTCAGGAGACGGGGCTGACCTACAACTCGTGGTTCGGACGTCCGCATCTGGAGATGACGTGGTGGCACATGGTGGACTTCTCGCTATGGAGTCGGCCTGTGGTGGTGGAAAACGTACTGAAATGGTACAACACTACGGCCTATCCCGTTGCCAAAAAAATTGCAGAGCGTCAAGGATTCAAGGGCATACGTTGGATGAAGATGACAGACCCTTGGGCTGGTGAAGCTCCGTCAAACACGGGTTCGTTCCTCATCTGGCAACAGCCACATTATATATATATGGCTGAGGAGATGTATCGCGCCAATCCCAGTCAGGAGACGCTGATAAAATACGGTAAGCAGGTGGAGGAAACGGCTGCCTTCATGGCAGATTTCGTCAGTCGTGACGGCAAAACGAAGAAGTACTTTCTGCAAGGAGCTACGGCTATGCAGGAGAGTATGTCTAAGGATTTCTCGTATAATCATCCTTTCGAACTGGCTTATTGGCAATATGGCCTCAGCGTGGCCAATATGTGGCGTGAGCGTCAGGGGATGGAGCGCAACAAGCAATGGGACGAGATTATCAAGCATCTCAACACTTTGCCTGTACAAAAGGGTATCTACACAGCCGGACTGCCAAAGGGCAAGACGAACAACCTGACAAGTTTCGACCCCTTCGATGCGGTAGCCAGCGGCGCCAAGCCTACCCTTGCCACCGAGACCTTCACAGAGAAATGCCGCAACGACCATCCGGCCGTGCTGGGTGCTTGCGGCATGCTACCTATATCTATGGTGCATCCGCTGTATTCGCAGAACAGGATGAAAGCCACACTCGATGATGTGATGCAGAACTGGAACTGGGCTACTACCTGGGGATGGGACTATGGCATGGTGGCCATGACAGCTGCTCGCTTAGGACAGCCAGAGACAGCCCTGAAGGCCCTGCTCGTCGATACGCAGAAGAATACATACCTGAAAAACGGGCATAACTTCCAGACGGCAGACCGTCTGCGTCTCTATCTGCCTGGCAACGGTGCCCTGCTCTCGGCTGTCGCCATGATGTGTGCTGGATGGGACGGATGCGAGAACCCATTCAATCCAGGTTTCCCACAGGACGGCACATGGAACGTTCGATGGGAGAACCTGCAACGAATGCAGTAAGAAAGTATGAAACTGGAGACATTAATAAAAACTGATAAAAGAAAAAGCGACGGGAAAACTTATTCCTCGTCGCTTTTTTCTTCGCCCTGCAGTATGGGTAGCGATATGTGGTAGCGCACGGCCAGGAAACGTATCAGGCACGTCACCACAAAACTCACCACAGCCGTGATTCCTACGGGCACACCTAGCTCGATGCCACCCCAATAGGCCAGGCCACCGACGACGCAGGCCATCGCATAGATTTCCTTGTGAAAAATGACAGGTTCATTGTTCAGCAGCACATCACGAATCACTCCTCCGGCAGCACCCGTGATACAGCCCATGATGATGGCCACCCAAAAGGCCTGTCCGGCATCAAGACTACGCTGGATACCGGCTATAGTGAAGAGGGCCAGTCCAAACGTGTCGAACACAAACCAAGCATTCTTCAGAGGTTCCATCCATTTACTCATAAAAGCCACGGTGAGCAACGCCACCGCCGTACATATCATATAAATAGGTGTGGTCATCCAGAAGATGGGTACATCAAGTATCACATCTCGTATCGTACCACCACCAATGGCAACGGCAATACCACATACATAGCCACCAAACCAATCGAAGTGCTTGGCTGCGGCATGACGTATTCCTGAGATAGCAAAGGCAAATGTACCCAGTAACTCAATGACTTTTATAATGATATCCTGGTTCATCATATTGAAATTTGACTACAAAGGTACAATTTTTCTCTTTTTTTTTCTTCATTTTTATTTTTTTTATTATATTTGCACCGAAAATCAGAACTAAAAACCTGACCTTTATTCTATGAAGCAAGGTTTAAAACTAAAAAGCTACTGGCTGCTAGCCCTTATTACATGTACACTCCTCATGGCGTGCAGTAGCGATGATGGCGAGATGATGCAACCGTCACCATTGGCTACCCATTTGGGCTATGACCGGCAGAATCCGCTTATCTTCAGTATCGATGCCGACTATGCCCCACTGGAATTTGTGGACGAGAACGGCACGCCACAAGGTTTTGACGTAGAGTTCACGGGCTTGCTGATGAAGCGTCTGGGCATCCCCTTTACATACCATCCCAATTCGTGGAAGAACGTAGCACCAGATATCATTCATGGTAAGGTGGACCTCGGCATGATGATCTACTCGCCCTATCGCAAGGACAGCACCAACTACTCACGTGCCGTGTTCCGTCTGTATTATCAGGTAGTGTACCCAAAGAAAAGTGACGACGAGCGTTTTGATTTCCGTAACTTGGAGGGAAAGCGTATTGCCTACATGAACTCACGTCCCGTAGGTGAACTGCTGACCAGCGAGGGTGCGGTGAAGTTTAGCGTGACCAATCTGGACCAGGCTATGTGCGACCTGGTAAAGGGTAAGTATGACGCGGTTATCTGCTACCGCTATCAGGCACGTTATCTCATAGACCTTCATCATTTTGACAACCTGCTTACTGACGACATCTCATTGCCTCCACGCGAATATTGCTACGTGAGCCATAGCAAGCAACTGATCCACTTCATAGACCGCGAACTGCTGAAGATGGAGATGGAAGGTGTGACGGATGAGGTATATACCATCAAGTCTACCTTTGGCGGTATCCGTATCCCTTCGTGGGTATGGTATCTGTTGGGCGGCATTGCCATTCTGGCTCTGATCATCATCAACGTCATCTACAGCGTGTCGCGCAAACAGTTGGAAAAGGCCAACATCGTGCTCGAGAAGAGTAACCAGGAATTGAAGCAACGCAACGAGGAACTGGTCATCGCACGTGAGAAAGCTCTGGAGTCAGACCGTATGAAGTCGGCATTCATCCAGAATATGACACACCAGATACGCACACCACTCAATATCGTGACGGGATTTGCACAGGTTATCAACAATGACTATGAGACGCTGCCGAAGGACGAGATAAAGATGATGGTAGGACAGATGATGAAGAATACTGACGTCATCACGGCTATCATCACCAAACTCATTGACCTCTCTATCCAGGAGAGCCGACACAGTATTGAGAAGCAAGACTATGTATCCTGTAACGACCTCTGCCGTGAATCCATCCGGAGGATGAACTTTACACATCTGGATACCGTAAAAGTAGATGTTGACACATCTGTGCCCGACTCGCTGCTTATCCGCACTGATAAAACGATTCTCATGAAGGTATTCCTCGAGTTGCTCCAAAACGCAAACCAGTTTACCCAGAACGGTAGCATCATATTGGGTTGCTGTCAGCCGGATGAGGCAACGGTTTGTTTCAGCGTCACGGACACGGGACAAGGTATCCCAGAGGAGTACCGGACAAAAATATTCACGAAATTCTTTAAGCCCAACGAATTCTCTGAAGGTCTGGGCCTTGGTTTGACACTCTGTCAAACAGCAATAGAACAGATGGGCGGTAATCTTAAACTAGACGAAACATACACCACGGGGGCACGTTTTATCATCACACTACCTCTATAATATCTGTTATGGATTAGTCCTCAAAGCGTTTACCCCAATAGTTCACCATGCGTTGGTACAATTTTTCTTCTGCAGGACTATGCTGGCCGTGCCACAGACGTTTGTCAACAAGCTCATCCGGCATATACTGCTGAGGGGTGAAATGTCCAGGATAGTCATGTGGGTACTTATAGCCGTCATGATATCCAAGTTCTTTCATCAACTGCGTAGGCGCATTGCGGATAGGAAGGGGAACAGGCTGATTTCCTGTCTCGCGTACTAAAGCTAAAGCAGCATCAATACCAAGATAAGCAGAATTACTCTTGGGTGATGTGGCCAGATAGACAGCACACTCGGCCAAGGCTATTCGTGCCTCGGGCCATCCTATCTTCATCACAGTATCAAAAGCGGCATTCGCCAATAACAAGGCATTGGGATTAGCCAAACCAATATCCTCGGAAGCAGAAATCACCATTCTACGGGCTATAAACTGCGGATCTTCGCCTCCTTCTATCATACGCGCCATCCAATAGAGTGCGGCATCGGGATCACTACCTCGGATACTCTTAATGAAGGCAGAGATGATATCATAGTGCATCTCGCCATCTTTGTCGTATGCCAGCGGATTCTGCTGAAGGCGAGCCACAACGAGTTCGTCGGTAACAACAACATCACCAGTCTCTGACTCTACGACCAATTCCAGGATATTCAACAGTTTACGTGCGTCGCCACCACTATAACGCAGCAAAGCATCGGTCTCCTTCAGTTCTATATGACGCTCCCTAAGAATAATATCCTTGGTGATCGCACGCTCCAATAGTTTCAATAAGTCATCCTTTTCCAAAGACTTCAGCACATACAACTGGCAACGTGACAATAACGGACGAATCACTTCAAACGAGGGATTCTCTGTCGTAGCTCCTATCAGCGTCACGATACCTCGCTCCACAGCACCTAATAGGGAGTCTTGCTGCGACTTCGAAAAGCGATGTATCTCGTCTATAAACAATATAGGTGATGCTTCGTTGAAGAAACGTCCCTTCTGCGCTTTCTCAATCACGTCTCGCACATCCTTCACGCCGCTAGTCACAGCTGAGAGGGTATAAAAAGGCGTCTCCAACTTGTTGGCAATAATCTGTGCTAACGTGGTTTTACCCACACCCGGCGGTCCCCAAAGGATAAACGATGATATGTGCCCCGAATCTATCATTCGTCGAAGCACAGCCCCCTCGCCTACCAAGTGTTGCTGACCAATATAGTCATCCAACGAACGAGGTCTAAGTCTTTCTGCTAATGGTTCTGACATAATCTGTTTGCAAAATTACGAAAAAAGCCGCGAACAGCAAAGGATTATCATGCTTTTATTTTTTTTACTTTTTTCTCGACAAATTCCTTGTATATCGATTTTTTATTGTATCTTTGCGGTGTGAAACTAGAAAAACAAGAAAATAAAGAAGTATGGAACAGCAAGCAGAGAAGAAAGCGCTGACACTGAAGACGCTGACGAAAAGCACAGTGTGGGACATCCAGGAGAACGACATCTTCCGTATGTGGGAAAGTGCCGACAAGGATGTAGAGGTTAAGGAAAATTATCGTCATTTCGTAGATATTATCCGTTCGGCCTTCATGATTGAGGAAGTGCCAAGCGACTCAAAACTCATTCAGGCAAAATATGAGAAGCAGGGATATAAAGTGGCACAAGTAAAACTGGATGGTGACCAGAAAATCACATGGGCCATCAAGAAACGTCCCATCATGCGTGTCACAGACCTGACTTACGAAAATATTCGTCACATCACGGCTGCAAAACTTATCGAGGTACTGGATCGTAATTTTGGTGGTGGCTGGGATTCTCTGTCACAAAGCATCAAGGATATCATTGAGAGTGGTTTCGACATTTCTACAACCACACTACCAAAAGACCGTCTGCACAAAAAGGGCGGAATGTATGAGAAAAAAATTGCCGATGGCTTTGAGGTATTGGAAGTGGCAAAGGGGTCATGGATTGAGGCTATCTTTGCGAAAGTGAAACCCGAAAGCGAGAAGCCACGCATGAAGTTCAACTCTTACAACGACGATGAAGATGAGGACGAGGATGCAGATGTAGTCATTGAGGACAACTACAATAAGCCCGATGAGGATGATGTAGAGATTGAGGGTCCCAATGATGATGATATCACAGAGGATAACTACTCTACGATGATGGATTTAGGAAGCGGTGATCCTGATGAAGAAGCCGAGAATATGTCTGACTACGGAGACGAGTAATCATATACTGACATAATAATAATGAATTAGCCATCCTCAAACGAAGATGGCTAATTCATTATAGATACGCTGTACGGGAAGTCCCATCACATTGAAATAGCTGCCATGAATACTGGTGACGCCCACATAGCCTATCCACTCCTGAATGCCATAGGCGCCAGCCTTGTCAAAGGGTTTATAAACTTCAATATAATAATTGATCTCCTCGTCTGTGAGCGACTTAAAGGTCACATCGGTAGTCACAGAGAAATGATGCTGACGAGTCTTGGTGGTCAGACAGACGCCCGTTGTCACCTGATGCGTGACGCCACTGAGTTTCTTCAACATTCTGCGGGCATCAGAAGCATCTGCAGGTTTACCCATCACTTCATCACATGCGATGACCACGGTATCGGCAGTAATAATCAGATCGTCATCAGCCATCAGCTCACGATAGGCGGCGGCCTTCTCCGTGGAGATATACTCTGCTATCTGACTAACAGGCAGGTCGTCGGGATAGGACTCCTCAATATCGGGCAGTACCTTTACTTC
>CAMOGP010000079.1 GCA_946614175.1 uncultured Prevotella sp. | reverse complement strand
CGGAGACATCCGTTATCAGGGTTGACTCCACCACATCAGCCAGAGAACCGATGATGGCGACACGCCAGGGAGATTTGAGGTTTGAGGTTTGAGATTTGAGGTTTGATGTGGTTCCATCGGGCACCACCTGATAGAGGTCACCCTTGCTATGCAGGCTGGAAGCAGCCTGACCTTTGCAGATATTTGCCTCAGAAAGGAGTACGAACACGCCATCGGCAGGCTCCAAGAGGGCAGGATAGCCCCAACGGCCGTCTGTTGCCTTGGTGGTCAGAGGAAAGAAGCCCTCATAGCCGTCGGACCATTTCTGCATCCACCGCTTGGTACCCTGAGAAATCTTATAGGCCGTCTTCTCCTTGTCCGACAAGCCATCGTAACGGAAGGCGACACCATCATTATACAGACGCATCGTCAGACGGATATCCTTACTGAGTGTCAGCTGATACTCGTTGGCCTCGTTGGTGCAATGCAGACGCTTACCTGTCAACATCTGATAATCGGCTGCTATATGATGCGCCTTGCTCACCTTCTGAATCTGTGAGTTACCATTTCCCAGTACAGGGATGTCAAGCACCTGTTGCTGCTGATAATAGACCTTACAGCCTTTACCCGCTGTCACAACCTTTAACTTCGCATTGGGCGATACCATGTCGGCAGCATACATGCCGCATGTCATGCTCCACGTAAAAAGCAAGAAAAATACCTTTTTCATTATATTATTTCATTCTTAGTTTTCCTTCAACAATATAAATACCTTGTGGTAACTTAGGCCATATCTCCAACGAGCCGAGCTTAGTGCCCTTCGTCGTATAGACATGAGGTTTAGAACGGTTGGTGTTCGCATCAATCTCAGGAACATCGGCAAGCAGTTTTTCCTGCTGGAGATAACGATGACGCAGAGCGGAACGCACCGCGAACCATGCCTTCTTCTTGCCGAGGCCTGAGTTATACAGCAACGGACTGGAGTTGCTACGCCATGAGTCATTATCCTTGATGCCCCAGATAACGAGGTTAGGACAATTGTCGTTATTCAGCACGATATCGGTTATCATACGATAGTTACGTGCCTGTTCCTCCAGATTAGCAGTCGTCGCAGAGGGCACGCCCATATCCAGTTCCGTGATAATACATTTCAGACCGGCCTCGCCAAAAAGGCGGATGGTCTTCTCCAATTTCACGGAGTCCACATCACCGATAGAGAAGTGGCACTGCAGACCGACACCGTCCAAAGGAACTTTTTCTGACTGCAGGTGCTTCACCAGGTTATAGAAAGCCACGGCCTTGGCCTTACCCTGCATCTCCACATCATAATCGTTCAGATAAAGCTGAATATCAGGATCCGCCCTACGGGCATATACGAATGCAGAGTCGATATAGTCATCACCAATAGCCTGCTGCCATACCGTAGGACGCAGTTTATAGCCTTCGGGATTGGTGCGGATGATGCTTTGGTCATCGTCCAGACACTCGTTGACGACATCCCATTCCACCACCTTACCCTTGAAATGCTGGAGTACTGTGGTGATATGATTCTTCATGATGTCCAATGCCTGCTGGCGTGTCCAGCCTTTGTCATTCTTCTTACCATCGCTGCTCAACCATGCAGGCTGTTGGGTATGCCATACCAGACAGTGGCCGCGAACCGTCATATTATTGTTCTTTGCCAACGAGACGAGGCCATCGGCGGCACCCCAACTGAAGCTACCTTGCGAGGGCTGAAGCACATCCATCTTCATCTCGTTCTCGGCCACCATCATACTAAACTGGCGGGCAGCCTCAGAACGGTCGCTATCAAGTCCCTTGTAGGTACAGAATGCCATACCTATCTTCTTGCCATTCTTCTCGGCATAGTAGCGCAACGTCTTGCTGTCGGTATTGTCATTGACACCATCATCATAGAGCGCCCCCATAGTGCTCTCAGGAATCTCCGGATTATTCGGATCTACAGGATTATTGGGGTCGGCATCGTCTGTAGAAGCCAGACGTAGCACCACCTTATAGCCCTCGTCATCTGTTACCTCTTCAAGTGCCCAGGTGCCCTTGCCCGGCTGCAATAAGTGGAACTGCCAGTTGCCAGACTTGCTCTTTGCCTTTAAGACGGTGATCTCCGTTCCCACCTTAAAGGGCAGTTCTTCGAGGGCAAGCGTGATAACTGGAGCCACCTCGCTCGTAGAGAAATCCTCCGTCATATTACTGTAGCTGAGGACACCAGCCACCACCAACCGGTCATAACTGTCGGCAGAAGCCACCTTGAAGCGCAATACTGAGGCAGGATGCAGCGTGAGGTTGGCATTCTTTGCAGGTGTAGCAAAGTTTTTGAGGGTCAACACGCCCGGTGTCTCGTCGCCAGGTTCAATGGTACCATAGTTATCTACCATACCACCAATGCTACCTGTACCGCCGAGGACGCCATTTCCAAAGACATAGGCTATTGGTGTGTTTTCACTCGACATAGCACCTAAGCCACCACTGTATTTCTTGCTTTCAGCCTCAGTACGATTATTATTGACAAGCAATCGTCCTGCGACAAGGCGCAGAGCACCACTCACGAAGTTCTGGTTACCTGTGATACGGTAAGTACCCGTACCCTCCTTTATAAGTCCAAGGATGGTATTTGCGTCGTTACCTGAAGGAGCAATCTTGCCTGCCAACGTTGCACCAGTATTCAAGGCTCCAACAAGGTAATAAGAAGCACGGCCCGTTTTCATATAACCCTGCAACGTAGAGCCTGCCTCCATCTGCAGTTCACCAATACGGAAACCGCCAGCATTCTGATTGTTGGCCTCATTACAGAGACCTGCGCCACTATGCACCGTCAACTTACAGCTCTGCAGCGCATTATTCAGCTTACCACCTTTGATACAGTCGTCAATTTTTTCAGGCGAGAAGACTTTTCCACCGTGATTCAGCACCAAAAGGAAAGCACCAGCCTTGGAAGAATTCTCCTTAAAGGAATAGACATGAGCATCACCTTTGAAACTCGTCCAATTAGCCCAAGTCGACTTCGTACCCAACCAGCAGCGTTCACCACCAGCATAGAGGTTGATGGTGCCCTTTCCGCTGACCGTAGAGTTAAAATAGCAATAACGTGCCATCTTAACATCCACAGTCTTATTGGCTGCTACAGATATAGCCTGATCATAGGTGACATAGGCCTTATCCGCATTGTCAGCATGGAAATCTATTACTGTATTCTGTGCCTGAGCACCAAGTAACGGCAGAGCCGCTAAGAGAAATATTAGTCTTTTATGTTTCAGCATAAAAACAAATTCGTTACAACAAAATCAATTCGTGTAATTCGTTAAATTCGTTGTTTCAATAAATTATAATTCGTGTAATTCGTTAAATTCGTTGTTTCAATAAATTATAATTCGTGTAATTCGTTAAATCCGTTGTTTCAATAAATTATTTCAGTTTGTCAAACTTTGCATTCTTCTCAATGGTCCAGCCTTGACGCTTTGACAAGCCGCAGTCCTTGCCTTTAAACATCTTAGCCGACTGCTTGTCGCCCTTCAACTGCCAGTTGAGCCAGTTCAGAGCTACCACAGAGAACTCGCCACCATGAGGCTGACGATAGGTGCCACCATGACCAACGGGGAAATTGGCAGCGCAGCAAGGCACGTGACTAATCAGATGGAAGTCGTCCATACCATTCTCATAGGCAATATCCTCCTTGCCACCCAGGATATAGATAATGCTGGAGTGGATATCCTTCAGCTTAGACTTGTCGGGCATAGGCATACCACCAACAGCCTGATTGCGGTTGCTGTTCTTGAAGAGACCACTGTTGCAGATCATCAGCGTCTTGATGCGAGGGTCGGCACAGTTGTAGAGCGTCTGCAGACCACCGCACGACATGCCAGCCACACAGATATTCTTCACGTCAATCTTATTATAATAAGGTGAGTTCTTATCCGCATTCTGCGCGATGATCCAGTCGATAGACTCAATCTGCTGCTGCGTGGTTGACATCGGTCCATTATAGGGTTTCTCCTCCATGGGGATATAACCCGTGGCCAGCACGATATAACCATGAGAGGCAATCTCGTTCAGGAACTTATAGTGCTCCCATGGAGAGTTGGTGCAGGCACCATTGCCCCATACGAGAACAGGCAAGGGATTCTTTTTATTGAAAGCCGACAGATCCTGAGGCACGAAAATGGTGTGGGCCTCAAGGGTAGCCTCTTCCTTCATGATAGCCTTATACTTACCCAGTCCGCCCTCTTCTACGACAAGTGACTGCAGACCTTTGATCTCCCACCAGTCGAAATTGAAGAGTTTTGGTCCCTTGCGACCAGTGAAGACGAAATACAGGTCGTGGGTACCCTCAGCCTTCTCGGCAAAGTCAACAGACAGCGTCTGCCATTTCTCCCAACCGCCAGTAGCGGGCACTTCCAGTGTGGCAAGGCGCTTACCTCTGAGACTGTCAATACGTACCTCAATCTTTCCGCCACGCAAGCCAGAGGCCACACGGGCGAAGAACTGCTTAGCCACATTTCCATCGAACTTCACGTTCTGCAGTTTGATATAGTCGCCATTATGGATCTCAGTGACATAAACACCAATCTCATCATTCTGTTCGGTCTTCACGCCACGGCTGAAAGCCATTGTCTCGGCCTCCACCTTTCTGTAGGGATTGAAGGTGGCGATAGGTTTCACGCCCTCATCGGTAGGCAGTATTTTGGGGAAAGAGCCATCAGCGTTATACTTGAACTCCTCAACAGCCACGCTACGACCGAAACCGCCACCCTTCGGCAGTTTGCCAGTGTGGTAGAAGAAATATGAATGACCCTTGAAATCGGCCACACCACAGTGGTTGGTGAAAGAACCAGTATTGCTCAGTGGCATAATCTCGCCTGCATATTTCCAAGGACCTGTGGGCGAGGAGGCGGTACTGTAGGCGATATGTTCGGGCACACCACCGGCAGCATAGAGCAACTGATATACACCATTACGCTTGGTGAGCCAGGGTCCCTCTACATACGAATCCTTATACTGTTTTCCCTTCTCGCGCTTACTCATGATAGGACCACCAAAAGCCTCTTCGGTCATATCCAGACGTCCCAGTTCACCGCTATAGGAAATCATATCACGGTTCAACTTCAGGTAGTAGCACTGAGGGTTACCCCACATCAGCCATGCCTGACCATCATCATCAATCATCACCGTGGGGTCGATATGATCCCACGAGCCATTCTCGAAGAGGGGCTTACCAAGGGCATCCTTGAAAGGACCTGTAGGACTGTCGCTCACAGCCACGCCGATGGCCATTCCGCCAGAGAGTTTGCTATGTGCACAGATATACCAATAGTACTTACCGTCGCGCTCTATCGTCTGACTGGCCCACGCACGGTCGTCAGCCCAAGAGAAACTCTCCAAAGCCAGTGGAGAACCATGGTCGGTCCAGTTCACCATATCCTCGGTAGAATAAACGCGCCACTCCTGCATCCAGAAGAAATCGGCATTATCCTCATCATGTCCAGTATAAACATACATCCGGTCACCGCATACCATTGGTGCGGGGTCGCTTGTAAACCAGGTCTGCACAAAGGGGTTCTGTGCGTTAGCAGCCATAGCAGTCAGTGCCATCATGGCTGCACTCATCATAGTCTTCTTCATTTCTTAGTATTGTGTATTGTTATTTTAAAATCATGTCCTTTCTGTCGGCTTGTCTTCAACTTGCCCTTGGCATCCTTCCACTGGAAAGTGATGCGCGAGCACTGACCGTTCTGATAAGCCATCGATACACCGTCATCCTCATAAAGCGTAAAGGAAGCATCTGCACCAGGATAGACATGCAGTTCATCATTGCTCATGGGGATAATGCTTCCGGCACGCACAAAGACAGGAATGCGAGCTTTAGTAACGGTCGTCGTCACCGTCTGTCCGCCATCATAATGCCGACCGGTATGATAGTCGTACCAGCCGCCTTGCGTCTTAGGCAGGTAGGTCTTCCACGTCTTCACATCGGGTTCGGTGACAGGACTGATGAGCAGTGCCGGACCGAACATATACTCATATTTCTGATCCAAAGCCTCGGCATCATCGGCGAAATCGAATACCAAGGGGCGCATCAGCGTAGAACCGTCGAAAGCGATGTTGGCCGCTATACTATATATATAAGGTAAGAGGCGATAACGCTCCTGCAGACAATCAGAGATGATCTGCTGAGCCTCAGGACCATAGTTCCACGGCTCCGTATTACTCATATAACCATGCACACGCATCAGGGGCAGATAGACACTGGTCTCTATCCAGCGCAGCATTCTGTCGATATAAGCCTGGTCGGTATATTGATTACCGGGACGGAAGAAACCACCGGCATCATACGTCCACCAAGGAATACCGGCAGCCTGCATACCTAAGCCTGCCGTTATCTGACGGCGGAACGTCTCCCAGTCGTTACCCACATCACCACTCCACATGGCAGAGCCATAACGCTGGATACCAGGGAAGCCGCAACGGGTGAGAATCATTGGACGATACGTCAATTGAGAACTGAGAGGTGAGAACTGAGAGGTATGATTAGACTTTCCATTAGCATTGGTTCTCTGAAGGTAATCATACCTCTCAGTTCTAAGTTCTAAGTTCTCAGTTTTCATCAGTCCCTCATAGACCGTTTTATTGACGAGAAGCGGATAGACATTACGCACCTCTTCCCCACTCCACTTGCCGTTGTTCACACGGCGTCCAAGGAGGTCGTCGTTCTCTGGTTCCGTGGCATCCTGCCACCAGGCATCAATACCCAGGGGAACAAGGCGGGTAGAGAAATTATTCCAATAGGCGGCAGCAGCAGCCGGATTGAAGAAGTCTATCCAGTCGGTACCAGGGATATAATAGTTGTCGGCGCCCATCTGCTTGCCAACCTCCGAATTCTTGTCAATCTTTGACCATACGCTGACCATCAGACGCATATTCATGGCATGCAGGCTATCTGTCAGTGCCTTGGGGTCGGGATAGAACTGCTCGTCAAAGCGCATGGAGTTCCAGCCATACTTTCCCCAGTATTGCCAGTCTTGCACGATAACATCCACAGGCATCTTCTCTTTCCGGAAACGATTGGCCGTCTGAAGAATCTCATCCGACGAATGGAAACGCTCACGACAATGGATATAGCCCAGTGCCCAACGGGGCATCAAGGGGGCATCGCCCGTCAGATGACGATAGGAAGCGATGATTTCATCGGGTGAACCGACAAACACGGTATAGTCAACAGCCTGGGCTACAGGAGAGCGGAGCACCGTCTCGTCCTGCACCTTATCATAATACAATACCGGATGGTCACCTCTCGACAGTTCGGCCTTCACCACATGATGACCAGCCTTCAAGCGCACGATTGTAGAGGCTGTAGGTGGCAGCCACGTATTCTGCATCTCTATGACCGTCTGACCATCGATAGTAAGGTTATGACGACGAGCCATCTTCTGACCTACATCGAGCAACAGCGAATAATCGCCATCCTCGGCAAGGTCGATACCGGCCTCAAAGATATTACGCTGACGCACCTCACGGCGTCCGCCCTCCGTCGTTGTAACATTTACCACCTCAGTGCCACCTTCTCCAGACTGTCCTAACTGCAGAGCTACGCGCTGACGGCACGGATTGAACTCCACCATACCGTAGTTGTTCCACAACACACCATAGCCCTTGCTCGACAAAAGCATGGGGATACTGATTTGGGTGTTGACCTGCGTCAGGCGGCGAGAGAGACCACGCACATCGTTAAAGCCATCCTGAAACTGACCCAATCCATAAAGATGTTCATCCTGCGGAGAATTAAAAGAAAGGGTTGCCTCGCTGCCTTGCATCTGGTGTGCTGTAGCAGAGAAGACCTCCTCTCCCTTTTTGTTTCTGATGACAACGCGTTGCCTACTGGCATCCACATCAACGGTGATATCCTTAGACTTCACCTCTTCATCCTTGACATAGAGCCACTCTGGCAGACGCTGCTCTATCGGCTGCTCATAATATTGTATTCTCACCGCATTACGTGCTATCTGGCGCACATTCAATGTTCCCTTACCAAACGACACCTTGCCTGCCATCGCAGGGATGGCAAGCAAGGTAATCATACCTATATAAAACAACCGTTTCATCCTATAATTCTTAATTGTTACTCGGCTGCAAGCCGACACTTCTTAATTCTTAACTCTTAATTCATAATTACCACAGCGCCATTCGTAGGGATGGTCACGGTGATCTGCTGTTTCTTATTCTGTTTCACTGTGCTTACGCTACCCTGTAACTGTGCATCGTCGCTATAGACCTGCAGTTCGGTACCCTTAGCGAACATCGGCAAAGTGATTGTCTTCTTCAGAGGCTGCTTGTCGGCACAGATACCAGCCACGAACCACTTATCACCATGACGGCGTGCCATGATGCAGTACTTACCGGGATAGCCATCGATGAACTTTACCTCGTCCCAGGTCGTGGGCACATGCTTCATGAAATCCACAGCCCAAGAGGGAGCATCCGTCAGGTTGTTGGGAGCCATGGCAAAATGCTGCACACTGCTCTGGAACAAGACGGCCGTTGCCAAGGCATAGACATCACTGGTCACACGGTGTGTGCCACGTTTATTGTCGGCATTATAGAACTTGTTCAGTGTAGAGCCACCAAAGTCCATTGAACCCACCGTGTTGCGGATGAAGGGATGGATACAGCCGTTGAAAGCCTCAGCATCGCATGAGCCCTGACCGAAGTGCAGGTTCTCTGATGCCAGCACAGCCTCAGAAGCCACATAGTTAGGATACATACGCTCCCATCCACGAGGCAGCGTGCAACCATGGAAGATACACTGAATGCCAAACTCGTTGGCGTCGGTCAGGATATCCTCGTAGAGCTGCATCATAGCCTGTTTATCACCACCGAAGAAGTCAACCTTGATACCCAGAATGCCATTCTCCTGCATCCATTTCATCTCCTGACGACGAGCCGCAGAACGGTTCATCTTGTTCAGGGGCGACTGAGGCGCATCATTCCAAGAGCCGTTAGAGTTGTACCACAGGAAGAGGCCCACGCCTTTTGACTTGGCATAACGAGACAGTTCTGCCATCTTCTCATAACCAATCTGCTTGTCCCACAGGGCATCAATCAGTACCGTGCGCCAGCCCATAGCAGCAGAGAAGTCGATATAACGCTTCTGCTCGTCGAAGTTACAGCTGGAGTCCATACCAATGATCCATGACCACGAACCGGCGCCATAGGTATAGTCACGGCTGGCCTTATACTTAGGCTTCACCAAGTCAAAAGGTACGGTGGTCTCCACCACATTCTGCAGAGTGTTTCCTACAGTAATCGTACGCCAAGGTGTCTGGGCAGGCAGACTGACAGAAGCTGTCGTGGTGCCCCAACCATTCATCTCGCCCTGCTGAGGGAAACCAATCTTATAGTTGGCACCACCGTCGTTGAGCAGACGGCAGGCCACGTAGTTGCCATCGGTACCGGTCTCAGAAATCAGTACCCAGCCCTGTCCAGAGGGTTGCGACTTGGTTGCAGCAACTGGCACCTTGAACAGACAAGGGAACGAATAGCCCTCGCCCCAGCCGTTCTTACCCATAGGCTCATCGAGCGTATAAGAGGTCTCGTAGCTGGGAGATGTGCGGGCAAAACCGCCCATGGGCTTTGACTGCGGACAGAGGAAGGTGGTGGTACCGTCGGGCAATACAAAACCGCTGGCCTCATTCTCTACGATAGCCACCAGCGTCTCGCCACCACGACTCTTCCTAGAATACAACTTATATGAAAAAGCCACGTCACGGTTGCTCACACGAAAGATGATATCCATGGCATGACGACCATTCTTCTCGACTTGGCAGACAGCCTCTGTAGCCTCATAGTGTACGGTGCTCTGCTTGATAGTCTTCAGCGAATAATCATCGGTCACCGTCTGTGTGGGACAGTCTTTAATGACAAGGTCCTTTGTGAGATCCTCAAAGTTCAACACCAGTCCCAGTGGCGAGCGCAACAGCATGGCTGTACCCTTATAATCCACCTGATAACCAGGCTTTCCACCCTCATCATTGACAGTCACCACAAGATTACCGTCAGGACTTGTTATCTTTTTCTCGAAAGCTTGTGCTGACAAGCATGTCAGCAACAAGCTACTAAAAAACAAAACTTTTCTCATTATTATCTGATAATCACTTTTTTCTTTCCGATGACATAGACACCAGCAGGCAGCTGCTTCACGGCCTCGCTGCGGTTGACACCAGTCTGGAGCAACTGACCACCCAGTGTATAGACATTTACCATCTCTGAATCAGGTGTTATTTCCACCTCATCAATACCTACAGGATTCTCATTGGTCAGGTACACCTCGCT
>CAMOGP010000078.1 GCA_946614175.1 uncultured Prevotella sp. | reverse complement strand
AGAACACAGGTCCTTCCTATCTACATCCAAGGATGCGTGCCACATTTTAAATGAATAATCATACTCCCAATCGTTAAGAAAACAAAAAAACTCTTATATATATAAGGTGGTAGCAAACTTTTTGTTTACTTTTGCACCCCAAATTATCATAACAAGCAAAATTATGCAGAAAAATCTTGTGATTGTGGAGTCACCCGCCAAGGCCAAGACGATTGAAAAATTTCTTGGCGAGGACTATAAAGTCATGTCTAGTTACGGACATATCCGTGATCTGAAGAAAAAAGAGTTGAGTATCAACGACACCACCTTGGAACCTGAATACGAGATTCCCGACGAGAAGAAAAAACTGGTGAACGAATTGAAGAACCAGGCTAAGAAAGCCAGTCAGGTATGGCTCGCATCCGATGAAGACCGTGAGGGAGAAGCCATCTCCTGGCACCTGTGCGAGGTGTTGGGACTGGATGAGAAGAAGACCAAACGTATCGTGTTCCACGAGATTACCAAACCTGCTATCCTTGATGCCATTGAGCATCCGCGCACGTTGGACATGAACCTGGTGAATGCCCAGCAGGCCCGCCGTGTGTTGGACCGTCTGGTAGGTTTCAAGTTGTCGCCCGTACTGTGGCGCAAGGTGAAGCCCGCCCTCTCAGCCGGTCGTGTGCAGAGTGTTGCCGTACGTCTTGTCGTGGAGCGTGAGCGCGAGATACAGGCTTTCAAGAGCGAGACTTACTATAACGTGAACGGTGTCTTCGCCATTGCCAACCCCGACGGTTCGATGACGGAGGTGAAAGCTACTCTGGGTCAGCGTTTCAAGACCGAAGAGGAGGTGATGGCGTTCCTGAACAAATGTAAGGATGCCACCTTCACCGTAGAGGCTATCCAGAAGAAACCCATGAAGCGCACACCAGCGCCCCCATTCACCACCTCTACCCTGCAACAGGAAGCCGCACGTAAACTTGGCTACACCGTGAGTCAGACGATGATGGTGGCACAACACCTCTATGAAAACGGACGCATCACGTACATGCGTACGGACTCTGTGAACCTGAGCAGCCTGTGTATCAACGCCACGAAGGACGAGATTGGTCACCTGTATGGCGAGCAATACAGCAAAGTGCGCCAGTATCACACCAGTTCGAAGGGTGCCCAGGAGGCGCACGAAGCCATCCGTCCCACCTATATGGACCAGACCGCGATAGAAGGTACCGTGCAGGAGAAACGTCTGTATGACCTTATCTGGAAGCGCACCCTGGCCTGCCAGATGGCAGATGCCGAGATAGAGAAGACCTCTGTGACCATCAGTATCAGCACCAGCGACGAGCAGTTCGTTGCCAGCGGCGAAGTGGTGAAGTTCGACGGTTTCCTGAAAGTTTATCGCGAGTCTGCAGACGACGATGACGACAACAAGGACGAGCAGGCACATCTGCTGCCCCCAATGAAGAAGGGCATGGAACTGCTTCGTCGCGATGTCACAGCCACAGAGCGTAACAGTCAGGGCCCACAGCGCTATACGGAAGCCTCACTGGTACATAAGTTGGAGGAACTGGGCATCGGCCGTCCTTCTACCTATGCGCCGACTATCAGCACCATCCAGCAGCGTGAATACGTGGTGAAGGGTGACAAGAAAGGTGAGGAGCACAATTATAACATCATCACCCTGAGGGGTAAGCAGATATCACAGAAGCAGCGCACCGAGATGACCGGTGCCGACAAAGGAAAACTGATGCCAACCGATATCGGAACGGTGGTGAACGATTTCCTGATGGAGCATTTCCCCACGATCATGGACTATAACTTCACCGCTAAGGTGGAGCAGGACTTCGATAAGATTGCAGAAGGAAAGGTGCTGTGGGACAAGATGATGAAGCGCTTCTACAAGGACTTTGAACCAGTGGTGGAAACCACGATGAATGCGCGTTCAGAACATAAGGCCGGTGAACGCCAGCTGGGTATCGACCCCAAGAGCGGCAAACCTGTCTTCGTGAAGATTGGCCGTTTCGGTCCTCTGGTACAGATTGGTTCGGCAGAAGATGAGGAGAAGCCACAGTTTGCCCACCTGCCCAAGGAGTTCAGTCTGGAGACCGTCACACTGGAGCAGGCCCTGGAACTCTTTAAGCTGCCCCGCATGCTGGGCCAGTTTGAGGGTGAGCCTGTCACCATCGGCACAGGCCGCTTTGGTGCCTACGTGCTCCATAAGAAGGTATATACCTCACTGCCAAAGGATGCCGACCCACTGACCATCGGTATTGCCGAGGCCGTGAAGCTGATTGAGGACAAGCGCAAGCTGGAGGCCCAGAAACTGCTGAAGTCGTTTAAGGAGGACAGTAAGCTGACGGTGCTCAATGGTCGCTACGGTCCTTATCTGGCTTACGATGGCACTAACTACCGCCTGCCTAAGAACCTGCACGAGAAGGCTAAGGAACTGACCTACGACGAGTGCATGAAGATTATTAATAAAAATGAGAAATGAGAAATGAGAAATGAGAAATAGAAAATGAAGAAATGCACTCAATGCGCAGCCATTTCTCACTTCTCATTTCTCATTTCTAATTTCAAAATTATAATGAAGAGAATAATTTTGATAGGCTACATGGGAGCCGGCAAGACGACCGTAGGCAAGGCACTCGCCAAGGAACTGGGCATCCCGTTCTATGACCTGGACTGGTATATCGAGAACCGCCGACGCAAGACGGTATCGGAGATTTTTGCCGAAGTGGGCGAGGAGGGCTTCCGCCAGATAGAGCATAACATGCTGCACGAGGTGGCAGAATTTGAGGATGTCATCATCAGCTGTGGCGGCGGCACGCCCTGTTTCTTCGATAATATCGACTATATGAACGAGCAGGGACAGGTGGTCTATCTGAAGGCCTCGCCCGAAGTGCTCTACAAGCACCTGATGATGGGCAAGGGCGACCGTCCGCTACTGAAAGGCAAGAGCGAAGAGGAACTGATTTCCTTTATTCGCGAACAGCTGGAGAAGCGCGAGCCTTATTACAGTAAGGCACGCTACACGGTTGACGTGAGCCTCATGGATAATTACGACAAAATAAAAATCACAATAGAGAAACTCCGCGAATTACTGGAACTATGAAGAAATGGACCTTAGATGATGCCCGCGAGTTGTACAACATCAACGGATGGGGCACGAGTTACTTTGGTATCAACGACAAGGGTGATGTCTATGTGACGCCCAGCAAGGACGAGGTGCAGATTGACCTGCGCGAGGTGATGGACGAACTGTCGCTACGCGACGTGACAGCCCCCGTACTACTGCGTTTCCCCGACATCCTGGACAATCGTATCGAGAAGACATGGAGCTGTTTTAAGAAGGCTGCCAAGGAATACGACTATAAGGGCGAGAACTACGTGGTCTATCCTATTAAGGTGAACCAGATGCAGCCTGTGGTCGAGGAGATTATCTCTCACGGACGTAAGTTCAACCTGGGCGTAGAGGCTGGCTCCAAGCCCGAACTGCATGCCGTCATCGCCGTACAGTGTCAGAGCGACTCTATCATCGTATGTAACGGCTATAAGGACGAGAGCTATATCGAACTGGCCCTGCTGGCACAGAAGATGGGCAAGCAGATTTTCATCGTGGTGGAGAAACTGAACGAACTGGATATCATTGCCCGTGTGGCTAAGCAGTTGAACGTGCGCCCTAATATCGGTATCCGCATCAAACTGGCTTCCAGCGGCAGTGGCAAATGGGAAGAGAGCGGCGGCGATGCCTCTAAGTTCGGACTGACCAGTGCCGAACTGCTTGAAGCGCTGGAGATGCTCGACAAGAAAGGTATGCGCGACTGCCTGCGCCTGATTCATTTCCATATCGGTTCACAGATTACCAAGATTCGTCGTATCCAGACTGCCTTGCGCGAGGCTTCACAGTTCTATATCCAACTGCATAAGATGGGCTATAATGTGGACTTCGTGGATTGTGGCGGTGGTCTGGGTGTCGATTACGACGGCACACGCTCCCCATCCAGCGAGAGTTCTGTGAACTACTCTATCCAGGAGTATGTGAACGACTGTATCTACACCTTTGTGGATGCTGCCAACAAGAATAATATCCCCCACCCTAATATCATCACGGAGAGCGGACGCTCACTGGCTGCCCACCACTCTGTGCTGGTCATCGATGTGCTGGAGACGGCCTCACTGCCCGAGATGCCCGAGGAGTTTGAACCCGACGAGAACAGTCACCAGCTGGTGAAGGACCTCTATGAGATCTGGGATAACCTCTCCCCCCGTAATGTGCTGGAGGACTGGCACGATGCCGAACAGATTCGTGAGGAGGTGCTTGACCTTTTCTCGCATGGTATCGTGGATTTGAAGACACGTGCCGAGATTGAGGCGATGTACTGGAGCGTTTGTCATGAGATCAATGCTCTGGCAAAGAACCTGAAGCATATCCCTGAGGAACTGATGAATATAGACAAGTTGCTGGCTGATAAGTATTTCTGCAACTTCTCGCTGTTCCAGAGTCTGCCCGACTCATGGGCTATCGACCAGATGTTCCCCATCATGCCTATCCAGCGACTGGACGAGCGTCCCACACGTAACGCCACGCTGCAGGATATCACCTGCGACAGCGACGGCAAGATTGCCAGTTTCGTGACCAACCGTCATAACTCGCACTCGCTGCCCGTCCATGCGCTAAAAAAGAACGAGACCTACTATCTGGGCGTGTTCCTCGTGGGTGCCTATCAGGAGATTCTGGGTGATATGCACAACCTCTTTGGCGACACGACCGCTGTCCACGTATCGGTAAAGGATGGTCATTACCATATTGACCAGATTTTCGACGGCGAGACCGTGGCCGAGGTGCTGGAATACGTACAGTACAACCCCAAGAAACTGGTACGCCAGTTGGAGATATGGGTGTCTAAGAGTGTGAAGGAAGGAAAGATTTCGCTCGAAGAAGGCAAGGAGTTCCTGAGCAACTATCGCAGCGGCCTCTACGGATATACGTATCTGGAGCAGTAATGGAGGTAAGAGGTAAGATGTTAGATGTAAGATGTTAGATGTTAGATGTAAGATGTAAGAATTAAACATTAAACATTAAAATGGCTGGTGATGGAGATATTTAGCGACTGGTATATACTCGGATTGAGTGTCAACGCCTGGATCACAATCATGACAGTGATCAGCATCTTTGTGGTGATGGCCCGATCCCATATACCTGCCGAGGTAGCCTTTCTGGGCGCCCTGACGGTATTGCTGGTTACAGGAGTAGTGACCGAGGAAGAAGGTATGGCAGGATTCGGTAGCGAACCTGTTGTGGTGCATGCTGCCTTCTTTGTGATTATTGCAGGACTGATGCAGACGGGTGTGCTCTATTGGCTCACAAAGCATGTATTGGGCGATCCGAAGAACTATAACAATGCGCTGCTACGACTGATGGTGCCCACCAGTATCTTGTCGGCTCTGCTTAACTCGGTCAATGTGGTGGCCCTTTTTATCGATGCGGTGAAGATATGGTCACGCAAACTGAATGTCTCGCCCTCCAAACTATTATTACCCCTGAGCTATGCCGCCACCCTTGGTGGTATGTGCACGTTGCTGGGCAACTCATCCAATCTGGTGGTAGCCGGTCTTTACCTGAATAAGACGGGCCACTCCATGCACATCTTTGAACCACTACTTCCTGGTCTCATCGTGACTGTCGTGGGTATCTTGCTGGTGATTATCATGCAGCATTATATCCCATCGCGCAAAACGGCTGAGGAGTCGTTTGAGACCACCAGCGACTATACCGTGGAACTGCTGGTGCCAACAGATAATCCTGCGGTGGGAAATACCGTAGAAGAGGCCGGACTGATGAACGTCAAGGGTGGTACACTCCTCGAAATTGTCCGATTTGATCGGGAAATTATCATGCCTGTGCCCAAGGATGAATGGGTGCTGGGAGGCGACCGTCTGATTTATGCCGGACAGATTAACGAGATTCTTGAACTGAAACGCACACACGGATTGGCTGCTGCCGATCATCATGTGTGGAGTATCAATGATATCGATACCAAGCGAAAGATGCGCACTGCCTACGTCAACTTCGGCAGTTCTCTGATAGGCCGCTCAATGTCAGAGTGTCATTTCGAACAGAAAAACAACGTGGCCCTCGTGGCTGTGGCGCGCCAGGGTAACCGTGTCAACGGACAGCCGCGTGAGATTCGTCTGGAGGCTGGCGACTCGCTGCTACTGGAATGTCCACCCAATGATGACCGTGCGTTGGAACAGAACAACCGTGGTAAGGTGACTTTCTTTGATAGTCATTTCGTGCCGCAGTTGGGCAAGAAGACCATCACCTCAGCAATTATCCTGGTCTTGATGTTCCTGATTTCATCATTCCACCTGCTACCTCTGATGGCTTCTACCATGTTTGCCGCAGGACTGATGATGCTGTTCGGTTGCTGCCGTATCACGGGCGTGACCAAATATATAGAATGGGAACTGTTGCTCATCCTGGGCGCCACGGTGGTATTCTCTGTGGCCATCACCAAGACGGGCGTGGCCGACACCATAGCCCACCAGGTGCTACAGCTTTGCGGCAACAACCCGTATGTGGTCATGGCGGTGATGTGTATCCTGGCCTCTATCGTCAGCGAATTTGTGAGCGATGTAGGTTCCAGTGCCGTGTTCTTCCCCATCATGTACCAGCAGGCCGAGATGCTTGGCTGCAATCCCATGCCGTTTATCATATCGCTGATGCTCAGTGTCACCATCAGTTTTGCCTCGCCCATAGGCAGCAACACCCACATGCTCATCTACGGTCCAGGTTCGTTTAAGTTCACCGACTTTGCCCGTCTGGGTATTGTGATGCATATTGTGCTACTCACCGTGGCATTAATCCTTGTCTCGTTAATTTATCCACTATACTAATCAGATTCCGACATGAAACCATCATTGACCATCATTAAAGTAGGCGGTGCCGTTGTAGAGGACGAGGCACAGCTCACACAACTTTTACACGATTTCACCGCTATTCAGGGACCGAAGATACTGGTTCACGGCGGTGGCCGCAGAGCCACAAAGATAGCCGAGCGACTGGGCATCGAGACCAAAATGGTGGACGGGCGCCGTATCACCGATGCCGAGATGCTGGAAGTGGTCACCATGGTTTATGGCGGACTGGTTAATAAGAATGTGGTAGCCCGCTTGCAGGCCCTTGGCTGCGATGCTATCGGTCTGACGGGTGCCGATGCGAATATCCTGCTCTCTCAGAAACGCCCTGTCAAGATGATCAACGGCGCACCTGTTGACTATGGTTTCGTGGGCGATGTGAAGCAGGCATCAGGCGCAAAACTATCCCATTTCATCGACGCAGGACTGATTCCCGTTGTAGCACCGCTTACCCACGACGGACAGGGACACATGCTCAACACCAATGCCGACACAATGGCTTCAGAAACAGCCAAGGCCATGGCTGCCATAGGCTATGACGTGACCCTTATCTATGCCTTTGAGAAACCAGGCGTGTTGCGCGATGCCGATGATGACAGTTCCGTCATTACCACCATCAACCATGCTGACTTCGAGGCCTACAAAGCCGACGGCACCATCAGTGGGGGTATGCTGCCCAAGATAGAGAACGCCCTTGCCGCCATCGATGCTGGCGTGCAGCGCGTTATTATCACCAAAGCCACAGCTATCGACGGTCAGCATGGCACGGTGATTACAGAATAGCGTAACACGTACCTTCGCAAAATAATCTATATACAATGGCAATGAACCTAAATCTGACAACTACGATTAATTTCGACCATATCGCTGACCGCAAGTTGCGAAGTGATGTGATAGCACTCTGCCTCAAGACAGGCAAACCAGTACTGAAACTTTCTACGAAGGATTATGTGGATAATGGTCTGGAACACTATGTGAAGGAATACGGGTCGGCAGGACTGGTAAATATTGCCGTGTTCAATATCCTGCAGCATACAATTACGGGATGGCCAGGAGGTAAACCAAACGCAGACGACTCTACACGACCGGAGCGTGCATTGCCCTACCCCAAGCGGGTTATCGTGTTCTCGCCGCATCCGGATGATGATGTCATCTCAATGGGAGGCACTATCCGTCGCCTGAAACAACAAGGACACGACGTACATGTAGCTTACGAGACTTCTGGTAATATTGCGGTGGCAGACGAGGAGGTGAGGCTCTATATGCATTTCCTGCGTGCCTTCAACGAGAAGTTTGCCAATGGCAGCGATGACATCATCAAGCACTATTCCGACGAAGTGCTGGGATTTATCAAACGAAAGCAGGAGGGCGACCTCGATAATCGTGATGTGCTGACCGTGAAAGGACTGATACGAAGAGGCGAGGCACGCAATGCCTGCGGATACAACGGTATCAAAAAAGACCATATCCACTTCCTTGACTTGCCTTTCTACGAGAGCGGAAAGATAGAGAAACTGCCGATGACAGAGCGTGACGTGCATATCATTCAGGAACTGCTGCAGCAGATAAAACCGCACCAGATATACGTAGCTGCCGACCTGGCCGACCCACACGGGACGCATCGGGTATGTACCGATGCCGTGCTGGCTGCCATCGACGAAGAGAAGCAGGCGGGTGCAGAATGGCTCCACGACTGCAGGGTGTGGATGTATCGCGGTGCATGGTCGGAATGGGAGATAGAGAATATAGAGATGTGTGTACCCATGAGTCCCGAAGAACTGCGAGAGAAACGCAATGCCATCCTGCGCCATCAGAGTCAGATGGAGAGTGCTCCATTCCTGGGCAATGACGAGCGCCTGTTTTGGCAACGTGCCGAAGATCGCAACCGTGCTACTGCCAAACTCTACGACGACCTCGGACTAGCTTGCTATGAAGCCATGGAGGCCTTCGTAGAGTATAAATTCTAAAGAAAGTGTAGTTCTTATAAAAGAAAAGAGAGGTCAGCCCTCTCTTTTTCTTTTATTTCTATTATTTCTTTTTCTTCGGTTTCCTGCGAGCCCAGCCCTCTTCGCTGAAATCGGGTATTTCACCCTTAAAGTCCACACGGGGCGAGTTATTGTTCATCAACGCACGCCAGTCGTCCTTTTTGGCTTTTCTGGATTCTCTTGAATCTCTAGAATTTCTAGATTCACTATTTCTACTAGTTTTAGTATTTTCACTAGAATTCCTTGATTTATCATCCTCAGCATTGCAACGCACAGTGCGTCCCTTATAGCGAATGCCTGTGAGTTGCGCCATCACCTTACGGGCATCCTTCTCAGGTACTTCAAAATAAGAGATCGTGTCGAGCAGGTCAATATGACCCACCTCCTGACGGCCACCGACATAACGATTGAGCGTCTGCATGAGCACACCAGGGAAGAAGCCATCCTTCTTACCGAGATTAATGAAGAGGCGCTTAAAGCCCTTCTGAGCTTTGTTCATGCGCTTCTCACGGTCGCTCTGGGGTTTCTTCTCCTTTTCCCTGACAGGTGCCTCAATCTCGGGGGCATCGGCATAGTAAGCCAGGAACTTGCCAAACTCCAGGGACACAATCTTCTTAATGAGTTCATCCTTGTCGATAAACTCGAAGTAACGGTTGATATCCTGCAAGAAAGGAGCGATTTCATCGTCGTTGACATCAGTCTTCACAATCTGGTCCATCACCTTATAGAGCTGCTTCTTACAAATCTCCTCGGCCGATGGAATGGGCGTTTCTATGAATTTCTTACCGATAATCTTCTCGATATCACGAATCTTGTGTTTCTCCTTTGAGTGAACGATAGAGATACTGGTGCCCTTCTTACCAGCACGACCCGTACGACCGGAGCGGTGGGTATAACTCTCGATATCATCGGGCAAACCAAAATTGATGACATGCGTCAGGTCGTCCACATCCAATCCTCGGGCTGCCACATCGGTAGCCACAAGAAGTTGTGTGAGGTGCTGACGGAATTTCTGCATGGTGAGGTCGCGCTGCTGCTGTGACAGGTCACCATGCAACGACTCAGCATTATAGCCATCGCGAATCAATTTATCGGCAATCTCCTGCGTCTCCAGTTTGGTACGGCAGAAGATAATAGCGAAAATCTTGGGATAATAGTCAACAATGCGCTTCAAGGCCAGATACTTATCCTTGGCCTGCACCATATAATAGATATGATTCACGCTCTCGGCACCCTCGTTGCGCGAACCTACCACCACCTCTTCGTAGTCAGTCAGGTATTTCTTGGCCACACGTTCTACCTCGCGGCTCATTGTAGCCGAGAACATCAGCGTGCTGTGCTCCTCTGGGAGCGACTCAAAAATCTCATTGATAGCATCCGAGAAGCCCATATTCAGCATTTCATCGGCTTCATCGAGTACGATATTACGCACATTATCCAGTTTGGCATAGCCACGATTTTTCAGGTCAATAAGTCGGCCCGGGGTGGCCACGATAACCTGAGCACCCTTTTTCAAGGCGCGTATCTGCTGTTCGATGGCAGCACCGCCATAGACGGCCTCCACATGAACGCCCTCCATATATTTCGAGAAATCGCGCAAATCATCGGCAATCTGCAGACAGAGTTCACGCGTAGGACTCAATAC
>CAMOGP010000077.1 GCA_946614175.1 uncultured Prevotella sp. | reverse complement strand
ATACTTGGAGTTGAGGGCTACAAGCGTCTGAAAGCAAAATTTGGTAGGTAAAGTGGTTTAAAAATCGCTTGAATTGGTCTAAAATCTGATATTTAATATTTTTTGAACCTCTTATAACAATTATTGAACATATATTTCAAAAATACTTCGTACCTTTGCAGTACTGAAAATGATTTTTAATGGTTAAGGTTTATGGTTGATTAATTTAGTTATCAGGGAAAGGTTCGCTGTGAAGCGAGCCTTTCCTCATTTTAGACCATTCTGTTATTTATTGCAGCAACAGCACATTATCTGCGGTAGTCCCGATGGTTTTGCCAAGAGTGTGAGTAACAGCAGCGATATTTGTTTGAACGATTATTGATACTGACGCAGGGCGCCTATCAGTTCGTTGTTTTCGTTGCGGGTGCCGATGGTGATACGCAGACAGTTGTTGCAGAGCTGCACACGGGTGCGGTTGCGCACGATGATGCCCTGGCTGACCAGATAGTCGTAGATGCGCTGGGCATCCGTGACCTTGGCTAGGAAGAAATTGGCATTGGTGGGATACACCTTTTCGCAGATAGACAGTTGGCTGAAGGCCTCCATCATCCGACTACGCTCCTGCATGATGAGCTGTACCCAGCGATCTACTTCGTAGGGATCGCTCAGAATCTTCATGGCCTGCTGCTGTGTGAGCAGGTTGATATTATAGGGATACTTCACCTTGTTGAGGATATCGATGATAGCGGGTGAGGCGAAAGCCATACCCAAACGGATAGCGGCAGAAGCCCATGCCTTGCTCAGGGTATTGAGCACCACGAGGTTGGGGTAGCGGGGCAGTTCGAAGCGCAGGGGACGCTGGGCAGAGAAGTCGCTATAAGCTTCATCGACCACGACAAGGCCTTCAAAACTGGTGAGCACCTTGACAATTTCGTCGCGGTTGATGTCATTACCAGTGGGGTTGTTAGGACTGCAAATCCAGATAACCTTGGTGTGGGCATCGCAGGCAGCGAGGAGTTTATCGGCGGTGATTTGGTAGTTCTCGTCGAGCAATACGGGACGGTACTCCACATCGTTGATATCGGCACATACCTTATACATGCCATAGGTGGGCTCGATGGCCACCACATTATCTTCTTTGGGTTCGCAGAAGCAACGATACATCAGGTCGATGGCCTCGTCGCTACCATTGCCCAAAAAGGTGTATTCTGTAGGAATGCCCTTGGCTTTCTCGATGACCTTCTTTAGTTCGAGCTGCAGTGGGTCTGGATAGCGGTTCAGGTTGTCTATGCCATAGGGGTTTTCGTTGGCATCAAGGAACACAGTAGCCGTGGCGCCAGAGAACTCGTTGCGGGCGCAGCTATAGGGGGCAAGATTCCAAATATTTTTGCGTGTCAGTTTGTCAAGACTAAACATATATTCAATAATTAGTTTCAGCAATAGCCAATTGTTTACTTTTCACTATTCACTTCCTTCAGGCGTACGGTCATCGCGTTCTTGTGGGCATCCAATTGTTCGGCTGCTGCCATCAGTTCTACGGCACGTCCTATCTGGCGTACGCCCTCTTCGCTGAGATGCTGGAAGGTGATTTTGCGACAGTAGCTGTCGAGATTGACACCGCTGTAGGCTGTGGCATAGCCGTGGGTAGGCAGGGTGTGGTTGGTGCCGCTGGCATAGTCGCCAGCACTTTCGCACGCATATTGTCCAAGGAAGACGCTACCTGCGTTGATGACCTGAGCGGCCATCTCGTCGTAGTTCTTAGTCTGAATAATCAGATGTTCGGGCGCGTAGGCGTTAGAGAGCGCCATCATCTCGGCGACAGAGCTGACAAGTACCATGCGACTGTTTTCGAGGGCCTTCTGGGCAATCTCCTTGCGAGGCAGGAGGTTGAGCTGGCGCTCTACCTCGGTCTGCACCTGCTGCATCATCTCTTCGGAGGTGCTGATGAGCAGTACCTGTGAGTCGATGCCGTGCTCAGCTTGTGAGAGGAGGTCGGCAGCAACGAAGGTGGGATTGGCGGTCTCGTCGGCCAAGACACACACCTCACTGGGACCGGCAGGCATATCGATAGCCACCTCGCCCAATGATACCTGTTGCTTGGCAGCCATCACATACTGGTTGCCTGGACCAAAGATCTTGAAGACCTTGGGCACAGACTGGGTGCCGTAGGCCATAGCGCCGATAGCCTGCACACCGCCAGCCTTGAATATCTTGCTGACGCCTGCCACACGGGCAGCTACAAGGATGGCGGGATTTACCTTGCCCTCGCGATTGGGAGGGGTGCAGAGCACTATCTCACGGCATCCGGCAATCTTAGCGGGAGTGGCCAGCATGAGGACGGTAGAGAAGAGTGGGGCGGTGCCTCCGGGGATATACAGTCCAACTTTCTCGATAGCGACGCTCTTCTGCCAGCATGTCACGCCTTCGCGTGTCTGAATCTTCTGTCCTTCGAACTTCTGGGCAGCATGGAACTGATGGATATTGTCATGGGCCAGCACGATGGCGGCTTTCAGTTCCTCACTGACCAGGCTCTCGGCCTCGTCGATTTCTGCTTCTGTGACAGCCAGGGATGTGAGCACTGCATGGTCGAACCGCTCTTCGTATTCCTTCACGGCTTCGTCACCTCTTGTGCGCACATCGCTGAGCACGGTACTGACCGTGGCCTGCAGCTGCGTGATGTCCAGATGTGGACGCTGGCAGATTTCTGCCCATTCTTTTTCTGTTGGATTACGGTATATCCTCATGATATAATCTGTCGTCTTAACTACTTAACTTCTTAACTTCTTTAACTGCTGAAGTTATAAAATCATTTTCTCAATCGGTGTCACTAGGATGCCCTGAGCGCCTAGTTCCTTCAATTGTCCGATAATCTCCCAGAAACGCTTCTGGTCGAGCACGGTGTGTACAGAGCACCACTCTTCATCGGCCAGAGGGATGATGGTAGGACTCTTTAGGCCTGGCAGCACGCTGATGATCTCCTGCAGGCGAGCCTTGGGAGCATTCATCCGTACGTATTTCTTGTCCTCGGCTTCGCGAACAGCCTGGAAACGGAACAACATCTGGTTGAGCAGGTCTTTCTTCTCCTGACTCATGCCGGGGTGACCAATAAGCAGTGCCTCGCTCTTCATCACGACCTCTACCTCGCGCAGGTTGTTGCTGACCAGTGTAGAGCCGCTGCTCACGATATCGAAGATAGCGTCGGCCAGTCCGATGCCCGGGCTAATCTCTACGCTACCGGTGATTACGTGGATTTCGGCATTGATTTGATTATCGGTCAGAAATTTCTTCAGGATGACGGGATAGGACGTGGCAATAGTCTTACCGTTGAACCACTCAAGACCTTTGTAGTCGATATCCTTTGGGATAGCTAATGACAGACGGCACTTGCTGAAACCCAAACGAGAGATGATGTCGGCCTCGGCACCCTTCTCCACAAATTCGTTCTCGCCAACAACGCCGATGTCTGCTACACCAGAGGCAACACTCTGGGGAATATCATCATCACGCAGATAGAGTACCTCTAAGGGAAAATTGGTTGCCTCGACCAGCAGCGTACGTTTGCTGGCACTTACTTTGATGTCGGCCTCACTAAGCAACTGCATCGTGTCCTCGAAGAGGCGGCCTTTTGATTGTACTGCAATTCTAAGCATATTCTTTTTTACCTTTTTACCTTCTTCTTAATATATTCGTTTGCAAAATTACTGTTTTTTTCTTTAATTTGCAATAAAATGCTTACTTTTGCACCAAAATAACGACTTTTTTGGTACTTGTGAGTATATTTATACTCTTTTTGATTATTATTTATATGGAAAATCATTCTGTATTGATAGCTGATAGCGGAAGCACAAAGACGGACTGGGCTTTCATGGGGATGCGGATGCAGACGCAGGGTATCAATCCGTTTCATCAGGACGAAGACACAATACGCGGAATCTTGAAAGATGAACTGTTGCCACAGCTGACATCAGACATCAGACATCTTACATCAATCCTCTTCTACGGCAGTGGGGTGCGCCCTGAGCTGGAGGAGAAGATGATAAGACTGCTGGGCGAGGCTTTCCCGCAGACAGCACATATAGAGGCACATGGCGACTTGCTGGGTGCGGCACGTGCGCTTTGTAACAACGAGGAGGGAATAGCCTGCATTTTGGGAACGGGGGCAAACTCGTGTCTGTATGATGGTGAAAGGATTGTGGAAAATACACCGCCAATGGGTTATATACTCGGTGATGAGGGTAGTGGAGCAGTACTTGGAGCGCGCTTTCTTAATGCATTGTATAAGAATAGGTTATCAAACGAAGTAAAAGTGGCTTTTGAGACTTATATGGAGATGTCGATGGCACAGGTTATAGACCGTGTGTATCGTCAGCCGATGGCTAACCGCTGGTTGGCTTCGCTCTCTACTTTTATTCATCAGCAGATAGGAAATCCGCAGATAGAGCAACTGGTGATAGACAATTTCCGCGACTTTATCCAACGAAATATAACGCCTTATCAACGAAAGGATCTGCCCATTAATGCTGTGGGCAGTATCGCGTTCTATTATAAGGAACAATTAGAAAAGGCTGTCAAAGAAGAAGGCTACACACTGGGAAAAATAGTGCGTAGCCCTCTGGATGCGTTAGTCGAGATGGAATAACTCGGGTAGGGGAATGGTGACTGGCGAATTGTCGGGGTTCACCTCCATGATGTCGGCCATCATGTCCCACCAGCGCTGGGTGATAGGGTCAACGTTCTCCGTATCCTGCGAGTTGCCCTCCTTAGTACACTCCTGATAGGCAAAGAGGATGTTGGTGTCTTTGTCCCAATAGATACTGTAGTTTTGTACGCCCTGTTCCTTAATCATCTGTTTGAGTTCTGGCCAGATAGCGGCGTGACGTTTCTCGTACTCTTCCTCGAAGCCTGGCTTCAGGAACATCTTGAATGCGAATCTTTTGATCATAAATTTGTTTTAGTTACTGATTATTGGATATGTACCTTACGTGAGGTACCGTCGGAATATCTGAATATATAGGTTTTACCTGTCAAAGGGGTGCTGATCTTGATGCCAGCAAGCGTATAGATGCCCTCAAGACGCTTGTCCTTTGGGGATTCTGCTATGATAATATCTTCAATGGCATCGGGCGTATAGGCAAAGTAGGCATCAAGGAACTCGATACGGCCCTTCACCCAATTATGGATACGTTCTTCGCTGTCTTTGTTGGCATTGGTGATGAATGGTTTTACGCCTGTGATTGTAGTGGTGGCCCGCCATAGTCTGCCCTCAAGCCAGCATACGTCACCAGCATGATATTCTTTTGTGGCTTTATAGGAACCATGTCCTGAGAGGTAGTACTCTGGGTCGTCCAGCGGCACAGTCTCCCATCCACTATTGCAGACGGCATCACTATAGCAAGGACTCAGAGGCCAGCGTTCCTCTTCCGCAGCATAGAACGCTTCGCCTATGCGTGCTCGCCAATCGTCGATGATAGCCACCACGTTATCATAGTCAAACACGCCATTTTCTCGAAGGGTGATATAACGGTCTGCGATATCGTCGGCATAGTATTTGTTAATCCAGTAGAAAGGGCCCGATGTCAGTTTCTCTACAGGACGGTAAGGCGGTTCGATGTTGCCATAGAGTCCTACGCCGAAGGTCTGATCAAGATCATAGGGAGTCACCATCCATCGATGTCCGTCGTAGGTAAACCATTGCCAGTTTTTCTGGGAACCGTCGCCATTGCGGGTGAAATAGTAATGTACGGCATAGTCGATAAGTGCGTCTGTGTCAAAGCGTTGCTCTATCTCCTGTCGCATCTGTTCGATGCTGGCTTCCTGGGCCTCGATATCTGTTAGAACTGACCAGTATTGGCTTAGCTCCTGAATATGTTGCTTCACCTCGGCAGACAATTCCTTGGCCTTGCGGATACTGTCTGGCTCGTCATCTACGATGTAGAGCGGACTGGTCTCGTCGATGAGTTCCTTCGGACTATTACCGTCGTAGACATTTCCCTGAACGGTATAGAGCGTTTTAGGCGTGCGCACCTCGAAGCGGTTCCAACTGATTGTTCCTTTGAAGAGGTATTGGTCGTTCAGATTGCCGTCTAGATGGATATGGGTAGCGCGGGCTTTCTTCTGGTTCATGTTCTTGCGGTGCTTCTTTAGCTGCCAGGCATAGATGCCGTAGAAATCACCTTTGACATAAACGATACAGGGAAATCCGTCAGGGAAACAACGGGCTTTGCTGCTCTCGTAATAGCCCCCGCGTTCCCAATAAGGTGGTCGGTCGGCTATCATCTGACTGAATAGTTTGTAGGCTGCCTCTCCGAGTCCACGGATGTAGTCGGTATAGAAAGCCTTGAGATGAAAACCGTCTTGTTTCACCCAGTCGCCAAACTTCAGGTCAGGAGCCCCGTCTTCGTTCCAAGTGGCATCGGTGAAATGGCATGAGAAGTTTTTCTTGGGGTAGCGCATGGTATAGTCGCCTTGGCCGTTCAGGGTTACGGGTTTTCGGAAATAGTGTCCGTTGCCGTCGTACATCTCCAGATAGCCCTTTTGTATGTCAGTCTTTTTTGTAGGCAGTTGGGAAAAGCCGGTCAGGTTGACGAATGCCAGTGTAGGTTCGTCAATCTTAATGGTCATAGAATCGCTCAGGTCTTGGACATTCTCGTTGTAGCCTCGTTCCGTGATGGCCGTTATAAAGGGTGTCTGTGCTGCAATAGGGGTAGATAGGATAAGTAAAAGCAGGAGTTTCGCCAGCGATAGGAAATAGCCTAGCTTGTATAGTTTGAAAAGCCTGAGCGAGGGCTTCTGGCTACAGAGGTTACGGCGTTCCCATTTGCCAAAGAGGCGGTGCCATAGGCGGATAACACTCTTTACGGCTCCGATATGGATGCCATCTACGAAGGTGATCATCTGGGAGTAGCCGCGCAGGTCATTATGAAAATTATGGAGCGTGCGCAAACCTTCCTCTGTCTTACTGACGAAATGGGCGTTGTCCTCGTAGTCGAAGAATCCTGCGGGATTGTCGGGATGGGTTATCTGGATGCCTGCCTGTCTGAGACGCTTGCCGAAGAGAACGTCTTCATAGCCGTAATGATGGAAACGTTCGTCAAAGGGGTATTGCTGCATCAGCGTCTTGGAAATCAGAAAGTTGCAAGTATGAAAATGCATGAAGGGACGCTTCCTGCGCTCCTCGGCTCTGTGCATCGTCTCACATTGTTTCTCGTACAGATAGCGCAGGTTGCTTTCCTCGCCTTGACCTACGATATAGCCACCATAGCCTACCAGCATTACATCGGCCTCTAACCAGCGACGTAGGAAGTTGTCAGAGGGTATAGTCATATCGCCATCCATGAATAGCAGCCAATCATACTGAGCCTCGTTACAAAGGAAATTACGGATGGCAGCACGGCCTACGTTCTGCTCGCGACGAATGAAGCGCACATGGGGGAAAGCGGACAATTGTCCATCATCCATCATCCATCTTCCATCATCCATCCTGTCCGACCCATCGTCAGCTACGATGATCTCGTACTTGAGACCCTCGATTGCTTCCGCCTGTTGGCTTAATTCTGCCACCTGTTTGGTGCAGTCACTATTATATATAGGTATTAATATCGATAGCTCTTGCTTCATTTCGAGCCCAAAATTACACAAAAAACTATAAAAACGAGCAGAAAATTATGGAAAAGTTTGTTTAACTCCCTAAAAATGAGTAATTTTGCAGCCGCTTCCACGAGATGGGAGCATGAAATTCAAACTTTTAACAACAAAAACAACAATTAAAACATGGCAACAAAAATCAGATTGCAGCGCGGTGGCCGTAAGAGCTATGCTTTCTACAGCATCGTAATCGCCGACGCTCGTGCACCACGTGATGGTCGTTTCACTGAGAAGATTGGTTCTTACAATCCCAACACCAATCCCGCCACGGTAGACTTGAATTTCGACCGTGCATTGTACTGGGTAGAGTGCGGCGCACAGCCCACAGACACTGTTCGCAACATCCTCAGCGGTGAGGGCGTTTACCTGATGAAGCACCTCAAGGGTGGCGTAAAGAAGGGCGCTTTCGATGAGGCTACTGCACAGAAGAAGTTCGATGCATGGAAGGCTGACAAGCAGAAGGGTCTTGACAAGGTAGCAGCCGAGGTAGCTAAGGCTAAGAAGGATGCTGAGGCAAAGGCTCTCGCTGAAGAGAAGAAGGTTAACGAGGCTATTGCTAAGAAGGTGGCTGATAAGAAGGCAGCTGCTGCAGCAGCAGAGGCTGAGGTAGAGGCTCCCGCAGAGGCTGAGGCAGCTGCAGAAGAGGCTCCTGCAGAGGCTTAATCTGCTTCTTCTTTATTCAAGTAAGAAACAAAAACAAGAACTCTCGAAGAATGCTTCGGGGGTTCTTTTTTTTATAGTATCAAAAAAAAGACGGAGCTCGTGGTGTTGTGGCTCCGTCTTATTATGAGGATTTTGGGTTTTCTTATTTGAAAATTAACTGTGCGAAGTTGAAGAGTCCGTACTTCCATACAATGAAGTTGTGACCCTGTTCGGGATAGTTGATGAGGGTACAGGGGATGCCTTTCTCGTCACAGAAGGCCTTGAGCTGTGCGCTATTGTTCATCAAGCCATCGGGTGCTGCTTTGTACGCATCAAACTTTACGTCAATCTGCTGACCTCCAAACATGCCTCTTGGGATATTCGGCTCCTGTGCATTGGCTGTCATCAGTGTGAGTGACAGCGCTGCTACGAGATAAATTCTCTTCATAGTTTTTTTATTAATTGATCAATTAGTTAATATAAATTACTATTCTTATAGACTCTCTTAAAGTATATAGGTTTAATTCTATATGAACATTTAGGCAACAATCCTTTGCTAGGACATGATTAAGTGATCCATGACGGTCATCGACTAAGAGAGATTATTTATACTTAAATATTTGGTGAAGATATTTTTTTATTCTATCTTTGCAACATATAAGTAGGGACTAATAAACTAATGAATAGAATGAAAGAGAAATTATTTTATGTGGCAGTCATGATTACAATATGTGGTATGGGTGTACAGGCTCAAGACCGCAATAAGATGACTTATCCACAGGCTGAGTGGCTAAAAGCAGGCGATGTCTTGATGCATACGCCTGGTCAGGAACTGTTTAATGGTGTGATTCATCCTTCTGCCGGATTGTTTGAAGATTATTTTGATGTGGACAAGGCGGCCGAGGAGCATCGTGGATACATAAGTATCCTTGAGAAGAATGGTATAAAAGTGCATACGGTACTGGATGTACTCAATGAGGTTGGGATAGACAGTTTGAGGGCACTGGCTCAGAATGTGCTGGTTTACGACATCAGCAGCATTCCTGATGAGGATGCAGAAAAGACGGAGGCCTACCGACTGGAGGTGCTGCAGAAGATGAGTCGTCACGACCTGATTCGCTGCATACTGCTGCAACCCACGGTGAAACTATCGAAGTGCGATAACAACACGGGCTATGAGGCGCAGTATATTCAGAATCCGCTGATGAACCTCTATTTTACGCGCGACCAAAGCATTACTACGCCACGAGGCCATGTTATCTGTAGCATGAATAGCAGTCAGCGTGCACCAGAGACGGAAATTATCAATCTTTGTTATGAGCATCTTGGACTGAAGCCCATCTTGCGTATCACTGGTGAGGGGCGACTGGAGGGAGGCGACTATATACCTGCAGGAAACATTTCGCTGATAGGTTGCGGTATGCGCACTAACGACGAGGGCATCCGTCAGTTATTGGATGCTGATGCCTTCGGACACGACACGGTTGTGGTGGTGCGCGATCATAAACTATGGCAGATGCAGATGCACCTCGACACCCACTTCAATATCATCGATAAAGACCTGTGTACGATGGTGAGTAGTCGATTGAATGCAAAACCTGCCGACCCGGAGTATAATACATGTGATATTTGGGCCCGTAAGCCAGGCACAAGGGAGTATAAGTTATTGAAGCAGAATCAGTCCTTTGTTGAGTACATTAAAACTCGCGGCTTCCAGATTATCCCCATCGACTATGATGACGAGATGCACTATGCGAACAACTTTCTTGCGATAGGTCCACGCCACATTATGGCTGTAGGTGGACAGTCGGAGGCGTTGCAGCAGCGTTTTCGTGAAGCTGGCGTAACGGTGGAGTGGATTCCGCTTGAGAGTCTTATTGATGGCTATGGCGCCGCACATTGTATGACACAGGTGTTGCAGCGTGAGGCTTTTCATGGAGATTCAAGTGGTGTGAATAGTGTTCATGCTCAGAATACTGAGCAACAGCAAACCTATAAGTTGAACGGGACGTTAGCCAGCGAAATCGATCGTGGCCTCATCATTCAGAATGGCAAGAAGATCAATAAAAAGAGGGGCATTTACTAAAAGTGCACCAAAGGAAAACTAAAGGAGTACTGAGACATATTTGTAGTATGTAAAAAAAGGAGCACCCGATGATTCGGATGCTCCTTTGATTATAGATAGGATAGGGTATTAATCCTCCCAATTTTCTTGAGACTTGCGGATGTAAGTCTTGTAACGGAGCTGAGCCATCTTCTGTGCCTCGGCGAAGAGTTCCTCGGCCTCGTTGGGATATGCCTTCTTAACAGA
>CAMOGP010000076.1 GCA_946614175.1 uncultured Prevotella sp. | reverse complement strand
ACACTGGTTGGAACGGTACTGGTAAGCGTATCTCTATCCGCGATACTCGTGGTATTATCGACGCTATCCTGGGTGGCGCTATCCTGAACGCTCCTACTAAGAAGATTCCTTTCTTCAATTTCGAGGTTCCCACACAGCTTGAGGGCGTAGATAGCAATATCCTGGATCCTCGCGACACTTATGCAAATGCTGCTGAGTGGGAGGAGAAGGCTAAGGATCTGGCTGCTCGCTTCATCAAGAACTTCAAGAAGTATGAGGGCAACGAGGCTGGTAAGGCTCTCGTAGCTGCTGGTCCTAAGCTCTAAGCTTCAGGTCCTACGACATAACGATAAAACAGGCGTCTACACGGAATGGTGCAGATGCCTGTTTTTGGTTTTTTACTAACCGTTAGAAACAATGAATCTGAAAGAGAAATACCGTGAGTTTAAGGAGTGGCAGCATCGTCCCTATCAGGTAGCACCACTCTCGCAGGAAATACATATCTGTGCCACCTGCGGCACCAGTTATCAAGGAAATTATTGTCCTCGATGTGGACAGTCGTCTCGTATCGGCCGCTATTCGCTGAAGACGGCTTTCCTGTTGTTTCTTGACGTATGGGGACTTGGTAATCGTGGCATGTTCCGTAGTATCCGTGACTTATTGTTACGTCCTGGCTATATGATTCGCGACTACCTTGGTGGTATGCATATGGCCTATTTTCCACCATTTAAGATGTTCTTTCTCTTGGCTACTTTGTCTATCTTGGTTAATAGTGGCCTTAATATAAAAGGTGAAAATCAGTTGGTGAAGGTTGTACAGACTTACGAGAGAAGTATTGATATGGATATACGAACTGTCCCTGCTGAGCAGAAAGCTGGAGTGAAGTCAGGCACAGATAATGAACGTCTGGACTTCGGAGAAAAAATAAATGGTACGCTCAAGGTCTTCATCAGATTCCTTATCGACCACCAGACAGTGGTAGAACTGGTTTGGTTGCTGGTGCTCTCTTTGCCACTTTATGTGCTCTTCAGAAATTGTCCGGCAATCCCAGATCTGTATTATACTGAGTTCTTTGTGGCGATGATTTATATTACTAATATGATGAATATCGTCTCAATAGTATTCAGTTTCTTCTGCGTGAACTTGGATACCATTGGCTTTATATCCCCGATTCTGAGTATTGTTGCGCTCAAACAATTGTGTGGCTATTCGTATCTTCGTACCATCCTGGGCCTCGTTGCTTCATTCGCTATCATCACAATTGCGGTTTTGATTATTGTGGTGCTGGTTGGTATAGTTGTAGGGTTAACGATGGCAATGAACGCACAATAAAATGCAAAATTACACACATAAACTTGATTTAAATCAAGAATTGTGGGTGTTTGCGTAAACTAAAGCGTTTATCCTACACTTGTAATACAAAATAATTTGTACCTTTGCAACGTAGTCGTGATGATTACACACACGTTATTCATTAGGTTAGTAGTTTTATAGAATTAAGGTAAAGATTATGTTATTAGATTTTCAAACAACGTGTGTGTTGGTATTAGTGGTTATTTCCACGATTCTGAGTGTTATCACTTTGATGAATACTAACATCCGTTGAAAGGAGTGCGGGGTGAGCGATTCATACCGCACTCTTTTTTTATTTTCATTTTGCCAGTAATCTGCCTATAGCGGTAAATAAACCATACAAAATCCTAAAAACAACTTAAAATCATGGTAATAATGATATATTTTGTTTAATTAAGTGGTGAAAATGTCCGATTTTTGCAGATTTGTGCTTAACTTTGCAACCAAATTGTTTAAACAAGATTAGATGAAAAAAAATTTTAAGCCGCTGTGTGTGATGCTTTGTGCATTAGTGACGATGACTTCGTGTCTTGGCAACAGCGACGAAGATACAACGGTATATAGTGATATGGCTATTTCGGCCTTCACTTTGGGTACGCTTAACAGATATACCCATTCAACATCTTCCGACACTGGTAACGATACCATTATCAAGTCTACATTAACAGGCTCGAACTATAAAATGGCTATCGACCAGAATAGGTATCGTATCTATAATCAGGATCTGTTGCCTTCAGGAACAGACTTGGCTCATGTGACTATCAGTGGCGTTTCGACGGTGAATAATGCAATCGTTACCTTGAAGTCGCTTACCAGCGATAGTATCCGTTTCTTCAGTACCAGTGATTCTATCGATTTCACCACACCTCGTGTCTTCCGTGTGTTCCCAACCGATGGGGTAGGATATCGTGACTATACGGTATCGCTCCTGGTCGATGAGAGTGCAGGCTTGTCTTTCGAATGGAAGAAGGTGGATACACGCGCCGACTTGCAAGGATGGTCCGCAAATCATTTGGTGGCTTTTGGTGATAGTGTCCGTTTGGTTGACCAGAGTGTGGTGACTTCTGATGACTGCGCTTACAGACTGAATGGTACCAATGTGGAATGTTCTGAGGACTTGGAGAACTGGACCGTTATGGGTGTGGCAGCCTTGAAGCAGTTGCTTGGCGTTGGCACAAAAGGTATCTTTGCCTTGGGAACCGACGGTATGATGAAACGTTCTGAGGACAATGGTGTTACTTGGTTGGATGAGACACTCGACGAGGATGCTACTCTATTGCCTGTCAGTGATATTGCCATGACATCATGGGACTATACGCCACTTGATTCAACCGATTATCTGCTGATGGTGGGAAATGATGTGCAGGGGCAGGTTCGTGTATGGCGTAAGATTAGTCAGTATGGTGGTGCTGTCAAAGGTGGCAAGTGGGTTTATATGCCCGTTGATTTGAATAATCCTTATGCATTGCCTGTTCAGCAGCATCTGTCACTCACCTATTATAATAATAAGGTGTTAGCACTTGGCAGTAATAAAGTGATATATCAGTCAGCCGATCAGGGTATCACGTGGAAAGAGTCTTCTGCCTATGCGTTGCCTTCAGGTCTGCAGGGAACAGCGATGAGTCTTGCTGCTGATAGTCAGAACCGACTTTGGCTGGTCACAGATGCAGGTGAAGTGTGGCTTGGGAAAAAAAGATAATGTAAGAGGTCTGATGTAAGAAGTAGTGATGAGAGAGCGTAAACATCAATTCTCGGTAATGTGGGTGAAGATACTATTCGTATGCTTCACGCTTCACGCTTTACTTTTCACTCAGACAGTATTGGCTCAGAATGAGCCTGAATATAAGATGGAGGTGGGTGCCGGTGTCGGTATGATGAACTATCTGGGTGACTATAATGGGAACCTCCTCAAAAAGATGCAGCCCATGGGAGGACTGGTTGCAAAATACAAGATGAACCCCCGTATGGCTTGGGCAGCAACGTTGAACTATGGACAACTGAAGGGTGATGTTGCGAATGCTGACACTTGGTATCCTGGTGGTACGGATGTCCCAACGTCGTTCTCAACGAAGTTGATTGACTTGAATGTCAAATATGAATATAACTTCTGGCCTTTCGGCACAGGAAGGGAGTATCACGGTGCACAACCGCTGACACCTTTTATCAGCTTGGGCGGCGGATTTGCCTTTGCCAATGGAGACAAGTCGGTAATGGCTTTTCAGGTGCCAATAGGATTTGGTGTGAAGTATAAGTTGACGGACCGTCTGAATCTCACGGCAGAATGGTTGATGCATATCTCGGGTAGCGATAAACTGGATGGTATTTGTGACCCTTATGGCATCAAGAGTAGTGATTTGTTCAAGAATACCGACTGCTACACCACCCTGCAACTCTCGCTGACCTATGAGTTTATGGAGAAATGTAAGACCTGCAATAACGACAAGGACTGACGGGAGAATAATATGTCTTGCTTTGGCAGACAAACAAAAGAAACAATCAGAGAACTGAAAATAGATTATTAAATATGACAGCAGAACTGGATATGACGCGCATCCCACAGCATATTGCCATTATCATGGATGGTAATGGTCGCTGGGCCATGGAACGTGGTAAGGAGCGTACCTATGGCCATCAAGCTGGTGTAGAAGCCGTGCGTCGCATTACATCAGAATGCACACGATTAGGTGTAAAGTACCTCACGCTCTATACCTTCTCTACTGAAAACTGGAACCGCCCTGACGACGAGGTGGCTGCACTTATGGGATTGGTTCTCTCCTCGCTCGAGGATGAGATTTTCATGAAGAATAATGTGCGTTTCCGCGTTATTGGAGACTTAGGCCGACTGCCTGAGGCTGTTCAGCAGAAACTGCGTGAGACGGAAGAGCATACGGAAAAGAACGATGCGATGACAATGGTTGTGGCACTGAGCTATTCATCGAAGCTGGAGATTGTACGTGCTATGCAGAAAATGGCCCAGGAGGTGAAGGATGGAACTCTTGCTCCAGAGGCTATTGATGAGAACACCATTGATAAGCACCTGTGGACCAGTTTTATGCCTGATCCCGATTTGCTGATTCGTACAGGTGGCGAGGTGCGTATCTCCAATTATCTGCTTTGGCAGATAGCTTACTCAGAGCTCTATTTCTGCGATACATATTGGCCTGATTTTGATGAGCAGGAATTGCGTAAGGCTATTCAGAGTTTCCAGAGTCGTCAGCGTCGCTACGGAAAGACTGAGGCTCAGGTGGAAGCTGGTGAAAAGTAAAAAAGTAAAAAGGTAAAATAGTAAAAAGCAAAGTGAATATAAAAGCAATCACAAATTGGTTAAAGGTAATGGTGAAAGGTGTTTTACCTTTTTACCTTTTTACCTTTTTACCTTTAAGCGTTAACGCACAGAATAAGATAGTAAACCCCGATATTTCCTATGCAGGAACTCCCCGTCAGTGTGAGATTGGTGGTATCACCGTGGAAGGTGTAGAAGGCTATGAAGACTTTGTGCTGATTAACCTGTCGCAACTTCGTGTAGGTCAAAGTATTGAGGTACCTGGTAGTGAGATTACAGAGGCTGTTAAGCGTTACTGGAAACATGGTTTGTTCTCTGATGTCTCTATTACTGCCGACTCTATCGTGGATTCAAAGGTCTATCTGTGCATCCATCTCACGTTGCGTCCCCGTATCACCAGTATTGAATATCATGGCGTGAAGAAGAGCGAGCGTGAGGATTTGGAGAATAAACTGGGTATGGCCAAGGGTATGAGTCTGACAAAGAACCTTATTGACCGTGCCAAGATTCTCGCTACGAAGTATTTCGATGATAAGGGATATAAGAATGCCGAGATAGAGATCCGTCAGAGTGATGATGTGACGGGTAAAAATCAGGTGGTACTTGATGTCTATATTGATAAGAAAGCCAAGATGAAGGTCCGTCGTATCATCTTTGATGGTAATGAGAAGGTTGGCGACAAGAAAATCAAGGGTGGCTTCCTCTCGAAGGGTGCCTTTGGTAAGATTCATGAGGCAGGCAAACTGGGCAATTTCTTCAAAGCCAAGAAATTTACTCCTGAACGCTACAATGAGGCTAAGCAAGCTCTTATTGATAAGTATAACGAGATGGGTTTCCGTGATGCAACAATCATCGAGGACTCTGTATGGACAGTCGACGACAAGCATGTCAATGTTTATGTCAAGATTGATGAGGGTGAGAAATACTATCTGCGTAATATCACTTGGGTTGGTAATACCGTTGCCAATACCGATGCTCTGAATAAGACGCTGGGAATGATGAAGGGCGATGTCTATAACCAGCGACTCATGAACAAGCGCTTGATAGAGGATGATGATGCCGTGCATAACTTCTATTATAATAATGGTTATGTGTTCTCAAGTGTTGAGCCAACAGATATCAATGTTGTGGGTGACTCTATTGATGTGGAGGTGCGTATCACAGAAGGTCCTCAGGCTCATTTGAACAACGTGCGTATCTTTGGAAACGACCGTCTCTATGAGGAGGTAGTGCGTCGTGAACTTCGTACTAAGCCGGGCGACCTCTTCTCTAAGGATGCCTTGATGCGTTCAGCCCGTGAAATTGCTTCTATGGGTTACTTTGATCCAGAGTCGGTGAGTCCTGATGTGAAGCCTAATTATCAGGATGGTACTGTTGATGTGGATTGGAACCTGGAACAGAAATCTAACGACCAGTTGGAACTCTCACTCGGTTGGGGACAGACAGGTGTCATTGGTCGTGTGGGTATTAAGTTCAATAACTTCTCTCTGCGTAACCTCCTTGGCAAGAATAAGCTGCGTCGTGGTTTCCTGCCTGCTGGTGATGGCGAACAGATTGGCCTGAACTTCCAGACGAATGGTCGTTACTATAGCAGCTATAGTGCCAACTATTCTACAGGTTGGTTTGGCGGCAAGCGTCCTAATGCCTTCAACGTGGGTGTCTATTATTCTAAGCAGAGCGACGTGTCGAGCACTTATTATAACTCAGCCTACATGAATAATATTTATAGTTATATGTATGGCACGGGATCGTATAATAGCAGCTACTATAACTACGATAATTTCCTTGATGACGATAAATACGTAAAACTGTTGGGTATCTCCGTAGGATGGGGTAAGCGTCTGCGCTGGCCTGACGACTATTTCCAGTTATCTGCCACATTGGCTTATCAGCGATATATGTTGAAAGACTGGCAATACTTCCTGATCTCTAATGGTAACTGTAACAACATCAATCTGGGTCTGTCGCTGACACGTAACTCTACGGACAACCCGCTGTTCCCACGTCATGGTTCGGAGTTCTCACTCTCTGTCACCCTTACCCCACCCTGGTCTTTGTTCGACGGCAAGGATTATAAGAACTTGGCGACACAGAAAACCTACAAGGATGACTATGAGCGCTATCAGAGCGAGCAGTCGTCTAAGTATAAGTGGGTGGAGTATCATAAATGGAAGTTCAAGAGCCGTACCTATACAGCCCTCTCTGAGGGTCAGAAATGTTTTGTGCTGATGACTCGTGTAGAGTTTGGTTTGCTGGGCTCTTACAATAAATATAAGAAGTCACCGTTTGAAACTTTCTATGTGGGTGGTGATGGTATGAGTGGCTACAGCACCAGTTATGCCGAGGAGACAATCGGACTGCGTGGTTACGAGAACGGTTCAATCTCTTCTTCTGCCTATGTGAAGGGCGGCGAGTGGAGTGGTAGTCGCTATAGTGCCTATGATGCATACGCCTACGACCGTTTCACGTTGGAGTTGCGTTATCCCTTCATGTTGGGTAATACCACTATCTATGGACTTGGTTTCCTTGAGGGTGGTAACGCATGGGCAAAGACAAGTGATTTCAATCCCTTCGATATGAAGCGCTCTGCCGGTTTGGGCGTACGTATCTTCCTGCCTATGGTTGGTCTGATGGGTATCGACTGGGCCTACGGTTTCGACAAGGTATATAATGGAGGCTGGCAGCGTGGAGGTGGTCAGTTCCACTTCATACTTGGACAAGAATTCTAACCTATAATATTAACGATAATGAAAAAACTGATTATTCTTTTTATCTGTGCTATCTGTGGTATCTCAACGGCCTCTGCGCAGAAATTCGCCCTTGTTGATATGGACTATATCTTCAAGAATATCCCTGCTTATGAGCGTGCCAACGAACAACTCTCGCAGGTATCTAAGAAATGGCAGGCCGAGGTGGATGCCCTGATGACCGAAGCCCAGACCATGTATAAGAACTACCAGAATGAGGTAGTGTTTCTCTCTAAGGAGCAGAAGCAGTCTAAGCAAGATGCTATTATGGAGAAGGAGAAATCTGCTGCCGACCTGAAGAAAAAATATTTTGGTCCTGAGGGCGAGCTCTTCAAGAAGCGCACCGCCTTAATGAACCCTATTCAGGAGGAGGTCTATAATGCTATTAAGGATGTGGCCGACCTTCGTGGCTATCAGTTGGTGCTCGACCGTGCCAGTGATACAGGCATCATCTTTGGCTCACCCAAGATTGATATCTCTGATGAGGTGTTGCGCAAGCTGGGCTACGCCAATTAAACTCATACGACATGATAACGTCATAACGATATAATGTTCTAACGAAAATAACTTAATAAAAATAAAACAACAACAATGAAAAAGTTTATTATCTGCGCTCTTTGCGCAATCTGCGGTTTCACTACCGCTAATGCTCAGGCTAAGTTCGGTCATGTGAACACACAGGAGATAATTCAGGCTATGCCCGAGTTTACTACAGCACGTACAGACATCGAGAAGCTCACACAGCAGTATGAGGCCGATCTCAAGTCTATGCAGGACGAGCTCCAGAAGAAGGCTGAGACCTTCGAGAAGGAAGAGGCTACACTGCCCGAGAATATCAAGACCCGTCGCAATCAGGAGTTGCAGGACCTCTATCAGCGTATCCAGCAGACCTACCAGGACAACCAGCAGGCTCTTGCTAAGGCTCAGCAGGAGAAGATGCAGGCTATCACCGCCAAGGTCCTCGATGCTATCAAGGCTGTTGGTCAGGAGGGTGGCTATGTATACGTGATGGATATGAGCGCTGGCATTCCTTATATCAGCACTACACTCTCAAGCGACGTTACCGCTCAGGTTAAGGCTAAGCTGGGATTGAAGTAAAATCTATAAGACGAGATTATATAAAAGGCCGACATCACGAATGTCGGCCTTTTATGTTGGAGCAATCTGCTCACAGATATCATTGGTTATTTCTGTTCAGACGTGATGCCTACAATGTTGAGAAATACATAAATTCGACTGGGAATGTCTGTTTGACTGCTGTTTTTGAGAATCTTGACCTTTAACTCATAGGCAGTATTCTCTGCGTAGAGAGAGTCAAAGCCGTCAATCTGCGACAATGTCCATTCCCCGGATTTATTCTCCCTGACCTGGTAATAGGACACAGGCAGCCCGTCAAGACTATAGCCCTCTGAGCGGCTGTTGGCAGCCACTTCAATAGTTCCAACTGTGTACTGCTCGTTTTCGGTGCTCTCATCGTCTGTGCATCCTGCAAAGGCCAGTACTAATACCATGAGCATTGGGATAATCCATATCCCTTTACTCCACTTCAATTTCTGTGTATTCATCTTCTATAGGATTGTTATTATAATAATGATCTTTGTTGTAAACACGTCCAATATAGTAAGCATTTCCCATCGGTACACGATGTAATAATTTGAACTCTCCCTGCAGATTATCCCCAGAAGTCCTTGATGCGCTCAATATAGCGTTCACCAATGGCACGACCTATCTGGTAGACGTGCTGCATCTGTTGGGGATTATGCGAGATATGACCAATGGGAATTTTCGCGTCAGGACGAATCACCAGACAGCGACCTTCACGCTCGGCCTGAGCCACATATTCCAGCTGTTTGTTATACATGATGTGACGATAGTCCAAGGCTTTGATCATCTCCGGATAGCGTCTTAGGGCAAAGCGCATCAGTGGCATCAGGCGGTTGTGCTCTTTCTGATATCCCAACGGTTGGGTGAGAACCACCACATTGCGGTCGTAACCTATCGATTCTGTGTAGGCCAGGGGAATAGAGTCAGCCACGCCTCCGTCAAGCAGTTTGCGTCCATGAATGTTGACCACTTTAGAAACCAGGGGCATCGATGCCGATGCACGTATCCATTCATAGGTGTCATAGTTGGCTTCCGTCAGTGTTTGATAGACAGCTTCTCCTGTTTCCACATCCGTACACACCACGATAAACTCCATGGGGTTACGGTTGAAAGCATCGTCGTCATAGATTTCATACTGCTTAGGTACAATATGATAATCAAACTCCGCATTGAAATAGTCGCCTGTGGTGAGTAGTGAGCGGATGCCACTGTAGCGACTATCCTTGGCAAAGCGCATGTTGTAACGGATGGCACGTCCTATCTGCCTGGATTTATAGTTACAGCCGAAGGCAGCACCAGCCGATACACCAATGAGCCCGTCGGGCCATATGTCGTGTTCCATCATCACATCGGTGATGCCTGCCGTCCATAGTCCGCGCATAGCGCCTCCCTCTAACACAAGTCCTCTCTTCATATTGTGTAGAATTGTCTGGTTCTTATGAATATTTCCTTGGATAACGGAACAAAATAGCCAATACGAGGGCTATGCCGATGAGCATGGGGTAGAACAGATGCGGAATAATGGCTATAGGATTCAATCCTGATAGCCCTGCTGCAATCAGCACTTGTGCGCCATAGGGCAGCATTCCCTGGGTGAAACAGGAAGCTGTATCAAGGATAGAGGCCGATTTGCGTGGGTCAATACCAAAACGCTTGGCCACATCCTTGGCTATCGGTCCTGTGGTGATGATAGCCACGGTATTGTTGGCTGTGCAGATATTCACCAGACAGGTCAGGGCCGCGATACTCATCTCGCCGCCACGTGTTCCATTGATATTCCTTGTCAGGGCTTTGATGATGAGGTTGATACCACCGTTATAACGGATGATTTCAAGCATACCGCCTGCCAGGATGGTGACGATAATCAGTTCCGACATGCCCATCATACCTTCGTTCATGGCGCTGAACCAGCCAAAAAGGTCGTAGGTTCCATGACTGATGCCGATGATACCAGTGAGGATAATGCCGATAGTCAATGTCAGCAGGACGTTGATGCCGCAAACAGCTAAGATGACAACAGCGAGATAGGGCAGTACGAGCCAGAAGTTCACCTCGCCCACCTCTGCACTTGTGTTGAGGCTGGTTCCCAGGAAGAAATAGACAACAAGCATCAGCAGGGCTACGGGTGCTACGATGCGGAT
>CAMOGP010000075.1 GCA_946614175.1 uncultured Prevotella sp. | reverse complement strand
TGTAGCGTCGCAGACAAGTTAGAAGTCCAACTCGAACTTATAGCCCAGCGTCACCTCAAAGACGCGGTTATAATAGGCAGGATCGATGTTCTCTACTTTAAGGAGGCCCCAGTTGTAACGGGCATCAAGCACTACGTTTTCATATTCATAGGAGATGCCGACAGGGATGGCGAGGTCGAACTTATTGATCTTGGGTTCTTCGCCTGGTGTCAACATGCCCGCGAGCTTATAGAATTCGTCAATATCGTAAGAGCCGTTATCGGTCTCCATCTTGGCCTTCAGGCGGAAGCCTGGTTGCACACCAGCCTTCAGAGCCAGTCCTGGCAGCACATAGACATTGGCCATAATGGGGATATTGGCATAGTCGAGGTCTGCTGTATGTCCGGGAAAAGGGTAATCCTCATCGTATTTACCACCTTGGTTAGACACCATGACACCTGCCGACAGGCTGAAGATATTCGTGATCATATACTCTGCCTCCATACCAAAACAGGCATCGCCAATGGTCTTCTGGGCATCAGAAAGCGTGCTGACGTTTAAGCCTACCTTAGGCTGTACGGTAAATGTTCCTTCTCTGCGCTGAGCCACCGTCACAACAGATGTGAGCAGGGCAAGAATAGTAAAAATCCAGGTTTTCATTCTCATTATTTATTAGGTTTTATGTCGCAAAAGTACGAATTAGTCGGTAAAGTGCAAAACAAATTCAGAAATAATTTGCGATATCAAGGAAAAAAACGTACTTTTGCATAACTAAAAAACAACTAAAACAAATGAAAAAGAAACTATTACTCCTATCGCTGCTCATGACCATCATGTCAACAATACTGGCCCAGAATGCCACCGTGACCACACACTGGCCGCTGAACAAGTCGATAAAAGACCTGGCGGCAGGCTCTGCGGCCTACAACAATGCCACAGCCTCAACCACGACCTGCGAGGGTACGGACGTAAAGCAGATGCTGGAGACGAGCGTTGCATTTGGTTCGAAACTGGCGTTCCAGGCCACGATAACCCCTCAGAGCTACGCCACTAAAGAGGTGACGGGACTGCAACTGCTGCGCTTCAAGGTACAGGGTGCCGCTGACGGAACCAATGACTACGGCATGATACTACAGATAAAGCCCAACGCCACCGACCTGACCTACGTGCCTACTAAGGTGGAGGTGAGCGTGGCATCGTGGGTAAAGAACAGTAGTGCAGCCTTCGAGATACTGCTGCTGAAACTGAATGCGGCAGGCGAGGTGACACAGACATACGAACTGGGCAAGGTAAATAGCCACAGCGATATTGATGCCAACTACGATGATGCTGCGTTTGACGTGCCCACAACGGCTACAGCCAGTAATGATGCCTGGCAGGTGGTGGTGCGCATGGCGCAGGGCTATGCGAACGGCAAGAACCTGGCGATGGGTAACGTGACCCTGACGGGCAGAGCCACCGTGGGTGGCAGCATACAGTTGAGCACATTTACGGCAACAGTGGTACCTGAGGGTGCCGGTACGGTGTCGCCTACCCAGACATCCGTTGTCACAGGCGATAACGTCAGTTGCACAGCGACACCCAACATCGGCTATGCCTTCGAGGGCTGGTATATCGACAACGAGAAAGTGGGAACGGACAATCCCCATCTGTTTGCCATCAACAATGACACACAGACAGAGGCACACTTCACCAAGTTGGAAGAGGCCACGCTGACCTACGGCACCGACATGCCTGCGATGGGCAGCGTGAGCATCAGCAATCAGGGAGACAACGGCAAATATAACGCAGGAACGGTACTGACGCTCACGGCAAGGGCCAACAAAGGCCACTACTTCGTAAGGTGGGAAGACGGCAACGGCAACATACTGTCAACAAACGCCCAATATACCTTCACTCTGAATACGAATATGACCGTCAAAGCCGTGTTTGCCATGGTTGACAACTACCGCGCTGACCTCATCGCCTTCCCTAGTGCCGAGGGGTACGGCAGATATACTACAGGCGGACGCATGACAGACAACAGAGGGGCTAAGGTGTATTACGTGACACGCACGGACGACTGTACGGACGATGCGCTGGTGGAAGGTACGCTGCGCTGGGCCCTGCGTACAGGCGACGACACGCCACGCACCATTCTGTTTCGCACCTGCGGCACCATCTACCTGACGTCGAAACTGTCCGTGAACCATCCTAATATCACCATCGCCGGACAGACAGCGCCTGGCGGAGGTATCTGTATTGCCGGTTATCAGATGAAACTGACACAGCCCAACATCATCATCCGTCATATCCGGTTCCGTGCCGGCGACCTGCCAGCTACGAGCATGTCACCACTCGACGTGGAGAACGTACATCATATTGTGCTGGATCACTGCTCGTTCTCATGGTCTATGGAGGAGAACCTAACGCTCTACGACACAGACTCTACGACGATGCAATGGTGCATCTCGGCAGAGGGTCTGTACTACTCGAAGAACGCAAAGGGCGAACGCTCGTATGGCATGCAGTGGGGTGGCGAACACGGTACGATGCACCACTGTCTGGTAAGCAGCTGTATCAGTCGCTCCCCCCGTTTCAATGGTGTGAGAAACCAGGCGAAGCCCCTGGAGCACGACCTGCACGTGGATAATGAGTTTGCCAACAACGTGATATTCAACTGGGGTAACCACAACTCCATACACGGTGGCGAGAACGCCTCAGGCGATGAGTCATCGTATGACCGCGTCTATATGATCAACAACTACTACCGTCCCGGTCCAGCCACCTATAGCGGAGCCGCCGCCAGGCGCTATTTCGTTTCTGCATCTGGTGATAACATCAACCTGGTGGGAGAGTGGTACCTCTCGGGCAATAAGTTTGAACTGAGCAGCCGATGGGCGCCAAAGGTCTTTATCTGGAGCGATGCAGAACTGCAGAAGGTGAACGAGGACAACTACTACGGATTTACGTCGGACAACGCCTCACGCGCCATGAATTTCTGGTCTGTATCACCCTCGCAGACCGTAGCCGACAAGTCGTTGCTGCACGCCTTACCCTATGCCCTCAGCGGCATGACCTACGAGACGGCCGACGAGGCCTACCGCCAGGTGACACAGAGAGCTGGAGCCTCCCTACCCCGCTATGACGAGGTGGACGAACGCTTGTTGGCCGAGGCAGCCGGCACTCGTCAGCCACAGTATCACGGCAGCACCTTTGAGAGCGAGAAGAAGCCAGGCACGATGATTACACCTGCAGCAGGCATCATCAACTCGCCTGCCGACATCACACTGTCGCGCTATGATGAGTTCTACGCCAAGGACGAGGCCACAGGACAGACCATCAAGACACAGATGTGGCCCTGGATGGGTATGGAGGAAGGCGAACAACTGATGCAGGATACAGACCTGGACGGCATGCCGGATGAGTACGAGAAGAGCGCAGGACTGAATCCCAATGACGCGTCGGATGGCTACAAGCTCACAGAGAGCGGCTACTCAAACCTGGAGATATTCCTCAACGGGGTGGCCGATGGCACCATAGACCTGAAGCCCTATAAGATGACGGGCATCCGTACGCCTCAGAAAGACAGCAACGAAGGGGCTATATACAATTTGCGGGGGCAACGACTGTTGCACCCGCATCAAGGTATAACCATCCTGAATGGAAGGAAATATCTGACAGAGGACCGCTAAACGGCTCCTCTTTTTTTATTCTGGGTTATAACCGAAGTTATCGAGCTCGCGCTGCGATGAGCGCCAGTCCTTGTCCACTTTGACAAAGACCTCCAGGAAGATGTGCTTGTCGAAGAACTTCTCAAGGGCCTTACGGGCTTCCGTGCATACCTTCTTGAGTGCCACACCCTGATGACCGATGATGATACCCTTCTGGGAGTCGCGCTCTACGTAGATGACGGCATTGATATGAATCTGACGGTCGTCCTCCTTGAAGCGCTCCACGACAACCTCAACGGAATAGGGAATCTCCTTGTCATAGAACAACAGGATTTTCTCACGGATAATCTCGCTGACAAAGAAGCGGGCGGGCTTATCGGTGAGCTGGTCCTTATCAAAGAAGGCGGGACTCTCGGGCAGCAGTTCCTCGATACGTTTCAGGATGAGATCCGTGCCAAACTTATTCTTGGCAGAGATAGGCAGAATCTCGGCCTGGGGCAATAGCGCATGCCATTTATCCACAATAGCAGCCAGTTTCTGCTGACTACTGCCCTCGCCCTTCTGAGAGGAGTCGGAGGTGAGGCTGTCTATCTTGTTGATCAGGAGAAGCACAGGAATGGTCATCTTCTGCACCTTCTCAAGGAACTCCATATTCTTCTCGGGGTTCTCCACCACATCCGTGACATAAAGCAGCACGTCGGCATCGGCCAGCGCACTCTCGCTGAATGCCAGCATCGACTCCTGCAACTTATAGTTGGGCTTCAGCACACCTGGGGTGTCACTGAACACAATCTGCATCGCGTCGGTATTCACAATACCCATGATACGATGACGCGTGGTCTGCGCCTTAAACGTAGCGATAGAGATACGCTCGCCCACCAGTTGATTCATCAGTGTGCTCTTTCCCACATTGGGGTTGCCTACGATATTTACAAATCCTGCCTTATGTTTCATGTGTTTTTTATTTGATGCTGCAAATTTCGGCATTTTTATCGAGACTGCCAAATATTTGCAAAAGAAAAAAGGAATTAAGAACTATCGTCTTAACTCCTTTAACTCCTTAACTCCTTAACTCCTCATTATTTAAAGATCAGCTGTGCAAACTGATAGAGGCTGCGACGCCAAGTGTGCCACTCGTGGGCTGTTCCGGGAGACTCGTAGCCAACGGCATTCATGCCAAGTTCATCATGAATCTTCTTTGCGGCCTCCTCGCAACCCATGTTCTCCTTGCCACCACCACTCATAAAGAGCAGTTTGACATTCTTGGCAAAGCCTTCAGAGTTTTTCACCTGCTCCACGTTCCATGCACCACTGCTGAATGACCCCACATAGGCGAACTTATCAGGATTGGCAAGGGTTATCTCGCGTGCCTGCATACCACCCATAGAAAGACCGGCATAGGCACGATGCTGAGGATCGGCAATCACACGATAGTTCTTCTCTACCATAGGAATGATATCATTGAAGAGCACATTCTTGAAGCCCTCTGAGAAACCACCGAAGCCACCGAAACCGCCACGACGGGGACCTGCCTGACCGGGAGCACCCTGACGACGCTGGCCCTGAGGAGCGGCACCACCCTGCGGACGCTGTGGACGAGGACCGCCAAAGCCACCCTGCTCACCAGGACGACGAGCATTCAGACCGTTGTCCATCACGATGATGCAAGGCACAGCCTTCTTCTCTGCGATGAGGTTATCCAGGATTTGAGCGGTATGTCCCTGCTCAGCCCATCCGTACTCGTTCTCACCCATGCCGTGCTGCAGATACAGAACGGGGAATTTCTTGGTGGGATTAGTAAAATACTCAGCAGGCAGATAGACATGGCAACGACGCATCTTCTCGGTATAAGATGACCAATAGAACACCTCGCTCACAGAGCCCTGCGGCACATTCTTCACCTGCCAGAAATCCTGGTCGGCAGAAGGCACCTCGATGCCACTGCCCCAACGGCTGGCACCATAGTAATAGAGACTGGCAGGATCGGGCACGGAGGCACCGTCGATATTCAACTGATAATAGTGGAAGCCCTCGTCCTGAGGATCGGAGGTACCCGTCCACAGACCGTTCTCATCCTTAGTCATCTCGTAAATCTTGCCTGCGATGTCGAGGCCCACAAACTTAGCATTGGGTGCCATGATCTGCGCACGAACCTGACGCTTGGAGTTAACAGCAGGAAACTGCTTGTTTTCCTGATTAGAGACAGCAGGTTTGAAATCTTCTACCTCTGCTTTTACGGAAGGTACTACGGGATTTCCACGCTGAGCACCAAACTGTGCTGATGCTGTCATTGCTGTAAAGGCTACAGCAGCCAATAAAAAGAATTGTTTCATAGGTTATATTGAATTTTGGTTGGGTTTTTATTCCGATTGTATTGACGTAGTAAAAAGGAAAAAGATAAAAAACGAAGAGCGTTGTTATGAAAGATTAACACTTAGCGGGAAACAAAAAAAAGGCGAAGCACCACAAGATACTTCGCCTTTTTATCTGATAAAAATCTTTTTACTTGCCATCGTATGCCCAACGCAGGTAGTTGGCTCCGTGAACGAAACCAGCACCAAACGCTGTCATAATGATGTTGTCGCCCTTCTTCAATCGGTGTTCATACTCCCAAAGTGCAAGGGGAATAGTAGCTGCCGAGGTGTTACCGTAATGTTCGATATTCACCATCACCTGCTCCATAGGCATCTCCAAGCGCCTTGCAACGGCCTCGATGATACGCATGTTAGCCTGATGAGGAACCACCCAGTTGATATTATCCTTGTTCAGACCATTGCGCTCGGCAATAAGCGCACAGTCGTCGCTCATATTGGTCACTGCATAGCGGAACACGGTACGACCCTCCTGATAGGTGTAGTGCATACGGTGGTCAACGGTGAAATGACTGGCGGGACTCACAGAACCACCTGCCTTCATGTGGAGGAAGGGCAGGCCCTGTCCATCAGTACGCAGATAGGAATCCATCAATCCGACGTTCTCCTCTTCTGTGGCCTCAAGCATCACGGCTGCTGCACCATCACCAAAAAGCGGACAGGTGTTGCGATCCTTATAGTCGGTAGCCGACGACATCTTGTCGGCACCAATCAGGATAATCTTCTTATAGCGTCCACTCTGAATCATTGAAGACGCTACATCGAGGGAATACAGGAAGCCACAGCAAGCTGCCCAGAAATCGAATGCCATAGCATTCTTCAGGCCCAGCTTACCAATAACAATACTTGCGGTAGAAGGGAAGTGATAGTCGGCTGTTGATGTTGCAACGATAACCGCATCGATAGAATCGGGATCAGTTCCCGTCTTCTGCATCAACTGCTTGGCAGCCTTGCGCGCCATATAGGAAGTGCCGAGTCCCTCTTCAGTGAGGATTCGGCGCTCCTTGATTCCGACACGCGTCATAATCCATTCATCGTTGGTGTCGACCATGCGCGACAATTCCTCGTTGGTGAGGACATAGTCTGGCACGTAGCCTCCGACGCCGGTGATGATCGCGTTAATCTTTCCCATTACTCAGCAACCTCTTCGTTCATCTTGATAGCAACCTTGCCGCGATAGTAACCGCAGGTGGGGCATACAGTGTGATACACATAGTAAGCGCCACAGTTGGGGCATACAGCCAGCGTAGGTGCTACTGCCTTATCGTGAGTACGACGCTTGGCAGTACGAGTGTTTGATTGTCTTCTTTTAGGATGTGCCATAATGTATAACTATTTTTTTGATTTAACTTGTTTATTTTTTCTCTTTTAATTTCAGAAGTGCACTCCATCGGGGGTCTATCTCCTGTGCGTCCGCATCACTGCTTCGGGCAGCCGAATGCTCTTCAAGCACTCGCATCATAGCATCGTTACAATCGCCAGGTTGATGAACGTGCTGGATGGGTACCGCCAGTGCTATAGACTCGTAGATGAACCAGGCCGACTTGAAAACGCCATCGTTCTCATCGACGGTGATGATATCATCTTCCTCGCTGTATTCGCATCCAAGCTTCACAACCAGACGGAGGTCGGCCTCAACAGGCAGATCCATCATGTCTAAGCAGCGGTCGCAGGGTACGCGAACTGTGCCGTCAGTATGCAGTTGAAGCTCATAAAAGCCGGTTGCCTTGCGTATAGACCCCGACACATGCAACGAGCCACCTTGCAGCTGAGCACCTTCGAGCGACTCAAAAAAATGGTCGTCCAGCTCCCACGAGAGAGGGGTTACCACGTCCGTAAGTGCCTTTAAATCAATATCAAATCGCTCTAAGTAACACATATACACTTTTTTAGCGGGTGCAAAGTTACCACTTTTTTTTCGAATACGCTCATTTTTTCTCTATTTTCTTGTATTTTTTCATTAAAATTACGTATTTTTGCCGGGAAATCGGAACTACATTCGCAAAAACAGGACATAAAAATGCAGTGGACGGAGAAGACGAGGCGCACAAGAAACTGGCTGGTGGTGGTCGCTATACTCATAGCGGTGGCCACCTTATTAACCTCCCGCTATCTGGTGCGTGACCTGCAGCGCGAGGAACAGGGAAAGATGGAGATTTGGGCAAAAGCCATGGAAGCCCTGAACCAGGAAGACGAGATGTCGTACCTGATGCTGGTGTCGCAGGTGATGGAAAGCAACAATACGATTCCCGTCATCGTGCTCGACTCGAAAGATCAGGTGATGGACTACCGAAATATTGAAGATACAGCCAACGTCAAGGAGTATGCGATGCGGATGAAGTTGTCGGGCAACGTCATCAGGATTGAACTGGACGGCGACTACCAGCAGGTGTGCTACGACGAGTCTATCATGCTAAAGCGCCTGACGTACTACCCCTATTGGGCACTAGCCATTGTGATGGTGTTTGCCCTCGTCGCCGTTTTTGCCATTCTGGCAGCTAAGCGTGCAGAGCAGAACAAGGTTTGGGTGGGCCTTTCCAAGGAGACTGCCCACCAGCTTGGCACCCCTATCTCCAGTCTGATGGCATGGGTAGAGGTACTCAAAGAGAGTTATCCCAATGATGCGCTGATACCTGAGATGGCCAAAGACGTGAAGCGACTGGAGCGGATAGCTGAGCGCTTCTCGAAAATCGGCTCTTTGCCAGAGCCCATAGAGACATCCCTAAACGAAGTGCTGGACCGCGTGATAGAATATATGGACAAGCGCACGTCGCAGAAAGTGAGCATCAAAGGCCATTATCCCGACCATGCCGTCATGGTGAAGATCAATGCATCACTCTTTGAGTGGGTTATCGAGAACCTGTGCAAGAATGCCGTGGATGCCATGGAGGGTGGCGCCGGCAAGATAGACCTGTGGCTGCTTGAGGAGGACGATATCGTGGCCGTGGAGGTTGTTGACACGGGCAAAGGTATCAAGAAAAAAGATATCAAGAATGTGTTCCGTCCTGGTTTCACGACAAAGAAACGCGGATGGGGTTTAGGGCTCTCACTGGCCAAGCGTATTGTAGAGGAGTATCACAAAGGTCATATCTATGTCAAGCTCTCCGAACTGGGCAGGGGCACCACATTCCGTATTGAGTTGAAGAAGGCCTGACGCTTTGATTCAGTCATCAACCCAACCGAAACGCTCCCAGTTGAGTCCCTGGTGCCACATACATTTCTTGTAAGTATGGTTAAAACAATAATAACCTGAAGAATAATAGTGTGTGTTCAAAGGCACGAACATGCCGACACAGCCATAAGCGGCATCATCCATTGTGAAAGAGCCAAAGGCATCATTCTGACCACTCGGCATGGAATACCATTTCCTTGACATCCGGCGATAGGGCACAGCCTTATTAAAAGCATCATCCCACTTAGAGAAGGTATCACCAGCCGTATAGTAGCGCATCATGGCTCGCATGTCGTACATGAGTGGGGTGTCCATAAAAAGATAGAAGGCGAAATTAGACTGCATCAGCCCTAACGACCGAGGATAGGAGGGCATGAACAAAGGCAGGATATCACGAGTAGCACTCAACAAGGAGTCCAGCTGTCGAGTATCAATCACCGAGAGTGGCAAACTGTAACCACTCAGATGACTGTTGCTGGCATAGTACTCTTTATAATAATCGTAGTAAGTATCGATGATACCTTTATAAAATGTTGTATCATTCTGGAAGAGACGCGGCACCATCTTATGATAGGGTGCTCCCCGTCCTGGTATTTCAGCAGGAGACCCAATCAGATAGTCCGTAGCATGGCGCAACTCATAGGCTACCTCCACACACTGCATATTACAGCAGTCGGCAAAGATATAATCAAGACGAGGAAGTCCCTCAAGGGCACGTGCCATCTGGGAGATATTCATGTATTTCTCACCACCCAGGTTACCATCCGAGCCCCAGTCCTGCCCATAGGAGCGACGTGCTAGCGAGGCCTCTTCCACAACAGAATCTTTATCGACGAGCCAGCCACTGGCATGGCCCCAAAGAACAAGACCATAACTGTCTGCTTCTGCTGCATGAGTCATGGTCTGTAGTATCTCACGAAAACGGGCTGGATCACTGGAATAGAAGTCCTCCCCATATTGTTTCACCGTATAACTCTTACCGCCATGCAGTTCCACGACTCTAGGGAATCCCATCTGCTTATTATTCCCCAAGCTGTCTATGAACACGAGCAAGCGTTGCTTATCTGTCAACTGGCGTGACCCTTCTATCAGCTCCAGCAAATCACTTTTCAGATAGCCCAGCGACGACAGGTTGTTTTCGGCTGCCATATAGACCATCACCGTTCGCTCAGCCTTTCCCAAGGTCCAAGGCAACGGTTCGTCATCATCGCCACAGCAGGAAGATAAACCGGTCATAGCAACGATAGCCAGCATAACCGTCACAGCCTTACGTCCCAGGTGCAGTTCATCAACCTTCATCAGCAGCATACCGATAGCTATCCAGAGAATCTCACGTACACGACAGATAATGCTCACGAAGATACCCAGTGCGGCTGAGTCAACATCGCTACCCAGTTTGGTGGACATTCCGATAAGGGCGATGGAGAGCATGAAACCGCCCTCCTGCACGCCCAACTGCATAG
>CAMOGP010000074.1 GCA_946614175.1 uncultured Prevotella sp. | reverse complement strand
ATCTACACGTACGATTGCCTTCTTACCGGCAAAGTTGAATTCGTTGATTGTCATTTTCTTACAATATTATAAATTACAAATTAAACTGGTTGCAAAATTACTAATAATAATTGAAAATTGAGAATTGATGATTGAAAATTTGCTTTCGCACATCATTTTTTTATCTTTTCTCTCAATTATTTACAGCGTGCCCTTGGTGGAGGGCAACTGATAGTGGTCTATGTCGCGGCGCACGGCAGCTCGGAGGGCACGGGCCAGGGCTTTGAAGATGGCTTCTGCCTTGTGGTGCTCATTATCACCATCGGCCTCGATATAGAGATTCATGAGGGCTGCGTCAGAGAGGCTCTTGAAGAAATGGAAGAACATCTCGGTGGGCACATCACCCACGTACTCGCGATGGAACGCTGTCTTCCAGATGAGCCAGGGACGTCCGCTGAAATCGAGCGTCACATGGGCATGACAGTCGTCCATGGGCAAAGAGAAACCATAGCGCTCTATGCCGCGCTTGGAACCCAGCGCCTTGTTGATACACTGGCCCAGAGCGAGGGCGGTATCCTCAATGGTGTGGTGCTCGTCAACATGGAGGTCGCCCTTGGTATGAATGAGCAGGTCCATCTGCCCGTGGCGTGCTATCTGTTCGAGCATGTGGTCAAAGAATCCCAGTCCGGTCTGAATATCGGCCTTGCCTGTGCCGTCGAGGGTGAGGCGAACGTGGATATCGGTCTCCTTGGTGGTGCGGACGACCTCAGCGGTGCGCTCGCCGTCAAAGATCTGTTCGGCTACCTGCTTCCACGAGAGGGTATCGCTCAGGATGAGTGACTTACATCCGATATTCTCGGCAAAACGGGCATCGGTCTCACGATCACCGATGACATAGCTGTTGGCGATGTCGTATTCGGGGTCGTTCATGTATTTCTCTACCAACCCGGTGTTGGGTTTGCGCGTAGGTGCATTGTCCTCGGGGAAGTGGTTGTCAACGAGGATGTCGTCGAACTCGATACCTTCGCCCCTGAGGGCCTCAAGGATAAAATTGTGGGCAGGCCAGAACGTGTCCTCAGGGAAGGAACTGGTGCCCAGTCCGTCCTGATTGCTGACCATCACAAAGCGAAAGTCGGTTTTTTCACGTAGGAATGCCAACCAGCGAAAGACACCCGGCTTGAACTTGATTTTCTCGAGCGCGTCAACTTGCTCGTCGTGAGGCTCTTCTACGAGCGTGCCGTCACGGTCAATAAAGAGTATGCGTTTCATAACTTAATACGTTTTCTTTCTTTTTCCAGCGTGTCAATGCTTCCATAGGCATAATAGAAGGGGAACACCGTGATAAGGTGTACGTATGCCTGAATGAAGCCAGCAATGACGAAAGCGGCGAAGGTGAGCTTGCCCATATAGTCGGGCATGCCCAGTGGGTCGCCTGCAGCGGCACCTGCATAGGCCTTGATATTGGCAATGCCAATGATGATAGCCGGCAGTTCACAGAAGAGCGTGAGCACAGCGGTGAACAGCAAGGTTATAAAGAATGTGGCGAAGAGGGTGCCGAAATGACGCAGACCGGGACGGAACAGAAAGCAGACCGATTTCCATAGCACTTTGATATACCACAGTCCTGGCCATACGCCCCACCAATGAGCCGGACGGGGAACGGTGCCCGTGGTCTTATGCTCTCTGCATGCCCAGAAAGCCGTTGATGCCAGGAGCAAGGCTGCCAGCACAAAGAGCAGTTGGGCTGCCAGCGTCAGGCAGGAGGCCATCAATACGGCCCCCCAATTGGTTGCAGAGAATGCGGGCAGGGTTACGACAATAGGCAGAAGGTCACTAATGAACAGGTATGTGGCCAATGCGAAAACCAGTGCATAGATAATGGCTATAGGCCAGGATGCACGGAACAACTGTTTGAAGTTCTCGGTATAAAGTTGATATGCATCATAGAAGATGGAAGCAATGCTACGCGTCTTCTGAAACATTAAATCTTCCTTCGTTTTCATGTCTTTGTATCAAAAATTGTTGCAAAGGTACGAAATAATTATGAATTAAGAATTAAGAATTATGAATTAATTTGTACCTTTGCAGAAAATTTACATTCCTATGAAGAAACTAAGGTGGGGATTTATTGGCTGTGGCGAGGTCTGCGAACTGAAAAGCGGTCCGGCCTTCGCTGAGGTGGAGGATTCCACAGTGGTGGCTGTGATGAGCCGCACGGAGCAGAAAGCCCGTTCGTATGCCGAGCGTCACGGAGTGCCGCGTTGGTACACGGATGCTCAGGAGCTGATAGATGACCCCGATGTGAATGCTATCTATGTGGCCACACCGCCATCCAGTCATGCCACATACGCTATCATGGCGATGAGGGCAGGCAAGCCCGTCTATGTGGAGAAACCGCTGGCCTCAAACTATGAGGACTGTATCCGCGTGAACCGTGTGTCGGAACAGACGGGCGTTCCGTGCTTTGTGGCTTACTACAGACGTAATCTGCCGTATTTTCAGAAAGTGAAGCAGCTTGTGGAGCAGGGTACGATAGGCGATGTGATTAACGTACAGATACGTTTCTCATGGCCTCCACGTCCGCTGGACTATGCCCATCCGGAGAACCTGCCATGGCGACTGAAAGCGGAGATTGCCGGCGGTGGCTATTTCTACGACCTGGCTCCTCATCAGATAGACCTGCTGCAGGATATGTTTGGCATAATACTGGAGGCGCGAGGCATCTGTGCGAATCGTGGCGGACTGTATGAGGCAGAGGACTCGGTGAGCGCCGTGTTTCAGTTTGAGAACGGACTGCCTGGAAGTGGCTCGTGGTGCTTCGTAGGGCATGAGTCGGCTCGTAACGACCGCATACTGATTATTGGCAACCAGGGGTCGCTGAGTTTCTCGGTGTTCAACTATTCGCCTATAGAGGTGCACACCAGTGATGGCACGCAGCGCATTGAGGTGCCCAATCCGCAGTATGTGCAGTATCCGCTGATCAAGAATGTGTGTGAACATCTGCTGGGACGCGGCATCTGTACGGCAACGAGCGTGTCGGCAACATCCATTAACTGGGTGATGGACCGCATCCTCGGGAAATATTAAGGCATTATTAAATTAGGATAATCGCATACTTTGAAACAACTCATTTTAGGACTGACGATGATGATAACCACTCCTGTGTTTGCGCAGGAGACGGCTGCTGTTGTGGTTGATTCCGTGAAGACAGATACCGTGACAGCAAGCAAACCCAAGAAGCTGGGTCTGATACGTCGTATTATCCGTGGGTTTGACAAGGTGGACGAGCGCTACATAGAACCTCAGCATTATGTCTATGCGGCGATGCTGCAGGGCACGCGCAACTATGATCACTATACGCTCCGCTCTTCAGGACCAAACAGTCAGTCGATTTCTTTCTCGCCCGATTCGGAGGTGCGCTTAGGCCCGTATGCAGGTTGGAGATGGGTGTTTCTGGGCTATACACTGTCGCTGGAAAACCTATCGGTGAACAGTCATAAGAGTGGGTTTGACCTGAGTGTCTATAGTTCGCAAATAGGACTGGACTTGTTCTACCACCGTACGGCACACGACTTTAAGTTGCGCGATGTGAACCTGGGACATCAGCAGGACTACTCGGCACTCAACAACGTGTCGTTTGAAGGATTTACTACGGATATTACGGGCTTTAACTTTTACTATATCTTTAATCACAGAAAGTTCTCATATCCAGCGGCTTTCTCGCAGAGCACGATACAGAAAATAAGTTGCGGCTCGTGGTTGGCCGGCTTTGGCTATACCCAGAACTCCATTGATTTTGACCATGAGAAACTGCAAGCTGTGATCAATGAGAGAATGGGGGCGAGGAGCGTGGAACTGGACAGCGCCTTGCAGTTCAGGAATATCAAATATATAGACTTCAGCTTGTCGGGTGGCTATGCCTACAACTGGGTGTTTGCACGCAACTGGCTCTTAGGTGGCAGCATCCAGCTTGCCGCCTCGCATAAGCGTAGCACGGGTGAGATGTCTGACAGGAAAAGTCGAGGCTTCAGTATTGGAAATGTGAATCTCGACGGCATCGGTCGTTTGGCGCTGGTATATAATAATATGAGATGGTATGCAGGCTGCAGCATGGTGATGCATACCTATAATTATAATATGTCACGATTCTCAACGAATAATACATTTGGTTCGGCTAATCTGTATGTGGGAATCAATTTTGGTTTGAAGAAGAAATACAGGGAGAAAAAATGAGGCTAAGGCTATGGGTGATAGGTGTGCTGCTGATGATGGGCATCAGCATTTTTGCGCAGCAGGAAACGGATAGTATCTTTATTGAACGTGCGTTACGTCAGGCACCGAGTGGGGCAGGGACGTTGCATTTCGCACGCCTGTTTATAGGCAGACCCTATATAGCATATACATTAGAGAAGAATGATGAAGAGCAACTAGTGGTAAACACCCGTCAGTTGGACTGTACCACGCTGGTGGAGAATGTGGTAGCGCTGACGCTTTGTCATGCACAGAACAGACGAAGCTATGCGGATTTCTGCGAACAGTTGCAACAGATTCGCTATCGCGGTGGTATTATCAATGGTTATCCCTCACGACTGCACTATTTTACTGATTGGATTATAGACAACAGCAGGAAAGGACTCGTCAAAGAGATACAGATGAGGAAAGCTCCTTTTACGGCGGTACAGACGGTACACGTGAACTATATGAGCAGGCATCCGCAGTCGTACAAGGCGCTGAAGACTCACCCGCGGTTTGTGTCTCTGATAGCAGAGCAGGAGAAGATGCTGACCGGACGACAGTTTCGTTTTATCCCCAAGTCAGCAGTACGTAACACTAAACTGCTTCGCTCTGTGATTCACGATGGTGACATTCTGGCTATCACCACGTCGAAGGCCGGACTGGATATTGCCCATTTGGGCTTTGCGGTGTGGAGAAAAGACGGTCTGCATCTGTTGAATGCGTCGCAGATACATCATCAGGTGGTGGAGGAGCCTATGACCTTCCGTAAGTACCTCTCAAAACATCCGGCACATACGGGCGTGAGAGTCATTCGTCTTAACAACTAAAACTATCGTCTTAACAACTAAAACTATCGTCTTAACTCCTTTAACTCCTTTAACTCCTTAACTCCTTAACTCCTTACTCCCTCTTCATCTTCCTCCAGCGGAAGAGTTCGCCAATACCATTGAAATCTTTCTTCATAATCAGACCCACGCCCTGTGTGTTGAGTGAAGAACGGGTGAAATAGCGGTCATTGGTCTGATTGTAAACCTTCAATGCCAGATTACCATTGGGATTCAGCAGATACTGGATGTCGAAATCGCCAATGAAAGAGGGGGTGGTCTGAGTGGCATTATCACGATAGCCGAACTGTCCGTTGATGAGCAGACGGTTATTGAGCATACGGCCACTGACAATACCTTCGTACTCGGCATTATGCCATCCCTCATTACCTGTAGAGATATTCGCACCAAAGTTCCAGTCGTTTGACTTGATAACCTGTGATAATACCTCGTTGATTTGTGCAGACACGGTACCTGAAAGGAACGACTGCATGGCCAACTGGGTCTGTCCGTACTCCTGTGACTGCGCATTATTGGCGCCCTGCGTGTAGAAACGACCGATACCCAGGAGATAGAGCACCTGTTGGTTCATCTCCTGCTCGCTGGCAATGACTGAGCGGATCATCTGATTTTCTTCCGCATTCACATTGGGCAGTTCGAAATCGAAGTCAACATGTGGTGACTCGGGGGTGCCCTGGATATTCATCAGACAGTTTACACGCACGGTATTGCTGGCAAAGGAGGTGCCGAGATTCAGGTCCGACAGCGACACACCATTCACCGTGTACTGTGCCTGCAGGTTGAGGTTGGCATGTAGCGGATCTCCTCCAAAGATGATGGTACCACCATTCTGGAAGGTGAAGTTCTTCTTGATGATATTCTGGATGGTGATGCCGTAGGTGCCACTCTCGACGGTATAGGTACCAAACATATGGAACGGGCCTTTGTTGTAGAACGACGCACGGATGCCGCCACTGCCATTAAGTGTGACGTAATCGTTGGTTTTGGAATCCATCAGGATGCGGAGCGTTCCGTTTGGCGTTGCATTGATATTGAAGTTGATATAGATATTCGTTGACGACGCAAAGTCCTCCTCTGTTTCCTCGCTATGACGGGGGCGCGCGCTGGAATGGTCTGTCCAGGTGATAAACTCCTGCTTGCTGATGGCGTCGGGGTTGGTGGCATTATAGGCGAAGACCGACCTGGGCTCAGGGGTCACGCTGCAGTTGATAATCACCTCACCGGGGCGTCCGTGGAGGTCGGCAGTACCTGTGGCATAGACTGTGCCGCAGACGATGCCCCCATTGAAATCGTCGAAGTCGTAGGCCAGCAGATTCTGGGCTGCGATATCTATATCAAAGGTGAAGTCTGAGAAATGGTCGTGATTGATACTACCATTCAGTGTGCCCTGATGTCCATCTTTGTCGGCTATCAAGCACTGGTTCAGCAGGATACGGTTAGGAATGAATCGGATGGTGTCCTTCTGAATGGAATATGTGGTGTTCAGAGCTGTCACTGTAGCCTTGCCGTCAACAATGAGGTCGCCTCTGAGGTTGAGCTCAGAGAGAGGTCCGTAGAGCACCACGTTGCCATAGGCATTACCGCTGACATCATGCAGGAACGACTCTGTGAAGGACTGGCAGAACTCAATACTGGTACCTGCGGCCTGGATATTCAGGTTGATATCCTCACGCACGGGCGAGATATAACCATTGATAAAGGTCTTTGACTTAGCTCCGTTGTCGGCAATAGCATCGATGTCTATCTGGTTATCTGTCTTGTTCCATCTGGCATTGGCAATCAAGGTGCCCATGCCGCCCGACTGGAAGCGGAAGTGATTGACGGTGAGGTCCGTATGGCCATCAAAATCGCCAAAGACCTGAGAGAGAGTGGCGGTGCCGGTGGCCACACCTTCAAAACTCACAGCATCGAAATCCACTAGGTCAAGGATATAGGCGACGTCCAGTTCCTTGAGGTCAATGGTCATTGCATCGGCAGGTGACTCAGAGGCGATGCCGTCGATAATCAGATGCTGTCGGTCATGATTTATCGTAAAATGATCCACCATGAGGCGCTTGGGAGAATAGAAGATGTCGCAAGGCTCCAGACTCCACGGTTTCTCGCGAACCATCATCATTGAGGGGAGCACACGGATGTGTGCCTCTGCCTTACCTTGCTCATTAGCATAGAGTTCGGTGATGGTATTGATGGTGCCGTTGGTAGAGTTGAGCGGTTCCAGGAGGTTGGCTTGGTTCCAGTGGAGCGAGGCAAAGATATGATTATCGGCTGCCGTGCCATTGAGGTCTATATCCATATATTCTTCCACGTCCATCACCTTAGTGAGGTTCACCTGATAGTTCATCGTATCTGCTGCAGTAGAGATATTGATGATGGCGTTCATGTAGCGATTGCCGCTATAGGTGAACATGGGCAATTGTCCCACGACGTCTAATAACTTATGCTTGTCGTCGATGGTGGCTGTCAATAGCAGTGGACGCTCGATGCTGAGGGGGATGTTCAGCAGTTTCTGCATCCAATCGGCATCTGTCATCGTGAGTTTCACCACAAAGTTATTATTCGTAGGTAATGTTGCTTTGGGCAGATTTGGCAGTGTAGGCAGTTTGGAGGCTATATAGTTGATGAAACTCTGGGGTAGGGTGTTCCAATCGAAGTCGCCTTTGATGTCTGCCTCGCCCATGTCGCCTTTTACGTTGACAAAATGCAGATTATTCTCATAGCCTGTTTTCACCTGCAGGTCCTTCAGAAAATAATAGCTGCCAACGGAGTCGTTGGACTGCATCTCAAAATCACTGAGGGCGAAACTACCTTCTGCATCATTCAGGTTATTGGCAATGAAATCGGCACTGATATTGGTAGAGAACCGTGTGTTGCCCCATTTGTCGGAGAGTTTGAGTAACTGAGGACTCAGGTTCTTAATAAATCCTTCCATTTTTACGGCATATCGGTTGCCTTTACGCAGTTCGCCTGTCAGGTCGGCCAGGATATTGGGGTCGTTCACCTTGAGCGAACCAGCGATATCACCATGATGATATGTACCGTTTATCGTGATATTATGGTAGGGGTATGTCTTGTATTCTATCAGGGGTATATCGCCTTCGGCCGTAAAACTGTTCTTATTACCCTTGATACTGATTTTGGTGGCAATGGCCCCCAGGTCGTCGTTGGCCAATATCTTTCCCAGCAAGATTGATTGTGTATCCAGGTGGCCGTCGAACTGCTCTTTACGATCCATCGAGAAAGCAATGTCGGCATTACCGGCATCAGAACGGATGTTGACAGTCGTACGGATGGTGCCAGCATCATCCTTACTGGCATTTCCTTCAAGATTAACGTCGCCAAGACGCGTCAGTTCCTCGGGTACCGCATCAAAGGCCTGACGGCATTGGTTGAAGAACGACTGCGAGATATGCAGATCGGGCATGGAGAAAGCCCAGGTGTTGTCGCGCAAGAATCCTTTCGCTTGAAGTTGAAACGACTTATCGCTGGTGGAGACAGTCAGATTGGAGCAGTCAAAATTGCTACCCTTGCCCTTCACAGAACCGTGAAGGGAGAACGTCTGGGGAAAAGTCTTGAGTGCCGGCAGGAAACAAGCAATGTCTGTTGGTGTCAGCGCTGTGGCTTTCACTTCGGTCTCATATTGGATTGATGTTGCGATATGGTTTTTGTCGTAGGTGGCACGGACGGCATCAACGGTTATCTCTGAATGAGGCATCTGCAGACGAAAATCCCTGAGTACTGCCTGGTTACTGTTAGCCTCTACAGATAGCGACAGACGATTGATGTTCAGTCCCGACTGTTCCTTGAAAGCCAGTCGCTTGATCGTAGCATTCAGAGAGTCAGACTGTAGCTCCTTTAATATAATGTGCGCACTTATATCACTTACTTTCAGATGATTGGGATTGAATACCTGAGGCGTCTGAGGTATGTCTCGCTGATGATAGGTAATGCTGGAGTGACGTATTATCAGCGAGTTGATACGCAGGTTGAGCTGGCTGGGTTCTTCCTGATCATCGGATGCCAACGAGTCGAGTACGAACTGATAGTTGGGTGCCGCCAGCGAGTCTGTTTTATAAAGGTTCGCGTGCGTACTGAAAATCTGAACTGATGAGATAGATATGCGTCCTGAGGATAGGGGGATAAGTTCTATCTTGGCAGACAGGCGTCCAATGCGCAGCATCTCTTCCTGCTGCTGATCAAGAATCAGCACATCGTCCAGTATCATACGATTGGGGAATCCCAGTTCTATCCGTTCAATCTTGACGTCGGTACCAATCTGCTCTGCGATGATATCTGCTATCTGGCGCCCCAGGAAATGTTGGGTGAATGGAAGGTGAATAAGCACAAAAATAGAGCCATAAAGAACCAGCAGGCTCCATACGGTCCAGTTGATTATGTGCTTCAATTTGTTCACTTTCTGTAAAATCTACTTGGCAATTATATGTGTTCTTGTCATTTTCGTTGTGCAAATTTAATACAAAAGTTCCGAAAACCGAGTTTTTCCTAACCATTTTCTTCTCTGTTAACCTAAAAATTATTAATTTTGCAGCCCAAAGAGACAATCAAACCAATTTATTGAATATGGCAAATGTTATTAGGCTACGTAAAGGCTTAGACATTCACCTTCAAGGAAAAGCTGAGGAAACGAAGATGAACCTCAAATCGAACGGGCGCTATGCTTTGGTGCCAGACGATTTTGAAGGCCTCGTTCCAAAGGTCGTTGTCCGTGAAGGTGACGTTGTCCGAGCCGGGGATGCTTTGTTTGTAAACAAACTCTATCCCGAAGTTCGTTTCGCCTCGCCTGTAAGTGGTAAGGTTACCGCCGTGGAGCGTGGCGATCGCCGTAAGGTGCTCTGCGTAAAGGTAGAGGCCGACAGTGAGCAACAGTATGTGGATTTTGGCAAGAAGGATGTGACGGCAATGGACGGAAAGGCCGTTGTTGACGCTCTTCTTGAGGCAGGTCTCTTTGGTTATATCAACCAGCTGCCTTACGCCATCTCTACCAACCCATCCGTGATGCCGAAGGCTATCTTCGTTTCTGCACTTCGCGACAAGCCTTTAGCAGGCCGCTTTGATTTCGAGGTGAAAGGTCAGGAACAGGACTTCGCAACAGGTTTGCAGGCCTTGTCTAAAATCGCCAAGACCTATTTAGGTATTGGTATCCAGCCCGATTTTCATGCAAAGTTGCAGGAGTTGCATGTAGAAAAAGATGTCGAAGTAACGGTGTTTGACGGAAAGTGTCCTGCCGGAAATGTCGGTGTCCAGGTTAATCACCTTAACCCAGTAAACAAGGGAGAGGTGGTTTGGACCATTGGCGATCCTACCGTCGTGCTCTTTATTGGCCGTCTGTTTAACACCGGTAAGGTGAACCTGACACGTACGGTGGCTCTCTGCGGTAGTGAGGTAAAGAAACCTTGCTACGTGGATATGCTTGTAGGTGAGGAACTCTCAACGCTGCTTTCTAACAGCTATGATGATGAACATTCTGTGCGTATCATTAATGGTAACGTGCTGACAGGCCGTATCACCACGAAGGAAGGTTTTCTGGGTGCCCACACCTCAGAGATTACTGTGATTCCCGAGGGTGACGATAATAA
>CAMOGP010000073.1 GCA_946614175.1 uncultured Prevotella sp. | reverse complement strand
CTGCCAGCCACGAAATAAAGAGTGGCACGAGCAGAGTCGCCAATATTCATATGTCCAGGATACTGACCAACACCGAACTTTGAGTAGTCATCAGCCTTTGGCGTGACATAGAACATGGCATCATTACCCCAACTAACCACCTTTCCTTCCATGCTGACCCAGTAGCCTACACCTTCCTGATTCTTACCAGTAGCAAAGTCGATTTCACTGTCAAGCATATAGAAGTCATCAATCTCTCCAACTTGACAACCTAAGGCATTGACCATAGTCTCGATGTCGATAGAGAAATTCTTGGTGTCATAACTCTCCGCAGGTTCCATTTCCACTCTTATCGTATTCTCACCTGCCTTCTCATAATCTTCCAGGGTTCCTACCTTTACTTCAGGCAGAATCAGGTTATAACGAATCTTGATGGCCTTGTCACCATATACAATATAGATATCAGCAAAATAGGTATTACCACCCTTCAGTTTATTAGGCATCTGGCCAATATTACAAGAAAGGATACCTGTCTCAGTATCGAAGGCGAAAGCTTCTGCATAGAAGCAATCATCACCATCATAAGCAAAACGTCCACATTCGAAAGTAGGATTACCCTCGGCATCGCTGAAATTGCGCAACCAGAAGCCAGGGGCACCTGCTGATGATTCGTTAGTCAAAGAGTCACTCATCTGAGCACCCATCACAGCATCCTCTGTTACATAGGCAATCTTTGCAAAGAGCAACTGGCTTAACTCATCTTTCAGTAAATCTCCGCTGACACCAAGCTTTGTGAGAGCCTCAGTAAGATCTACTTCCACCTTATCTGCATCATAGCCAGAACGAGGTTTCTGTGTTACATCCTTCGTGATCTCTTCTACGATGGTAAGTTTTCCCCATGCCAATTCAGGTTGTGGAATATCAACGACTGGCTTCGCAACGACATTCAGCGTAACCTCAAAATTCACACTCTTTCCATTGTAGCGCAACTGGAATTTTGCATGTCCGCTATCCTCTGCTTTCATTGTGTTAGGCATCTGACCGCAATTGATTGAGAAGACATCATTCTCTACATCAACAAGAGCAAACGCAAACCATATAGCACCCTCGCCATAAACAATACGTTCACCTTCTGCTGTCATCCAGAATCCCTTGCCATCAGCCGTGGGCTCGTCCGTAGCAGCGTCATTGGCGCCAATGAGCCAGAACATGTTCTCGCCTTCCCACGTCTCAGCCTCCTGCCACGTGTTATAAGCCTTGGCTAATGTAGCTGTGTCGGTCTCAAGGGCCTGTGCCACCTCAGTCAGTTTAAACTTGGCAGGTGAATTCGAGTAATCACTAGTCGGATATTGCGTCACGGTTCCTTGGAACTGCGCCTGCGCTGTCATTCCAGCCAAAAGGCAAACGACGACTGCCATCAGTTTTTTAAAATGAGTAGTAATCATACCATCTAAGAAATTAGTTAGTTCGTTAATAATATAGTTTATGAAATCTTTGTTCTCGAAATCACGGGCAAAGATACATTTATTTTTCATTCAACAATGCAAAAAAAGTATTAAATTAAGGGATTTGGACAATATTTACATCATTTGGATGATATTGTCAGACCTCCTAATAAAAAAAAAGCGAATACTATAATATTTGACACACTTTTATTTGCACAGACACTGGAAAAGTATTACTTTTGCCCGGCAAATGCTAAAAACGATGAAACCAATGTTACGAAAATTACCCTTTGTCCTTGTCTTTATTCTTTGTTCCCTTACCAACAGTTGGGGCGGGAATGATTTCCAGTATCGGCATATCGGCATGGAGGATGGACTGACTTCCAATACCGTACGTCATATTACTCAGGACAAATATGGATACATGTGGTTTGGCACTGACAACGGCCTCTGTCGCTACGATGGTATCAAAGTGCAGCCCTACCGTATAGCTGAAAACAAGAGTAATCAGTATATCACCGCCTTGCTCCCTATTGACGAGGGTCTCCTTGTTGGCACCGAGGGTGGCGTCTTCCTACTCAGATACGACACTGATGGCTTTGAACGTCTGCCTATCAATATTCATTCTGCAGTCACCTCCCTGTCATTAGACAAAGAAGGCAATCTCTGGATGTCAACCAACCAGCAAGGCATCTGGTGCTACGCTATTAACAGCGACAAGAAGGAAGTTCGTCATTACGATTTCCTTCAGACGAATGGTTATGTATCACAGGTTCTTGCTGACAATGCCAATCAGATATGGGCTGTCACCAACTGGGGAAGCTATGGTGTGAGCCGCCTGAACCGGTTGCATGCGAAATTCGAGCGAATATCCTTCAATTCACCCGTCCCTTACAATTCCCTATGCATGTTGCAGACCCATGACGGACGCCTATGGCTTGGCACCTGGCAAAATGGCCTTATGCTCATACATAACGACGGTCATCTGGAACAAATGCTTCCCGAAGGTAGTGCCACCCATATCCATACGCTTTTCGAACGCCCCGACAATACCATCTGTATTGGTTGTGACGACGGACTGATCTGCTTCAATCCCAACACCCGTCAATGGAACCGCCTGTGGCAACAGCAGTCACAGCGAGACCGCTTTGTGTATGCCATCACCAACGACAACGAAGGAGGTCTCTGGATAGGCACATTCTATGGAGGCGTCAATTATGTGTCACCCATAGGCAAGCGGTTTGACAGTTTTACTACGGACAACGGACTGAGAGGTAACGTTATCTCCCGTTTCTGCGAAGATCACGAAGGAAACGTGTGGGTGGCCAGTGACGATGGTGGTATTATGTGCTATTCACCCAAGCAACAGGCATTCATCGACTATCCCCACCAGGACGAACTGAGCACGGTCAATGCCCATGCCCTTGCCCTAAAGGGCTCAGACTTATGGATTGGCACTTACACCAAAGGTGTCTATGTCTTAAACACCACCACAGGTCAGCTGCGCCACTATGACCATAACCAACTGAGAGATGCCAGTTCCTACGCCATCTGCCATGACAGCAAGGGGCGCACATGGGTTGCCACAATGGAAGGATTCAACCTCTATCTCCCTGAGGCCGACAATTTCCAGCATATTGGTTCCACCAATGCCCTTGCCATTGACATCGACGAGGACGACAAGCACCGTATATGGCTGTCTACCCAGGGAGCGGGCATGTGGTGCTATTCACCCGATAGCAAGGAGTTTAAGCAGTATCTCCACGATGAGGACGACAAGTACTCACTACCCAGTAACCAGGTAAACTGCACGACGATAGATGCCAGTGGACGTCTTTGGATAGGAACGCTGGAAGGTCTTTGCTATTACGATATAGCCAAGAAACAGTTCAACAGGGTAGAGCTATCGGTAGAGACTGGTAATGTGATGAGTATCATTGAAGACCAAGGCGCATTATGGCTGTCTACTGAGCACGGCATCGTGAAATACGAGCCTCAGAACCTAAACCCCAAATCTGCGGTTTCGGACCTCAACTGCCAGCGTTTCACACGCCACGACGGACTGGTCTGCGAACAGTTCCAGCCTAATGCCGGCATCAAGACCAGTGACGGACGCATCTTCTTTGGTGCGGTGAACGGCTTCAACGCCTTCTTCCCTTATCAAATCAAGGCCAACCGTACGATACCTCCTGTCTATATCACGGCTCAGGAGGCACACAACCAGATGATCTTCTCATTCGTGGCACTCAGCTACTGTTCACCTGAAAAGAACCAGTATGCCTATATGCTCGAAGGATATGACAAAGAGTGGAACTACGTAGGCAACCAGACACGCGCCACCTATGCCAACCTGCCTGCAGGTACCTATACCTTCCGTGTGAAAGCCACCAATAATGATGGTATATGGAGCGATAAAGAGGCAACCATCACGATTGTTGTACCACCTCCATTCTGGTGGACATGGTATGCAAAACTTTTCTATCTCCTATTGATTGTATTCATCATCTGGTATTATGTACACGTCCGACTGAAACGCGCTGAGAAACGTCATCACTATGAAATGCAGCGCCTACAGGAACAAAAAGAGAAAGAAGCGCGCGAGGCCCGTCTGAACTTCTTCACGATGGTGGCCCACGAGATACGCACACCCGTATCACTCATCATCGGACCGTTGGAGAAGATGAAGACCGACAATGAGGAACTGCGTATCATTGACCGTAATGCACACCGTCTGCTGGAACTTGTCAACCAGCTACTTGACTTCCGCAAGGCTGAGCAGCACATGATTGTCAGCGATTTCAAACCACGGAATATCAACGCGTTGCTCCATGCCGTCTGCGAACGTTTCGAGCCCACCTTCCTGCAGAACGGCCGACAGTTCAAGGTGAATTATCCTGATGAGCACTTCACGGCCATCGTTGATGGAGAAGCCATCACCAAGGTGGTCAGCAACCTGCTCACCAACGCCAATAAATACAGTAAGAAGAACGTCACGGTAAGCTGTGTCGTTGAGCCCGACGAGGAACATTTCCGCATCATCGTCAGCGACGACGGCGTGGGCATACGTGAGGAAGACCGCCAGCGTATCTTCGAACCTTTCTTCCAGGCTCAGGACAACAAGCCAGGCACTGGTATCGGCCTCAACATTGTGAAGCATATCGTAGATCTGCATCATGGTACTATCAGCGTTGACTCAGAAGTAGGACAAGGCTCCACCTTCACCATTACCCTGCCTGTCAGTCAGAAGGTAACAGAGAACGGAGAGTTGAAAACGGAGAACGGAGAACGGAGAACGGAGAGGTATGATTACACTCAGGACGGACATTCTAATCAGACCTCTCAGTCCTCAACTCCCAGCTCTCAACTTCCCCGTCTCCTCATCGTCGACGATTCCGAGGATATGCTGGAATTCCTCAGCAGCAGTTTCAGTCAGCAGTATCAGGTCACGACAGCCCACGATGGTATTGAAGCACTCGACCTGCTGTCCAAACATGAATACGACCTCATTATCAGCGACTGGATGATGCCCCGTATGGATGGTGCAACCTTCTGCAAACAGGTACGCAGCAATCCCCTTACCAGTCATATCCCCCTCATTATGCTCACGGCCAAGACCGACGAACAGTCGAAGGTGGAAGGAATGGACGTCGGTGCTGATGCCTATATCGAGAAACCTTTCTCACTGCAGTATCTTGAGGCCTGCATCCGCAATATCATTGCCATGCGCAGAAAACTCATTGAGAAGTTCTCCAGTGAACCCACAGCCCCTATCACCGAGATTGCCAGCAACCCCACCGATGATAAATTCCTGAAGCAGATGACCCAGATTATCGAGGAGAATATTGCCAATAGCGACTTGTCGGTGAACCTCCTGGCCGAACAGCTTGGCATCAGTCGTAGCGGTCTCTTCGCCAAGATAAAGACCCTGGCAGATGTCACGCCCAACGAGATGATACAGATTATACGTCTGAAGCGGGCAGCCCAACTGCTCCAGGAAGGTAAATACCTGGTCAGCGAGGTGGGTTATATGGTAGGTTTCTCAAATCCCTCCTACTTCACCAAGTGCTTCCAGAAGCAATTTGGCATCAAACCAGGCGACTATATCAAAAAATAGTTGTACCTTTGCAGAAACTTTTTTGAACAGGAAAAATGAAACAAGTATATATACTTATGGCCGTAGCCATGCTGCTGACTGCCTGTGGAGGCGGAAAGAAAACGATGTCAGAAACAGAAAAGCCCGTAGGACCGCAGTTCTCTGCCGACTCCGCTTATACCTTCTGTCAGCAGCAATGCGACTTCGGACCTCGCACAATGAACAGTGAGGCTCACGAACAGTGTGGACAGTGGATTGTTGAGAAGTTCCAGGGTTACGGCATGGACGTGACCGAACAGCGAGCCACACTTAAAGGTTTCGACGGCACCCCCCTTCAAAGCAATAATATCATTGCAAGCTATCAACCCGAGAAAGAGCAGCGCATCCTGCTCTGCGCCCATTGGGACAGTCGTCCCTGGGCTGACAACGACCCTGATGAAGCCAACCACACCAAGCCTGTGATGGCTGCTAATGATGGCGCCAGTGGCGTGGGTGTAATGCTGGAGATTGCCCGTTTGCTGCAGGCTGACACCTGCCAGTTGCCCATAGGCATCGATTTTGTATGCTTTGACGCTGAGGACTGGGGCAGTCACGACGACAACGACTCTTGGGCGCTGGGCGCACAATATTGGTCAAAACAATTTAAATCTCAAACCTCAAATCTCAAACCTCAAACCTACCGCTATGGCATCCTGCTCGACATGGTTGGTGGACAAGGTGCCCGTTTCTATCAGGAAGGCTACTCAAAATATTACGCCAACCATGTGGTGAAACGTGTATGGCAGGCAGCTGCCATTGCCGGCTTCAGCAGTTATTTCCCACAGGAAGACGGCGGCGGCATCACCGACGACCATGTTCCTGTAAATGAAGTGGCAAAGATTCCCTGCATTGATATCATCAACTATTACCCCGATTGCGAGGCAAGCAGTTTCGGCCCCACCTGGCATACCATCCATGACGACATGGAGCATCTGGACCGCGGCACATTGAAAGCCGTAGGCCAAACCCTCATTCAAGTCATTTATACGGAAAAAGACTAAAGTCTTAACTCCTTTAACTCCTTAACTCCTTTAACTCCTCAAGATCTTACAGTTGACCGGCCTCGACCATCAGCACCACGCGTTCTGTCAAACGATCGGTGCCCTCTGCGTCATATCCCTTTTTCAGCGAAGCTCCAAACATCCAGGCAAAGGCCTGCCACATACCAGAGCGCACAGGACCGATAAAAGCCTGCATAGCCTCATAAGCCGTAGAGTGGCACTCACGATCCACAAGCTTAATCAGCAACTTACCCTGTGAAAACGTCAGTTTCTTCATCTGAGGCTTAAACTGCTTCACCACCGACTGCTCCACTCGTTTCAGATGCGCCTTACGTTCCCCTGGTGGCAATGTCTCTGTAAACTCTGCCGTCTCAATAATAATCTGACGTGCCTGTTTGGCTAAGGGCAGCACCTTCTTCACATTCTTCACCAGCCTGAGATATGCCTGTTGCTGACGTTTGCTCTTAAATGTCAGTTCGGGATACACATAGACATTCGACATTTCCATATATTGTATGGAATCGCCATCCACCAGCGCCTTGCCTACTTTCACGGAAGGCACAAACGTTGGGTCGCCGATATTATCTTGTGCCGAGGCCGTCAGCCCCACCAAGATGCCTGTCAGAAGTATCGTTATCCGTTTCACGGGTGCAAAGGTACGAATAAGCGAGCACAATGCAAAAGAAAAAACGATTTTCTTTTGCATTGTCGAGCGAAAGTACCTTCGCCAATGCCAAAGGTACGAATTAGTAAATAAAATACCAGAACTAATTGAGGATTTCAATATTTTTTATTTACCTTTGCATCGTGCAAAGACAATTCTTTTATATTTGCGTCATTCTTTCCTTTGTATTACAAGGTTGTGGCAATCTGCAGAGACAGGATGACGACGTAATGGCCAACGACTCATTGGTCATAGGTCTTTGTCACCAAATCAAAGATGACGGGACACCTAACGAGCGTATTCTGGCTCATTATATCCTGGCTCGTACTTATGTCGCTATGGGCGATGTGCCACAAGCTATTGAGGAACTTCAGAAAACAACTGCTTGGGCCGACACTAATGCTATTGACTGCGACACCCTTTTGATTTCCAAGATACACAGTCAGATTCATCAGCTTCAGGCGCAGGCACAGGAATCTACAAACACAGCATTCTGGATAGTCATCTCTTCCGTTCTGTTCCTTGTCCTATGCGTTGCTGGCATCCTGTTCTATAAGAAAAGAAGTAAAACAGAAATTGCAGACTCACACGAAAGCAAGATTCAGGAGACAGAGATTTATATACTTTTCAGAAACCACTGCAAGCATCCTCAACAAGTCATCACGAAGGAAGACTGGAAGGCTCTTGAGGATATGGTTGACGAGTATCTGCCTAATTTCAGGAAAAAGGTAGACCCCAACCACAACATGAAGCCAACAGACTATTATATCTGTATGCTGATTCGTCTTTACTTTACACCTTCTGAAATCGCCGCCTTTCTGGATATCACCCTTCAGAATTTGTATTCGCGACGTAAGCAGTTGCTGAAAAGCGTGTTTAACATTATGGGGAAGCCTGAGGAATTCGACCGATTATTACAAAATCAGGGCTAACAGTCATTTCTATGATAATAATTTGTTCATTCTAAGCGAAGACTTTATCGGAATTTTGCATTACCTTTGCACCTATGAAATACAGGATAGCCATTTTCCTCTTCATGATAACACTCACCACTTCTGCCCAACAGAAACAGACCTGGGAAGACATATGGCAGGAGACGATAACACCAGAAGATATGGAAGAAATGGAAGATTCATGGGAGGACTACCACGAACGTATGCAGCAACTGGCTGACCATCCTATAGACCTGAACCACACAAATCGTGAGGATCTGGAGCAACTGCCGTTTCTTTCAGCCCAACAGGTGATGGGTATCATGGAGTATCTGGACAGATATGGTCCGATGCGCTCAATGAACGAACTGAAGATGGTGCGCTCGCTCGATTATCGGCAGATTGCCTTGTTGCCGTTCTTTGTTTATGTGGGCGAAGTAAATCAAGAAGCACCCCGTTTTCCTTCCCTTCAAAACATCACGAAATATGGCAAACATACTGTAACGGTAACAGGTAACATACCCTTCTACGAACGAAAAGGCGACCAAAACGGCTATCTTGGATACCATTACCGCCACACGCTGCGCTATGCGTTTACTTATAGCAACTATGTCAAAATAGGTATCATTGGGGCGCAGGATGCTGGTGAACCTTTCCTTGCCAACCAAAACAACACGGGCTATGACACCTATTCTTATTATATACAACTGAGAAAACTGGGACATCTCGAGAATGCTGTCATTGGTAAATACAAGATAGGTGCTGGTATGGGACTGATACTCAACACGAGTTTCCAGTTAGGAAAACTGGCCACGCTACAGAATATGGGACGTCAAACAAACACCCTCCGGGCACACAGTTCACGTTCAGAGAGTGACTATTTCCAAGGAGCAGCGGCCGTTATCAGACTGTCAAAGCCTTTGACACTTACCACCTTTGCCTCCTATCGGCCTGTTGACGCCACACTCAATGACGATGGCACAGCAAAAACCATTATCACCAATGGTTATCACCGCACGAAAGAGGAGATGAAAAAGAAGCACAACACCCACCTGTCGGCCTTAGGCGGAAGCATCGGCTACCGACTCAACGGGCTGCATCTTGGGGCAAATATCGTCTATTCTGGCATCGACCGTACCCTATGCCCCGACACCAAGACGGCTTATCGCCGCTATTATCCACAGGGCGATAACTTCCTGAATGCCAGTCTGGACTACGGCTATACGCACTACCGCTTCTCCGTCGGGGGCGAGACAGCCGTCAACAAGGCGGGAGCCCTTGCTACCATCAATGCCCTGAGTTTCCAACCATCAAGCAATCTGAGCCTTGTGGCTATCCAACGTTTCTACAGTTATAGGTACAATGGTCTGTATGCCCACGGTTTTGGTAACAGCAGTCGCACACAAAACGAGAGCGGCCTATACCTGGGACTCTCCTGGACCCCTCTCGCCCGCCTGCACCTACAGGGCTATGCCGACTATGCCTATTCCCCCTACCCCCGCTATCAGGTATCAAAGCCATCACATACATGGGATATGCTGTTGCAAAGCACATTACAATGGCGCAAATGGAATCTGCAGGTACGCCATCGCACCCGTTTGCAACAGAAAGACGATAACAACAAGATGCTGATACCCTGCAATGAACATCGCAGCCGTCTAAGCATCACCCACTCTTCAGATGCCGGTTGGACGGCTAAGACACAAGCCGACTATGTCTATTCGGTATATAAAGAGATGTCGCAAGGTTGGATGATCAGTCAGCAGACAGGCTATCAGCAGGACACCTGGCAGGCCAGTCTGTCTATGGGCTATTTCGATACCGACAGTTATGCGGCGCGTATCTACCTCTACGAACGACAGTTGCAGCACGAGTTCACCTTTCCCTCCTTCTATGGCAACGGCCTGCGACTGGCTCTCTACGCACACGTCAGCCTCAACGACCACCTGCGATTAGCCACCCGTCTGGGCTACACCAACTATTTCGACCGTTCATCCATCGGCACCGGCTTGCAGGAGATAGCACAGTCGTACACCACCGACCTGGACATCCAACTGCGTTGGAAGTTCTGATTATCGCTTATAGCTTATCACAAAACAGGTGGCGACTATCCCAACACAGGATAATCGCCACCTTTTTCAAATAAGCCTCACACCCTCACATGCCATCTCAAATAAACTCGTGCTCAGAAAACTGCAGCGATATGACGAATATGCTTTAGCTTCTCCATAAACGACTCGTTGCGCTCGGCCATCAGCATGTCATATTCGTTCTGCATAGCCAAAAGTGGAGCTGCGTCAACGTCCAATGCAGCCTCCATCATCATTGCCAATTCGTGGTTGAGTGCACGCTTGCCATTCAGTACCTCATTCAATGCAGAATAAGAGATACCCATCTTCTTAGCCAGTCCACGCTGAGAAATACCACGAAACTCCAATTCGTCCTTCAACACCTCACCTGGGTGCGTAGGCTTGTAAGGCTTCAAATTGTTGGCTATCATCATTGGGTCTTTACCTTTTACTGTAATCAT
>CAMOGP010000072.1 GCA_946614175.1 uncultured Prevotella sp. | reverse complement strand
TATGCATCGTCTCTGCCGTAGCTACATTATTGATACTCCAGGAGTAAGGCATCCAGTTGGATGTGGCAATGGTCTTATAGTTGGTATCCTCCACTCTGATATGCGGGATATGCGATCTCACCCAGTTTACAGCCTTATAAGCCTGACTTGGCGTACAGGCCCCACAGTCGATAGGAGTATAGACGCTCCACACGGCAGGCGATTCATGCTTACGCATCAATCCCAGAACATCCTGATACTCAGCCCACACACCTTTATCCGTTAGCCATAATCTTTCATTCATCGCTTTGAGGATAGCCTCAGCCTCTTGCTGATAAGGTTTTCCATCCTCACCAATGATCTCTGCGATACGCGCGGCCAGCAGATTGCCACGGTAGTTGTAGGCCGAAGCATGAGTCACAGCACCACCACTATAATATAAAGCATCACTGGCCCAGATACAGCAATAGGCATCATAGAGATGATCGCCATCGGGGTCATAGTTGCGCTTTTCCCATGCCAGATGACTCTTGATGACAGGCCACATCTGTCGCATATAGGCTGTATCGGCATCATACTGGAAATGCCAAAGCAACTCGTCCATATAATTGAGGTTCATGTCATAATGGTGCATCTGATTATTGCGCTCAGGATTACGACAGATATAACCATTCGAATACATCTGTGTGCCCCATTTTTTCTCGGCACGCGCCATATTCATCTTCGCGTCTTGAGAAGGATGAGGAATCGTAGGTTCTACATTGGTCACCTGACTCTTGGCATAGGCATTGAAATGGCTCAATTGACGCTCATTCCACCCCAGTACATCCCCCACATAGGCAGCACGCCATCCGGCCAGAGGCATACGCCATCCTATACAGCCATGCAACCATGTCTGTCCGTCCCAGTCGCCATCTGCAGCAAAACAAAGAGCGCTTCCCAATGTATTAATATAAGGATTAGGCGTTTTAAACGTCACCCTACTCTGTAATACACCATTATACAGCACGGCCTTTTTAAACATTTGTCGGCCTTGCTCATTGCTCACTGGCGTTATCTTATTGATAGAATCAATCACAAAATACGTCTCGTGTCCGCCCTCCCAATGACTATCCTGCAGATGTCCTTTCTTGGGGGAAGCCTCAAAGATGCCAGGTTTATCGGCACCGATATCACCATTACGACTGAGTTTCGGATTTGCGATATCACATACTTGAGCATAAAACTCCGCTTTTCCATTAAAATGACGATCATCAAAAAGCCATACAGCCCCTTCTCTATCAGGCATCGCCACTACAGACAGGCTCAAATAGGCATCCTTACCCCATCGTTTATCTTGCAAACGATAGATGCGCATGCCGTTTACATAACTCGCCTTACAATAGTCTGTAGAATCCAGCGCCACACCATTCACCTCAAAACGAATATGGCGATGGTGATTTTTCTTGACCACAGCAAACACCGGCCGGTCGGATGTCTCCACTCGCCAGTCGGAATAACTGCCATAGAGGGCACGTGTAAATCGATTCTTACCATTCACACAAACAATAGCATCGCCCTCTGGGAAATATTGCTGCACACGAGCCTCGTCCTGTTTTCCATCATTATACGACTGTAATGCACCTGCTATCTGAGCCTCAACGGATATGGCACACGCCAGAATTAGCAAGAAAATCAATACAATACGTTTCATTGGCGTCTCTCCTTCCATTTTTCAATCCAGTCAATCACATAGCTTTCCAATATCGCAATGATTATCAGAAAACCCATGGCCATCACAAAAGCCCACCATAAACTATTGGTTAATCTGGCAGCAAAGTTATATACCACAGTAGCGAGGGCAAACTTAACGGCCCAACTAATAATAAACTTCCAATTCATAACAGGGGCAAAGGTAGTGCTTTTTTGCGAGACTGCCAAGAAAACAATAAAATAAAAGCCGACTGTCTCACGACAACCGGCTCCAAAAACAAACTACTTAAAAACTAATCTACTAAAACAAATCAAAAAATATCTTTTTTCTGTTTGCAAAGTTATACATTAATTTTTATCTGTCCAAACGTTTTTATATCAAAAATCATAGCCTCTTGACATAAATCAAAGAAAATGAGACGTACAGAATACATCTCATTCTCTTTTGTTATATAGAGTTGTCAATTTTGACTTACATCATGCCGCCCATGCCGGGTGCACCGCCCATAGGCATTGCAGGCTCTTTCTCGGGTTTGTCACAGATGAGACACTCTGTGGTGAGGAACATACCAGCGATACTTGCTGCGTTCTCCAAAGCCACACGAGAAACCTTAGCAGGATCAATCACACCTGCAGCACGCATATCCTCGTACTTATCAAGACGGGCATTATAACCAAAGTCACCCTTACCCTCACGCACTTTCTGTACGACAACAGCACCCTCGCCACCAGCGTTGGTGACAATCTGGCGCAGAGGCTCCTCAATAGCACGCTTGATGATATTGATACCAGTCTGCTCATCAGCATTGTCGCCCTTCAGGTCAGCCAATGCATCAAGTGCACGGATGTAGGTAGTACCACCACCTGCAACAACACCTTCCTCAATAGCAGCACGGGTAGCGCAGAGAGCATCGTCAACACGATCCTTCTTCTCCTTCATCTCCACCTCACTGTTAGCACCAACATAAAGCACAGCAACACCACCTGACAACTTAGCCAGACGTTCCTGCAGTTTCTCCTTGTCGTAAGAAGAGGTTGTATTCTCAATCTCAGCCTTAATCTGGTTCACACGGTCCTTGATGGCCTGAGAGTCGCCAGCACCATTCACGATAGTCGTGTTATCCTTTGTAACGGTAAGTTTCTCACAAGTACCGAGCATCTCGAGCGTAGCCTGTTCCAGTTTCAGACCCTTTTCCTCACTAATCACGGTTCCACCTGTCAGCACAGCGATATCCTCGAGCATAGCCTTACGACGATCGCCAAAGCCAGGAGCCTTCACGGCACAAATCTTCAAGCCACCACGCAGACGGTTTACAACCAACGTGGTCAGAGCCTCAGAATCAACATCCTCAGCGATAATCAGCAAGGGGCGACCACTCTCTGCTGCAGGCTGCAGGATGGGCAGGAACTCCTTGATATTAGAAATCTTCTTATCATAGATAAGGATGTAGGGGTTCTCCATAGCACACTCCATCTTCTCACTATCTGTAACGAAGTAAGCAGACAAGTAGCCACGGTCAAACTGCATACCCTCAACAACACCGATATGTGTGTCACGGCTCTTGCTCTCTTCGATGGTAATCACGCCATCCTTAGAAACCTTACGCATAGCCTCAGCCAGCAATTCACCAATCTCCTTATCATTATTAGCAGAAACGGTAGCAACCTGTTCAATCTTATCGTAGTTATCACCAACCTGCTCAGCATTCTTAGCGATAAACTCAGTAACAGCCTTCACAGCCTTATCGATACCACGCTTCAGGTCCATAGGATTGGCACCTGCAGTTACATTCTTCAGGCCCTCAGCTACGATAGCCTGAGCCAGGATAGTAGCCGTTGTGGTACCGTCACCTGCATCATCGCCAGTCTTAGAAGCAACACTCTTCACAAGCTGTGCGCCTGTGTTCTCGAAGTGGTCTTCGAGCTCAATTTCCTTTGCTACAGAAACACCATCCTTAGTGATCTGAGGAGCACCGAACTTCTTCTCGATAACTACGTTACGACCCTTAGGACCAAGAGTCACCTTAACTGCGTTTGCCAACTGGTCAACACCCTGCTTCATAGCGTCGCGGGCGTCAATATTGAATTTAATCTCTTTTGCCATGATTCTTTTCTTAATTATTTATTATTACGTGAAAACGTTATATCGTTATAACGCCACATTATTTCTCGATGATAGCAAGTACGTCGCTCTGACGCATCATCAGGAACTTCTCACCCTCGAGCTCAATCTCAGTGCCGCTGTATTTGCCATAAAGCACTTCATCACCAGCCTTGAGGATCATCTCCTCATCCTTGGTACCCTTACCAACGGCCTTGATAACACCACGAAGGGGTTTCTCTTTTGCTGTATCTGGAATAATGATTCCACCGATTTTCTCTTCAGCCGGTGCAGGAACTACCAACACGCGGTCTGCTAATGGTTTGATGTTCATAATTCTAAGTATTTTTAAGTTATAAATAAATTCGTCTGCCTTTGGCATTGCGAAAAGCGTGCCAAACTGTCCTTACTGACAATTTGGCACGCCCTCAAAGTCACCTTTATATATAATATAAGGTATTAGTCTTTTTTCTCACCGTTAATCACCACATTCTTCACCTTGCAGTTCTCTATCAGAGAAGCATTGAAAGCTTTCTTCTGATCCTTCACATTGACATTCTCAAAAGTGAAGTCCAACAAGCGGTATTTCTCACTCTTGCCTACATCGAAGAAGTTCTTACAGTCCATCTGAATATTGCGGATAGTAATATTATTACACTGTGACAGAGGCATATCCTTACGCTCCTCAGGTTTGAAGAACTGTGTCCAAGGACGTACCACCAAGAAAGAAGTACAATCGCCTGTCATATCTTCCACTGTGACATACTCATAATGTTGAGGTGTGTCAGGACGCATCTTCAGCCAAATCACACGGTTTGCCTCATGTACCTTACAGCGACGCAGGATAACATTTCTGTCATGCAAGCTCTCAGACCCCAGTGTCATACAGCCATGCACTTTCCCGTAAGTACAGTCGGTCACCATGATATTCGAACAAGGACCATTATCTGGCATAGTGTCAGCCCAAGTGCCCTTACCGCCTTTCAACACAACAGCATCATCACACACGCTCATATAACAACCGCTGACGAGCACATTCTTACACACATCAAGGTCGATGGCATCACTGGAAGGTGCGCCGCGTTTAGGGTCAATAGGTGTCACATTATCAGTAGGAGCATAGATATAACACCCCAGATAGCGCACATTCTCGCACTTATAAAGATGATTAGTCCAGAAAGCCGAATTGATGATACGTGCATCCTGAACAGTAATATTCTTGCTATTAGAGATATAGACATTACGGGGACGCATTGCCTCCAGGTTTGTACAGTTCTTATTGATCTTACGGCGAATCCAGAACTCCTCCCAGAAAGCCTGGCCGTTGCCATTAATCGTACCAGGACCGGTAATGGTAAAACCATCCACGCCATCGGCATTCACCAATGCTGCGAAATAATCCAGCGTCTGTCCCTCCAAACGTGTCTTCAGAATCTTATAGTCACGAATACGGTCACTGCCACGCAGTTCACCATGTTCCTCAATCATCAGATGGGTGCCCTGTTTAAAAAACAACGAACCACTCACCACAAAACCACGTGGGATGACAACAACGCCACCGCCCTCGTTGGCACAACGATCAATGACAGCCTGTATTTTTTCTGTCTGTACCTGTTCAGAGTAATTCTTCACGCCATAGTCGGTCACCACATAGCGCTTGCCCAACTTACTCACATCTACCCTTGACGTGTCGCTAAACCATTCCGAGATAGGTGTGCCGTCAGGCCACAAATCCTGCTTCACCACTTTTTTCTTACCCATCACCATTGTGCAAAGCATCAGCAATGCCAAACCAATTATAAGTCTTTGCTTCATTCTTTAATTTAGTTTTATGATTAGTTTCGTGCTGCAAAGTTACGCATAAAAAATATAAAATCATACATTTTATGGATTTTTTGTTGAAGATTAAAAAAAATATCGTAACTTTGCACGGAATATACTTAAACCAAAAGACCAAAGAAAAAGAAAATGAAAGAGTTCTTCAAGTATGCATTGGCTACCGTCTGCGGCATCATCGCACTTGGTATCGTGGCTGGAATCATCATGATGATTTCATTTGCCGGCATCGTGGCCAGCGGAAACGCCACCACAGAGATTAAAGATAATTCAGTCTTAGTTTTAAAACTAAACGGAACGGTCAATGAGCGTACGGAAGAAGGTACGCCCTTTGATGCACTACTTGGTACTGCCGATATGTCAAGCATGGGTCTGGATGACATTCTCGCCGCCATCAAGAAGGCCAAGAACAACGAAGGTATCAAGGGTATATATATTGAGGGCGGTGCCACCGTTTTCGACTCTCCCGCCACAGCCCAGCAGATACGTGATGCTCTGGAAGATTTCAAGAAGAGCGGCAAATGGATAATCGCCTATGCCGACCAGTATTTGCAGGCCAGTTACTACGTAGCCTCTGTTGCCGACAGTCTGTTTATCAACAAGACGGGCATGATTGACTTCAAGGGCATGGGTGGCAAAGGCTACTATATGACTGGGCTCTACGAGAAAGTTGGCGTAAGATATCAGTGCACCCGCGTGGGTAAATACAAGAGTGCCGTAGAGAGTGTTACCCGCAAGGACATGAGTGACAATGACCGCGAACAGCGCTTGGCCATGTATCAGGGCATCTGGCAGCATTGGCTGAAACAGATGGCTGCCAGTCGCAAGGTCACAGCAGAACAGCTGAACAAAGTGGCCGACGACAGCATAATGGTATTCGCCAACATCAACGACTACAAGACAGCCAAACTGATTGACGGTGCGATGTATCCTGACGCCATCAAGAATATCATCAAGAACAAATTAGGACTCGATGAGGATGATGACATCAATCAGGTGACGATGAGCGACATGCTCAATGTGCCTAAGGACGACAAAGAAGAAGGTGGTAAGATTGCTATCTACTACGCATATGGTGAAATTGTTGATCAGCCTCTGAACGGTTTTGCGTCTGAACATGCCATCGTTGGCAGTGAGGTTGTAGAAGACCTAAAGAAACTGGCTGATAATGAAGATATTAAAGCCGTGGTGATGCGCGTCAATTCTCCTGGTGGCAGTGCTATTGCCTCTGAGCAAATCTGGCATGCCATCAAACTGCTGAAAGAGAAGAAACCCGTTGTTGTTTCTATGGGTGGCTACGCAGCTTCTGGTGGTTATATGATTAGTGCCCCAGCCAATTACATCATCGCAGAGCCCACCACTATTACGGGTTCCATTGGTATCTTCGGTCTTATTCCCAATGCCAGCGAACTGATTACCGATAAGTTGGGGGTGACATGGGATGGTGTACAGACCAACAAACATACCGACTACGAGACCAACCTTATCTTCGGCAAGGACAACGCAGAGGAACTGAAATACCTTCAGACTTATGTGGACCGTGGCTACGACACCTTCCTCGGTATCGTTGCAGAGGGACGTGGCATGACCAAAGAACAGGTACACAAGATTGCGCAGGGCCGCGTATGGTTAGCCACCGATGCCCTGCCCATCAATTTGGTTGACAAGATTGGAACATTAAATGATGCCGTGAAGAAGGCTGCCGAACTGGCAGATTGCAGCGAATACTTCACCGCGACCTACCCAGGAAAAACCAGTTGGTTCGATCAGCTGCTAGCTGCTACCGACGAGTCTAAAGGCACCTATCTGGATCAGCAGTTGAAAGAAACTCTGGGTGAACTCTATGAGCCTATCATCGAACTGCGCAAGGATTGTCAGCGCAACCGTCTGCAGGCTCGTTTCCCCTTTGCAGGAACAATTAAATAAGCATAAGAAGTGGAAGGCGACTTCATCAAAATAAACCGTTGGTTGCAACCCCTGAGTTGGTTCTATGGTCTGGGCGTGCGATTTAGGAACACCCTGTTTGAGACAGGTTTCCTAAAGAGCAAGTCTTTCACCATGCCCATTATCTCAGTAGGCAACATCACTGTAGGAGGAACTGGTAAGACGCCACATGTGGAATATTTAATCAGGTTACTCCAAGACCATTCCCGCGTGGCGGTATTAAGCAGAGGCTACAAACGGAAGTCGCACGGTTTTCAGATTGCCGATGAGTCAAGCACAGCCCGCACTATTGGTGACGAACCCTTCCAGATGAAACAGAAATATCCCAAGGTCATCGTTGCCGTCGACAAGAATCGTGTCCACGGCATCGAAGCCTTGAATCAACAGCATCATGATATTGATGTTATCTTGCTCGACGATGCTTTCCAGCATCGTTACGTCAAACCAGGCATCAACATCCTGTTGGTGGACTATCACCGACTGATTATCTATGACACACTGTTGCCAGCCGGTCGTCTGCGCGAACCGCTCACAGGAAAGAACCGTGCCGACATCGTCATCATCACGAAATGTCCAAAGGACCTGAAACCCATGGAGTATCGTGTGATTACCAAGGCGATGGACCTCTACCCTTATCAACAGATATTCTTCACCACACTGGAATACGGAGACATGAAGCCCATATTTAAAAAAGAAGGGACATTGGCAAATCTTGAGCAACTCAAGAACCACCATGTGCTTCTTCTTACTGGTATTGCCTCGCCTCGCCAGATGAAGGAAGATATCTCGCCGATGGTATCAAAACTGTCGATGCTGAGTTTCCCGGATCACCACGCCTTCAACCAGAAGGATATCGAACAAATCTGCAGTGAGTTCGCAAAACTCCCCTCGCCCAAATGCATCATCACAACCGAGAAAGACGCGGCCCGCATCATTGGGTTAAAGGGACTCTGCGAAGAAATCAAAGAAAATATATACATACTTCCTGTACGCATCAAGTTCATGCTCAATCAGGAAGAGAAGTTTAACGATAATATTATAGGCTATGTACGAAAAAATTCTAGAAACAGCATCCTGGTTAAAAGAAAGGATGACAACAAGCCCAAAAACGGCAATCATTCTGGGGACAGGCCTCGGACAATTAGCTTCAGAAATAACTGACGCACTTGAGATACCCTATAGTGAAATACCCAACTTTCCCATTTCTACGGTAGAAGGCCATAGCGGCAAACTGATTTTTGGCAAGCTTGGCGGCGTGGATATCATGGCGATGAAAGGGCGTTTCCATTTCTACGAGGGATACTCGATGAAAGAGGTAACATTCCCTGTCCGTGTGATGTACGAACTGGGCATCAAGACGCTCTTTGTCTCTAATGCTGCTGGTGGCATGAACCCCGGTTTCAAGATTGGCGACCTGATGGTGATTACCGACCATATCAATTTCTTCCCCGAGCATCCTCTGCGCGGAAAGAACTTCCCTACCGGTCCCCGTTTCCCGGATATGCACGAGACCTACGACCAGTCGCTTATCAAACTGGCCAGCCAGATTGCACGCGAGAAGAAGATTCGTCTGCAATATGGTGTCTACATGGGCGTTCAGGGACCTACCTTCGAGACCCCCGCAGAATATAAGATGTACCGCATCCTTGGTGGCGACACCGTAGGCATGAGTACCGTTCCAGAGGTTATCGTGGCTCACCATTGCGGCATCCGCACCTTTGGAATCTCTGTCGTCACCGACCTGGGTGGCTTTGACATCCCCGTAGAGGTATCTCATGAGGAAGTACAGGAGGCTGCCGACAAGGCTCAGCCTATCATGACCGAGATTATGCGTGAGATGATTGTTCGTTCTGAGGCCATTGAACACAACAAGACAGAGAAGTTCAACACGGATCATCCTACAGAGAAATTCAAGAAGTAATCCCATTTATGGAAATAGCAAACTTAGGAGAGTTCGGTCTTATTGACCGACTGACAAAAGACTTAGAAAATAAAAATGAATCAACAAAGTACGGCGTAGGTGATGACTGCGCCGTACTGCACTACCCTGATAGCGAGGTTCTCGTCACCACCGACCTATTGATGGAGGGCGTCCATTTCGACCTCACCTATATCGACCTGAAGCATCTGGGCTATAAGTCGGCCATGGTGAATATCAGTGATGTGTTTGCCATGAACGGCACCCCACGACAAATCACCGTATCGCTGGCCCTCAGCAAGCGCTTTACCGTAGAAGATATGGAGGAGTTCTACGCTGGTCTCCGATTGGCATGCGAGAAATGGAACGTTGACATCGTTGGAGGCGACACCACCTCTTCCTATACCGGACTTGCCATCAGCATCACCTGCATCGGTGAAGCCCGCAAAGAGGATATCGTCTACCGCAACGGTGCTAAGAACACAGACCTTATCTGCGTCTCTGGCGACCTTGGCGCAGCCTATATGGGTCTGCAGCTGCTGGAGCGCGAGAAGAGCGTTTACTACCAGCAGGTCAACGAGGCCAAGAAAAAAGGCGACAAGAAAGCCCTTGAAGAACTAGCTCATTTCACCCCCGACTTTGCCGGCAAGGAATATCTCCTTCAGCGCCAGCTGCAGACGGAAGCTCGTGGCGATATCATCAACAAACTGCGCGAGGCAGGCGTTCATCCCACTGCCATGATGGATATCAGCGATGGTCTGTCATCAGAACTGATGCATATCTGCAAACAGAGCGGTGTGGGCTGTCGTATCTTCGAGAAAGAAATCCCCATCGACTACCAGACAGCTGTGATGGCAGAAGAGATGAATATGAATGTCACCACCTGTGCACTTAACGGCGGTGAAGACTACGAACTGCTCTTCACTGTGCCCATTGGCGACCTGGACAAGGTAAAGGACATGGAAGGTGTGCGTATGATTGGTCATATCACCGACCAGAAATATGGTCAGATTCTCGTCACACGCGACAATCAGGAATTCGAACTCAAGGCCCAAGGTTGGAACCCATTAAATGACCAAAAGTAAAGAATAGAAGACATTTTTCTGATAACAAAGCTTCTTTAGAGGAGAAAATTCTTAAAAACTGCAAAATAATTGACCAAACGTTTGGTCAATTATTTTTTTATTCGTACCTTTGCACCCGCAAAAGAAAGGATTGCAGTGAACACATGATGGTGCCTTAGCTCAGTTGGTAGAGCATCGGACTGAAAATCCGTGTGT
>CAMOGP010000071.1 GCA_946614175.1 uncultured Prevotella sp. | reverse complement strand
AGGAGCAGATGCCCCCGTCGGCAGAGAATCTGGCCCTACAGTTCATAGACCAACCACCCGAAGTGAAACGTCTGCTCTACACGGATGTGGAAGCTATGTTCCAGAGTGACCCAGCTGCCACCAACTATGGTGAGGTGATTTTCTGCTATCCCGTGATGAACACGATGACGCACTACCGCATTGCTCATGTGCTGCACCTGATGGAGGTGCCCGTCATTCCCCGTATCATCACAGAGCAGGCCCATTCAAGGACTGGTATCGATATTCACCCTGGTGCAAAGATTGGCGAATATTTCGCTATAGACCATGGCACGGGTGTGGTGATTGGAGAGACTGCCATCATCGGCAACCACGTGACGCTGTATCAGGGTGTGACTTTGGGTGCCAAGAGTTTCCGCTACGACGAGAACGGCAACATGCTGAACATCCCACGTCACCCGATTATCGAGGATCATGTCACCGTGTATTCCAACGCATCAATCCTTGGACGTATCACCATTGGCCATCACTCTGTCATCGGTGGTAACATCTGGGTGACAAACGACGTACCACCCTACTCCCGCATTCAGCAGAGCAAGGCTGTGGACCTGTCATTCCAGGGAGGACTGGGGATTTGAGAGTTAAGAGTTAAGAATTAAGAGTTAAGAGGTATCGGCTGCGCCGAGTAAGAGTTAAGAATTAAGAGTTATATGCTTTCTTAACATCAAGGATGAGAGTATCGTTAGGAACGAGAGCGCTAGCGACAAAACAAAGAAGGCGTTATAGCCTAACGCATACACCAAAGGACCAGAAACCAAGCATCCCAACAGCAGTGAGAGAGCCATGAGCGACTTACCGCATTCACGATAGTCGGTAAGTTTCAGGTAAGCCAGATAGGCCGCAAAACCCAACCCATAGGCCAACTGCTCCACTAATACACCAGCGCCCACAAACAATAGTTCTCTTGGTTGCCAATAGCTCAGGGCAACATAAACCACGCAAGGTATCAGCATGCAGAGCGTCATGGGCATCAGACAGTGGTAGAGGCCGAAACGACGGACAGCCTTCCTGCCCAGGAAGCCACCAAAGGTCAGGGCCACGATACCCACGATACCCATCACGAAGCCAAACTCCTGAGGCGACAAGCCCACACCGCCATTGCGGAAGGTGTCTATCAGGAAAAGAATGCTCACCTTACCCACCATGGTCTGTGAGAAGGTATAGAAGAGCAGAAAGAATACTGCACGATACCAGCCATGCTGCCTCTCGGGCAGAGAATGCCCCTGTTCCTCGTCAGTGCGGCGCGCACCCGGCAGTGTCCATACATGCCAGAAGAAAAGGAACATGAAGAAACCCGACAGGAAATAAAAGAGCACCCGCCAGGCATAGAGCATATCATAACGATAGAATATCTGCAGATTGCCAGCCACGACCAGCAACACGCCCTGACCAATGACCAGGGCAAATTTACGGAACAGTTCCTGGACAATGGAGTGATGAGGAGCTAAGGGATGCGAACGCGAGAACTCGTCGGCAGCAACATTATGCAGGGCAGTAAGCCATGAAATAAGTACCAGCAGGCCCCACATAACACTTTCGACAGACAGCGAACAGGCCAGGAAACCGAATGCCGCCGCTAATAGAAACTGCGTCAGCAAAATCCACTGACGATAGTTCATCGCCTTGCCCACCCATGGTTTCCACCACACCTTCAGCACCCAGGGCAGATACATGACTGACACACCACACAGACAGGTTCTCATATCCAGTCCCATCTGACGCAGCATCAGCAAGGTGATGACAAAGATGACAACACGTGGCATCCCCTTTGCGAAATACAAAGAGGATAGCCATGGTGTCATTCTGCCCCGATTGCTCATCACGTCTTATTTCTTTTTACCAAACTCTGGGTCGATCTTCACAAACCAGGCCACCAGGAAGGTGACGCCACACAGCGCCATGACAATCAGGAAGAAGGTCTGATAGCCCACGGCATCCTTCAGGAAACCGGAGAACATAGCCGGTACCTGCAGGCCCAGGTACGAGAGACCTGTGCAGATAGCGTAGAACGAGGTCTTGAACGGGCCCATACTAAAATAGAGCATATAAAGGGTGAGCGCAGTGAAGCCAAGGCCATAGCCAAACTGCTCGATGAAGATGCACGAGCTGACCAGCACCATGTTATCGGGCATGGCATAACTCATATAGACATAGACCACATCGGGCAGGGTGATGGCACACACCATAGGCCACAGCCAGCGCTTCAGTCCGTCGCGACTGGCCAGCCAGCCACCGACGATACCGCCCAGCAACAGGCCGATGAGTCCCACGGTGCCATAACTGAGACCATACTCGGCCAAGGAAAGTCCAAGTCCGCCATCCTCCTGAGGTCGGGTCAGGAAGGTCTTACTCATCGCATTCAGCAATGCCTCTGGGAAACGGTAGAACATAATAAACACCACGGCACAGAGCAGTTCACGCCAAGGCATACGCGTGAAGAACAATTTAAACATGTCCAGGAGTCCACGAATCACCTCCTTGGCTGTCACGTGATTACGCACATCGGCTGCCGACTTTGGCATCTGATAGCAATGCCACAGCCAAAAGGCGATAAACAGGCCTGCAACACCATAGAATATCAGACTCCAGGTAAAGGCATTTCTATCCGGATAAAGGGTCTGTAGCAGACCTGCCAAAGGTACCAATGCACCATTGCCGAAGATAACGGCCAAGCGATAGAACGTATTGCGGATGCCCACAAACCAGGCCTGCTGATGTTCATCGAGTTCCAGCATATAATAGCCATCAGCTGCGATATCGTGGGTGGCACTCGAGAAAGCCATCAGGAAGAAACAGAACATAGTGCCCTGAAACCAGAAATCAGTGTTCAGCGTGAAAGCAATGCCTGCCAAGGAAGAACCTAACAACAGTTGCATGGCCAGCACCCACCAGCGTTTCGTCTTACACAAATCTACGAACGGGCTCCAGAAGGGCTTGATAATCCACGGCAAACCCAGCCAACCCGTGTACAGACCGATCTCGGCATCTGTCAGTCCCATCTGCATGTAAAGCACCACAGCGACAGATGTCACAATAACATTTGGCAGTCCTTCTGCCATATAGAGCGTAGGTATCCACGCCCAAGGATTACGTTTATTCATCATATTAGTATTTTTGTTTTATTTCTGCACCTCTATAGTAATAAAGTAAAATATCATCGTAATCGTAGCCTTTCTCGCCCATCACGGCGGCACCTATCTGACACAGACCAACACCGTGCCCCCATCCACGGCCTTTGAGGATGAATTTAAGGTTTGAGGTTTGAGAATTGGGGTTTGAGGTTTGTACTTTCTTCACTTTGAAGGCACTGCTGTAAAGATGCGTCTCGCTAAGGGCACGACGAATCTCGAGTTCCTTGCCAATGATGAAGGAACGCTTGCTGCCCACAATCTGCAGACGCCAGATACGTCCGCTCTCTCCCCTATCCAAGGGTACGAGGTCCAGGATATCACCCAGGTCGAGTTTCGTCTTGCGATTCACCAGTTCGGTGAGTTCCTCCTGCGTATATTCCACACGCCATTCATAGAAATCGGGTGTCTCCTGATCATAGTCATTCAGTACCTGTGAGAGGATACGCTTGTCGGAGGTATGACAGAAGGGGTCACTCACCGACACCAGATAAGGTTTCCTGATATTCTCCCAACAGTACTGGAACTCCTCCGTCTGACCGCCACAGCATTTAGAGAAACGTGTGTCACAGAGTTCATTATCATAGACCAGCACCTGTCCGCGGGTAGCCTTGATAGCCTCTGCCACAGCAGGAGACGAGGCACGGGTGATACCCTGATAGCGCTGACAATGGTCGTCGGCACAAACATCAAACAGGGTATGATCCTCACGGTCGTACCAACGTAGCAGCTCGTCTTCTTTCTTCACAAATGAGAAGAAGCTATTATCCTTGCGCTCTCCACTCTCAGCACGTTTCTTAATCTGATAGAGCAACCACGAACGGGAGATGACGGCATGGGCTTTCAACAGTTCTGGTGAAGAGGTGGCACTCATCTCACTGGAGATTACACTCTCCAGATACTGCTCCACAGGCAGCTCATTGATGGCCAGCACCTTATCAGCCTCGACCACCAAACGGAGTGTACCACGGAAGGTCTGTTTCTCCTGACGTTCCCAGTGGAAACCTACGCCGATAGTGACATCATGAAGCGTAAACGACACGTCGTCACCTTGAGGTTGGAAGCGCAGTTCACGATAGTTCTGACCTCGCCAGAGCAGTCCACCCTCAGCCAGTTCTACAGTTTGAAGCCCTGCGATGGTCTCACCCTTTGCAACATAATCACCATTGAGACAGAACACAATTTTCTGTCCGCTGACAATTCCTACAGAAACCTGTGGTTCCTCACCCATCTTCGACAGGCGTTTTACGTTGACCACATCCTTCTTCAAGCGTTCTTTCAGTGCTTCCATCTCATCACCAGACAGGGTACACTCCTTCAGGATAGCCTCAGCCATCTCGGGCGTGATACGCTCAAAGTCTTCGCGGCGCGGGGTGATGAAATAGCCCGACATATCCAGGGCTCCAGGACTCACCAGCAGCTGTTCGTCGCCAGTCTTATAATAACAGTCGGGACGGTGTTTCTTTCTGGGGAACACCACCGAGATAAACTCTTCCTCAGCATGCCATGCCACAACATTCATCATCGGTTCCGTCTGTTCTGGCAGTTTAGGCAGGGCATGATAGAGCGTGGCAAACATCCGTTCGCTGCTGCGACGACTATGTGCACGAATCACCAATGCTGCACAGGGATAATCCTCTATCACACTGAGCGTGGCATCATCTCCACGACGGGCCACCTCGGTGAGGTTGCGCGACAAACGTTGCCACTCTTTCTGCAGAGGAAGGATGCCCGAAGTGCCTGCCTGAAGATGGGCATGGTCGGGTGCCGATGCGCCACAGAGGGGTCCATTATAGAATACCATCAGTTCCGGATAATGTACCAACAACTGTATCATCTCGCCATACATGCCACGAATCTGCTGGGCCTGATGCCTGCGGATAGGAATAGTGAAATGCATGGGAAGGATGGGGAATGGATTTATCAGTAGTTCATAGTCCACATCCTGTATTTTAGTCAACTGCTGTTCAGGACGGTTCTTCCTGCACAGAAAACAAGGACGAGCTGCCACTGCCTCCTTGGTAATAGAGGCCCCCGTAGAACAGATACGGGCAGGATTGAACTGCACCTCGAGCGTAGAGGTACCCACATTCAATTCACGCGTCTCCACATGACTCAACTCACGATAGCGATTGCGTGTCTCAGGCCATAGCGTCAGCTGACGATCGAAATAGCGGTCCAGAGGAGAGAGGTTGGAGGTTTGGGACTGAAGGTTTGAGTTCTTTGCCTGGCGTGCCTTGATCTCAAGCGTGCGCAGGCGGTCCTTATACAGGTTATTCGCATTGACCTTATCTACTGAGAGAGCGGCATCGCTATTGCCACCCCAGCGGCGACAGAGGTAGAGCTCGTCATAGATACGGCCAATGCGATAGTTGCGCGAGAACCAGAGTCCCATGGCGTAGTCCTCACCATAACTTGTATTGGGCAACTGCACCTGACGCAAGAGCGGGGTGAAGAAAGCGCGTGGTGCTCCCAGACCATTGATACGCAGGGCATTATTAGGTCCGTTCTCATCTGTCCACTCTTTATGAGCGATGAGTCCCGGTGGCAAGGTGTTCAGTTCAAAGTCACACATTCTGTAAGAGCCCACAATCATTGCGGCCTTCTGCTTATAGAAAGCATCCACAATGGTCTGCAGCGTCTTGGGGGAAGAATAGAGGTCGTCACTATCCAACTGCACTGCAAAACGTCCACAATGACAATCATTGACAGCCATGTTCCAACAGCCACCTATACCAAGGTCCGTGCGCTCAGGAGTGATTACGTGGAGTTTGTCGCTGTGGCACAGCGACATACCCGACAGAATCTCTCCTGTGCCATCCGTAGAGTGATTGTCCACCACGATGACATTATATTTAAACTTCGTTTCTTGCTCTAACGCACTTTTCACTGCATCGGCAATGGTCTTGGCACGATTAAAGACTGGGATAATGACAGATGCCTCCATCTCGAAGGGCTGTTCATCGAAATCCACGGGCTGCAGACTGGTGGTATCTACCAAGGCATCTATCGCCTCTAGATGACGGGTAGCCACCTGCTCCATCTCTATCTGCACCTCGCGGTTGGCTGGGTTCACGTAGTCAAACTGTTTCTCTCCTGATGCACGTGTATCACGTTCCACCTCGGTATAGAGCAATTCGTTCAGATGCAGAATCTGCCCCTGACGACTCAGATAGAGACGCAGGTCGTAGAGCCCGCCATATTGGTATTTCGACGTAGTCTCATGGGACCACTGACGCAACATGTCGCCACGTACCAGCCACAACGAGCCGAAATCAAAGTCATCACGTACGGAGCCCAACTGATAGTCGATAGCTGGATGCTTCTCCGTTTTCCACTCGCCATCCACCTCCTTCTTTTCATAATGGTCGGCATAAACCATCATAGCACCACAGTCGGAAGCCACTTGAACCATACGTTCCAAGGCTCCCTGACCCAGTTGGATTGAGGTATCCTTAACCACCAAAGCCACATAAGGTGATACCGATTGGTTGGCAATCTCGCAAAGTGATTCGCTGGAGCGCACACCATCAACAAACCACACGTTTTGTACTTGCGTACTTGTTAGTAGTTCCGCTTTAAGTTGTTCTGCCTGACTTTCGTCCATACAAGGCAGAAATATATCAATGTGTTCTTTCATTCTTATAAAAAAAATTTCTGCAAAGATAATAAAAACTCTGCATTTCGCAAAAATTTACCTTTACAATTTTACGAATCACACCTAGACTATAATAAAAAAGATTAAACACTTTGTTAATTCAACATTTTTTCGTACTTTTGCACCTTACATGGAAAAATCGGCCAACGATAGTAACACAAGCAAAAAGAGACTGATAGGTCTGACTACTGCGGAATTAAAGCAGGTAGCGCTACAGTTGGGTATGCCCGCCTTCACTGGCGGACAGATAGCCAAGTGGCTCTACGAGAAAGGGGTGATGAGCATCGACGAGATGACGAATCTTTCGAAGCAGAACCGTGAACGTCTGAGCAACGAGTATTGCGTAGGCGCTATGCCGCCTATCGACTGCCAGCGAAGCGTGGATGGTACCATCAAATACCTGTTCCCTGTCGTGACGACCGGAAACTCCGGAGATTCCGGAATTTCCGGACATTCCGGCTTATTCGTCGAGACGGTTTTTATCCCAGACGGCGACCGTGCCACGCTCTGCGTGTCCAGCCAGGTGGGCTGCAAGATGAACTGCCTGTTCTGTCAGACTGGTAAACAGGGATTTGAAGGCAACCTCTCTACTGCCGACATCTTGAATCAAATCTACGCCCTACCCGAGCGCGACCTACTGACCAACGTGGTATTCATGGGGCAGGGCGAGCCGATGGATAACTTGGACAACGTGCTAAAGACGACAGAGATACTGACGGCAGCCGACGGCTATGCCTGGAGTCCTAAGCGTATAACGGTGAGCAGCGTGGGCGTGAAGAACAAGCTGAAGCGTTTCCTCGACGAGAGCCAATGCCACGTTGCCATCTCCATGCATTCTCCCCTGCATGAGCAACGGCTATCATTAATGCCTGCAGAAAAAGCCATGAGTATCAACGAGGTGGTGGAACTGCTGAAGCAGTACGACTTCACCCATCAGCGTCGCTGTTCATTTGAATACATCTGTTTCAGCGGTCTCAACGACACACTGGAACATGGGCGCGAGATAGTACAACTGGTCAAGGGGCTGGAATGCCGAGTCAACCTGATTCGCTTCCACCAGATTCCTAATGTCAACTTGCCAGGGGCCGATCTCAACAGGATGGAGCAGTTGCGTGACTACCTCACCGCCAACGGCGTATTTACCACCATTCGTGCCAGTCGCGGACAGGATATCTTTGCTGCCTGCGGACTGCTTAGCACAGAAAAGAAGAAAAATCAAAAACAATAAATATTATGGAAGAAAGAAAAATTCGCGTGGCCATCACACACGGTGACATCAACGGCGTGGGCTATGAAGTCATATTAAAGACATTTGCCGACCCAATGATGCTTGAGCTCTGCACACCTATTGTCTATGGCTCGCCTAAGATTGCCGCCTTTCATGGCAAGACACTGAACATCGATACGCCCTTTACCGTCATAAAGAATGCCAAGGATGCTCAGGACGGCAAACTGAATATGCTGGCTATCATCGATGACGAGACTAAGATTGATTTGGGCACCTCCACGCCAGAGGCTGGCGAGGCAGCAAAAATGGCTATCGACAAAGCCTTGGAAGACTACAAAGCTGGTCTGTTTGACGTGCTGGTTACGGCTCCTGTAAGTAAGAACAGCATTAAAGGCTTCAACGGTCACACCAACTATATTGAGCATGCCCTCAATGATGGCAAGAAAGGACTCACCATCCTGACCAATGATGACCTGCGCGTAGCTTTGGTAACCAACAATGTGGCTATCAAAGACGTCGCGGAGTCTATCACCAAACAGAAAATTGTGGAGAAAGCCACCATCTTCTATCAGGCACTGCGTCGCGACCTGCGTGTCAGCAGTCCCCGTATCGCTGTCCTGGCACTGAATCCCCGTTGCGGTGAGGATGGCGTGCTGGGCGATGAGGAGCAGACCGTAATCACCCCTGCCATCAACGAACTGGCTGAGAAGGGTATCCAGGTATTCGGTCCTTATGCTGCCGACGATTTCTTTGGCCGTAGCGCCTACTACCGTTTCGATGGTGTGCTCGCTATGTATCACGACCAGGGTCAGACGCCCTTCAAGGCTGTGGCCTACGAGAACGGTGTGCGTTTCACCACTGGTCTGGACCTGATCCGTACGGCTCCCGCCCATGGTGTCAACTTCGCCGCAGCAGGTAAAAACACCACCGACGAACAATCACTACGTAATGCCATCTACGTCGCTATCGACGTTTGGCGCAATCGTCAGAACTACGACGAGCCCTACGAAAATCCACTACCAAAGCTATACCACGAGCGTCGTGATGAGAGCGAGAAAGTACGCTTCCACAAGAAGCCTGAAGAATAATTTTTCTGTCATTTTTGCAGCCGTTTCAAAAAAATTATGTAATTTTGTCAGCCAATTATGAACAACGCTGAGTTACAACGCATCAAACAGAGGTACAACATCGTGGGCAACTGCGAGGCTCTGAACCATATTCTGGACGTTGCCCTACAGGTAGCGCCCACCGACCTAAGCGTGCTCATCGTTGGCGAAAGCGGTGTCGGTAAGGAGATTATCCCTCGTGTAATCCACGACAACTCACCACGTAAGCGCGAGAAATATTTCGCTATCAACTGCGGCTCTATTCCTGAGGGAACCATCGATTCCGAACTCTTTGGTCATGTAAAGGGTTCTTATACGGGCGCCATCAACGACTCACCTGGCTATTTCGGTGTGGCCAACAAAGGCACACTGTTCCTTGATGAAGTTGGCGAACTGCCTCTGGCCACTCAGGCTCGGTTGCTTCGTGTCCTCGAGACTGGCGAATACATCCCGGTTGGTGGCACAGAAATTCGCAAGACCGACGTACGCATAGTGGCAGCGACAAATGTCAATATCCGACAGGCTATCAGTGAAGGACGTTTCCGTGAGGATCTCTATTACCGTCTGAACAGTATCCCCATTCAGATGCCCGCCCTGCGCGAGCGTGGCGAGGATATTGTACTGCTATTCCGCCTCTTTGCTATGCAGATGGCAGAGAAATACCATATGGAGCGCGTCACCTTGACGGACGAGGCTAAACAGATGCTGATGCGCTATAAATGGCCGGGCAATGTACGTCAGTTGAAGAATATCACCGAACAGATTTCTGTGCTCAGTCAGGAACGTATCATCACGCCCCAGATTCTCTCTCGTTTTATCCCACAGGATCAGGAGACCACACAATTGGCCGTCATCAAGAACAACAGCGACCATTCGTTTGAAAACGAGCGCGAGATTCTCTATAAGATTCTCTTTGAACTGCGCGGCAATGTAAACGACATGCGCCGCGAGATGAGTCAGTTGAAGAAGCAGATGGAAGACGTGAAGACGTCTCCCTCGCCTGCCATCACACCCATCAATCCCATCACCCCTATTCAGCCCATCCAACCCATACTCGAGGATGCCGAGGCCGAGGAATATATTGAGCCTACGCCTGAGCAGGAGAACCTGAACCTGAACGACCTTAGTCGTCAGATGCTGGAGAAGGCATTGGAGCGCAATAATGGTAATCGCAAGAAAGCGGCACAAGAACTGGGGATTAGCGATCGCACACTTTATCGTCGTTTGAAGCAATATGGACTAATGCTGGTGTTTTTCATCACATCGCTCTTCATGTCGTCATGCTACACTTTCAATGGTGCCAGCATCGACTACAACAAGACAAAGACCATACAGATTGCCGATTTCCCCCTGCGCACCAGTTATGTATGGGGACCTATGGCCAGCATTTTCAACAACCAGTTGAAAGATCAATATGCCAACCATACCAAACTCATCCAGGTAAAACGTAATGGCGACCTGCAGATATCTGGCGAGATTGTTCGTTACGAGCAGCGCAACAAGTCGGTTTCTTCTGAGGGCTATTCAGCACAGACGGAACTGTCGATGACTGTCAATGTGCGCTTCACGAATAATGCAAAACACGACGAGGACTTCGAGCGTCAGTTCACGGCCACCTCTACTTATGAGACAACGCAGTCGCTAAATTCGGTGCAGGAAGAACTGGTTACTCAGATGGTCAAAGAGATTACTGACCAGATATTCAA
>CAMOGP010000070.1 GCA_946614175.1 uncultured Prevotella sp. | reverse complement strand
ATATTTCAATCATTTCAAAGAACGCTTAGCGATTTTTAGTGGACAGCAATGATTTTATCCATTAGACGTAAATAGTTGGGGAATTGTTGCAACAATACTTATTTTTTTTCGTACCTTTGTCTGCGTTATGGAACAACAGAATCAATACGTAAGGCAGTTTCCCGAACTGATGAACGGGAAAACAGTGATGTATCTCCATGGTTTTGGTAGTAGCGGACAGAGTGGTACGGTGACACGTCTGCGCACCATCCTACCCAATGCCAACGTTATTGCGCCCGACCTGCCCATCCATCCTGCAGAAGCACAGACTTTGTTGCGTGAGCTTTGTGAAAAGGAACAGCCGGATCTGATTCTTGGTACCTCGATGGGAGGTATGTACACAGAACAACTCTATGGCTATGATCGTATCTGTATGAATCCAGCCCTGTGTCTGGCCGATACTATGCAGCAGCATGGCATGACGGGGACGCAGACTTTCCAGAACCCGCGACTAGACGGGGAACAGCAGTTCTATGTGGATAAGGCTCTGGTGAAGGAGTACCGACAGGTGAGCGAACAGCGTTTTTCAGGATTGGAAGGTCTGAATGACGAGGAATTGGAGAAAGAACGAAGCCGTGTCTATGGGCTCTTTGGTGACAGGGACGACTTGGTGGATACCTTCGATATGTTTCGTGAGCGCTATCCAAAGGCAACCCACTTTCATGGTGAGCACCGTATGGACGACCGCTCGTTTATGCATGCCGTAGTGCCTGTGATTCGCTGGATAGACGATTTACAGGAGAACCGTCAGCGTCCTATTATATATATAGGCATGGAGACGCTCGTGGATGCTTATAATAAGCCCAATAGTAGCAGCCAGAAGGCTGTGCGCCTGTTGATAGAGAACTATCAGGTGTATTTCGTAGGAGAGGATGACTATCCTACAAAGAACTGTTGGGGACAGTGGTTGGAGGAGTATATCAACGTACCGGCATGGCGCCATACCGTCTATACCCATCGTCGTGACTTGCTTTATGGAGACTACCTTATCAGTAAGAAAAAAGAGGGCGACACGATGGCCACCCTCCTGGAATATGGTTCTGATACCTTCAAGACATGGGAGGATATCATTGAGTATTTCTCACGACTCGGCGGACAGTAACTGTCTATACTGCTGTCTCTGCTGTATCTTCCATGGGCAGTAGTACAACGCCTGTCTGCTTCTTACCGTCCATCATCACTTTGAGGGGGCGTTCGAAGCGCACATGGCGTATATGTTCAGTCTCCTCGATGGCAGGCATGCTGTCGAGGATTTCTTTTTGCAGTACGCCGTCGCCTGTGTAGGTGTTGATGGTGAAATAGCCCACACCAAACGAGGTGAGGTTCTGGAAAAAGTGGGTGCCCTGCGAGGGATCCACATGATAGTTCTTTAAACCAGCCTCTACGATGACACGTGCCCCCGAGATATGTGGCCATTTTACGGGGATGCCCAGCCAGTAGTCGCTGGAGCCCCAGCGTCCTGGACCAATGAGGATATAGTTCTTGTCCTCGTTGAGGAACTTACGGTTGATACGTTCAATCTCGTCGGCTATCATCGGGTTGTTCGCCGCGGTGAAGTTCTCGTCGGTCTTGACATACACCACATCGACCACATCCTCGGAGATACCATGCCCCAACGAGTTGTGTGAGCGCAGCAGGCACTGCTCATCGGGAATCTGCTGCAGGTCTTCATCAAGCACCTGTTTGGAATCTACGATAGGACGAATCTGCAGGAGGTAGAAATCTCCTGTGCGGTCATCATTCAGGTTGCAGGCAAACTCAATCTCCACAGGACGGCGCATCTCTTCGGCACCAAGTTTTTGCGACATCTGCAGAAGTTCGGGTAGCGGAAACACGCCTTGCTGCAGCACACCGCAGAAAGAGATAATCTTCCGGCCACCTTCATAGATACCGTCGCGAATCACCTGGTCCATGGGGTCGTAGGTAGAGGCTATATAGGTGAGCGAGCCGTCGGCATCGGCCTGACGCACACGTAGGTTTTTGATATTAAAGCCATCGTCCACCTTGAAGTCATCGCCCACATGACTCATGTCTAGTGCGTAGAAACGGGTCTGCGTGTCGCGCAGGGCCGTCTCCATCTCGCTGGTCTGCAGTACTTGGTGCGGGTGATAGGGACTCACGCGCAGGGTCTGTCCGCCATCGACGATATATTTTCCGAGACCTAATGCCAATGAGGCGATACCCTCTTCAGCTGTCTCGTCGCCAATGGGGTAGTAGTTCAGTGAGCGTAGCACGCCCGAGAACGTGGGATAGTAGAGGTCGCCATAGCGGTGACCTACCACCTCTTGCAGGATGACTGCCATCTTCTCCTGGTCGATGACATTCTGCGTGGCCGTCATATAGGCCTTGGAGTCACGGTAATAGACCGAAGCATAGACACTCTTGATGGCACAGGCCAACATGCGTAGCATCTCGTACTTATCGTCGAGCCAGGGTATCATATAGGTAGAGTAGATACCTGCGAAGGGCTGGTAGTGGGAATCTTCAAGTAATGACGACGAGCGTATGGCAATAGGTGTCTTGATGGCATCAAAGAAGATGAAGAAGTCTTCTATTAGGTCGTCGGGCAGCTGAGCCTTGAGGAAATGCTGAAGGATCACCTCGTCGGGTGCATCGCTCAGGGCGATGGACCACAGGTTGTTGTCGTCCATGAAACGGTCGAAGAAGTCGGTACAGAGCACCACGGTTTTTGGTATCTGGACCGTGGCATTCTCATACTGGTTCAGTTCGGGATGACGCTTGATGATATTATCCAGAAAAGCCAGACCACGGCCCTTACCGCCCAGCGAACCCTCGCCGATACGGGCGAAGTGGGCGTAGCGGTCGAACTTCAGTCGGTCGAACACGGCAACCACACCGATATTCTTCATCCTGCGGTACTGCACGATAGCATCGAAGATAATCTGACGGTGGGCATCCACATCCTGCAGCTTGTGCCATGTGACTTGCTTCAGGAACTGTGATACAGGGAAGATGGCACGGGCACAGAGCCAGCGGCTCATGTGATTACGACGGATATGATGCATCAGTGAGTCGTGCGGTATCTTGAAGATATTATCCTGCAGCTCCTTCAATGTCTTGACACGGGCTACCTCCTCGTGGGTCTCTGGGTCACGGAACACGAAATCGCCAAAACCCAGGTGCTCCTCAATCATCTTGCGCAGGTCCACATTGAACTTCTTTGAGTTCTTGTCCAGGAAGTCAAATCCTTCTGACCAGGCCTTCTCTCGGTTCTCTACCTCACTGCTCTCTAAGATAAGAGGTACGTATTCGTCGTGCTGGCGGATGGCACGAAGCAGTTTCAGTCCTGCCTCGGGATCTCCCTCCTCTACATGACTCAGACGGTCAATGGGTGTCTGCATCGGAAAACGGGTGTCACTGATCACACCCAGCGTGTTCTCTGCATACTTCTCGTAGAGTTGCATGGCCTCCTCGTAGTTGGTGGCGAGCACCACCTTTGGACGGCCGCGCTTGCGTTGTGCAGCGGCATGGGGGTTCAATGCCTCCGTGGAAAAGTTCTTGGATTGTTGCAGGATATAGTTATAGAGGTTGGGCAGTACGCTGGAATAGAAACGGATATTATCTTCTACCAGCAGAATCATCTGGACACCAGCCTCCTCGATGTCATGCTCGATATTCATCTTATCCTCAATCAGTTTGATGATGGAGAGGATCAGGTTGGTGTTGCCCAACCAGCAGAACACATAGTCGAAGATGGTCATATCCTCGTTCTGCATGCGCTTGGTGATACCATGACTGAAAGGGGTTAGTACCACGCAGGGTACCGAGGGCTTGATGGCTTTTACCTCGCGTGCCACCGTAAAGGCATCGTTATCGGCAGTACCTGGCATACATATCACCAAGTCAATATTGGTCTCGTCCAGCACATGACGCGCCTCCTCGGTGGTACTCACCTGTGTGAAAATAGGCGGGAATCGCATGCCCAGTTCGGTATACTCATCAAAGATCTTCTCGTCAACACGTCCGTCGTCCTCCAACATAAAGGCATCATAGGGATTGGCCACGATGAGCACGTTGAAGATGCGACGAGTCATCAGATTCACAAACGAAACATCCTTTAAATAGAAGGTGTTGAATTCCTGTGGTACATTTGCCATATGCTCTTTGCAATTTTAGGTTTGCGAGTGCAAAGGTACGTTTTTTTTAGTGAAAAGTAGGTTTTGAAAAGTGAAAAGTGTTATTTTTTGTTCTTTTTCCTTGGTTGTAAAATATTTTTTTACTATATTTGCGGTGTTATAAAACCATCTGATTAACTTTTAAATTAAAAAAACTATGGAAGTGGAGAAAATAATGCAAGCTTTGGAACGTAAGCATCCAGGCGAGTTAGAGTACCTTCAGGCTGTTCGTGAAGTACTAGAGTCTATCAAGGACGTGTACAACCAGCATCCTGAATTTGAGAAAGCAAAGATTGTGGAGCGCATCGTGGAACCTGAGCGTATCATCACGTTCCGTGTGCCCTGGGTTGATGACAAGGGTGAGGTACAGGTGAATATAGGCTATCGCGTGCAGTTCAATAGCGCTATCGGCCCGTATAAGGGCGGTCTGCGTTTCCATCCGTCAGTAAACCTGTCTATATTGAAGTTCCTAGGCTTTGAACAGACCTTTAAGAATGCACTGACTACATTGCCGATGGGCGGTGGTAAGGGCGGTTCTGACTTTGCCCCCCGTGGCAAGAGCGATGCTGAGATTATGCGTTTCTGCCAGGCTTTCATGACAGAGCTGTTCAAGGTCATTGGTCCTGATATGGACGTACCTGCCGGTGATATCGGTGTGGGTGGCCGTGAGATAGGTTATCTGTTTGGTATGTATAAGAAACTCACGTCACAGTTCCATGGCGCTACATTGACTGGCAAGGGACTGGAGTGGGGTGGTAGTATCCTGCGTCCTGAGGCTACCGGTTATGGGGCCCTCTATTTCGTACATCATATGTTGGAGACCCACAACCTGGATATCAAGGGTAAGACTGTGGCACTTTCTGGCTTCGGAAATGTGGCATGGGGTGCTGCTAAGAAGGCTACCGAACTGGGAGCAAAGGTAATCACTATCAGTGGTCCCGACGGCTATATCCTGGATGAGGCTGGTCTGGATGCCGAGAAGATAGAGTATATGCTGGAATTGCGTGCCAGTGGTAATGATATCTGTGCCCCCTATGCAGAGGAGTTTCCAGAGGCTAAGTTCTTTGAGGGTAAGAAGCCTTGGGAGGCTAAGGCTGATATCTATCTACCCTGTGCCACACAGAACGAGCTCAATGGTGAGGATGCAGACCGTATTCTGGCCAACAAGCCTCTGTGCGTAGCCGAGGTTTCGAATATGGGTTGCACAGCCGAGGCCGTGAATAAGTTTATTGCTGCTGGTCAGCTCTTTGCACCTGGTAAGGCAGTGAATGCCGGTGGTGTGGCTACCTCAGGTCTGGAGATGACACAGAACTCGATGCGTATCTCTTGGACAGGCGAGGAGGTGGATCAGAAGTTGCATCAGATTATGCAGGGTATCCATGAGCAGTGTCTGAAATACGGCAAGGAACCTTCTGGTTATGTGAATTATGTGAAGGGTGCTAACGTGGCTGGCTTCATGAAGGTAGCGAAAGCCATGCTCGCCCAGGGAATTGTATGAGTATAAGATCATATATATTATTATTCATGCTAACAATAAGCCTTACCGTTCTGGGCCAGATTCAGATCGGTAAGGCTTCATATTACTCTAAGAGAGCTACGGGACGTATGACGGCAAGTGGTGACCGATTGCATCATGATAGTCTGACATGTGCCCATCGCTCCTATCCCTTTGGTACCTTGCTACAGGTTACCAACCCCTCAAACGGAAGAATGATTGTGGTGAGGGTCAATGACCGCGGTCCTTTTGTCCGTGGACGTATTGTAGACCTGTCGTGGGCTGCTGCCAAGGTACTAGACATCCTGTCTACAGGTGTGGCCAACGTCATTGTGGAACCGTTGGAACATTTTCATATTCCCATGAGGAGAGACCGTGATAATATCCTCCCGAGGGTCTATGAGGCTATCGAAACTGAAGAGTTCCCCTGGAAACCTATTCACGGACATTCTTTGCCGTAGGCACCGTGAACTGGCGTGTCTGTGAGGTGACCTCTTTGCTGCCTTGTGCTACACCTACACGTACCTTGATTTCTCCATTTTTTAGACGCTTGTCGGCCAGTATCGTTGCCGTATAACGCACGGCCTGACGCGGACCAATACTCTCTATTTTCAGGTTGGGCGAGATATTGATATGCTTGTTGCCCGTCACATCTTCTACAAACGGACAGATATCATAGATGGTGGCGTCTGAGGTGTTGTGAATCTCGAATACCACCGAACACTCCTCACCGCGTGTCAGTACACCGTCGTGCTGGGTCTCCAGTATAGCAGCATGGCGTATCTCCAGCATCGGTATCTCGTCGTCCATATAGATAATATCGTCTACAGGTTCTTGGCGACGTTGGGGAAGACGCTCTTCGAATTTACGTTCCTGCGCCTTGTCTATGGCCGAACCGATGGCTACGCCTGCCGCGATACCACCCACGGTGCCGATGATGGCGCCTTTGTGTTGTCCACGCCAACCACCAGTCAGTCCGCCAATGGCAGAACCTATCACATGTCCGAACTCTCCACCCATTTGGGCTCCTACAGCGGTATTCGTTGAGCAACTGCTTATCAGCAGAAGCATGCTCAAAATGACAATCACTCCTTTCTTCATATCTGTTATGCTTTTGGTTTACGTCTTGTCTGCATCACTATGAGTGCCACGCCACAGAGCAGAATCAGGGTCAGGGCTATATAGGCCAGTGTCTCTGTGGTGTCTATTGACTTGGGGAAGAAACTGAGCACCACTTCATGACGGCCCGCAGTGATTGGCATGGCACGGAGTACGTAGTTAACGCGTCCTAGTTCTACTTCCTCGCCATCAACGGTGGCAGTCCATCCCGGATAGTATATCTCAGAGAATACCAGCACGCCACCCTTCTTGCTCTCAACATGATAGGTCAACTGGTTAGGCTCATAGGCCGTCAGTTCCACGGTTGAGGTAGAATCTTGCACCACAGCCTCGCCCAGTATCTGCTGGAATTGCTTGTCTGCTACAGCTTCGTGTCTGAGGTCTATCTGTCCCAGAGCATCCAGTTCCTGGTTGGCATTATCCACATAATTCACCTTGTCAACATACCAGGCATTGCCATAGGCATAGGGGTTTTGTACTTCTATATTCTGTTGTGCCAGGAGGAAATACTTGGTGTTGAGCATGTTCAGCACATTCCAGATACTGTCGCCGTTAACCTGTGTCAGGTCGCCATAGAAAGACTGGATAGATTCCTTGGCGGCATTGGTCTGACTGGAGATGTAACGCTCTATGAGTTCCTGATAGCGACGCAGTTTGGCGGCATGATATCCGCCCACGCTCTTATGGTAATATGATGTCTCATTCTCATTAAACACGTTTGGTGCCAGGTTCAGCACGCGGTAATAGAGCGTAGGGTCATCCTTGATACGCTGGTCTGCCTCTGTCAGAGGTCGAATCTGCTGACGCTCCACTTTCTTCATGAACTGCTTCTTGTCGTTGGGGTTCAGATAGCGGCGGTTTACCTGCCACAGGTCAACCAAACAGATAACCAACAGCAGTGCAGCCATCATCCATGTCTTCAGCTTCTTTGCACGATACAGCAGTAATACCAGTGTGCCCAGCACGATGATGATGAATGAACGCCAGCAGTCGGCTGTGAATACTGCCTGGCGCGCCTGACTCAGAGCCTCCAGCAAGGCATCGGCATCAGCTGGTGGCGGGAGTATCTGACGGAAGATGTTGGCCTCTGCCTCTGAGTAGAAGTCGAAGAACATGGTTGGTGCTAGGGCAAATAGCAGGGCGATACCACCTGTCAGGGCAAAGGCGATGAGGATTTGTGGATTGTAATTTCTGGTTTTTTGGGGGCTGACTTGAGGTTTATCTGTGAAAACCAATTCTTTTATTGCCAGCATCGCCATCAGTGGAATGGTGAACTCTGCAATAACCAGAATGGATTCGACGGCACGGAACTTCGCGTACATTGGGATATAGTCGATAAACAAGTCGGTGAGTCCCATGAAGTTCTTTCCCCATGCCAGCATGATACTCAGGAGTGTGGCAGCCAGTAGACCCCATGTCAGTGGGTTACGATAACAAATCAGCAGGCATAGCACTGCGAGCATCAGTACGAAAGCACCTACATAGACGGGACCCATGGTACCGTTGGCACCTTCCTCCAGGTTCTCCTCCCAGTATTGGGTGAAGTAGAGTCCCTGCTGGCTTAGATAGTCAAATACCTGAGAGGCCTTCATCACCTGTCCGTTGCCTACGTTGACAGACATATCCTTGACGGCTTTCTTGGCGTTGTCGTCTTCAAAGAGCAGGCGCATAGATGTGCCGCCTTTGGCGTTGGGTATAAGCAGTGTCCAGGTCTCGCCGATGCCGTAGCTATAATCTGTGATATATGAACGTTCCAGACCACTGTCGGTTTGGTTTTGCGTGTCCTTCTTTACCAGTTCACTCTTGCCACGCATGGTCTCTTTGGAGTACTGCCATGTGTGGTAGAGGTTGGAAGCGTTGACCATGACACCCAGCAGTCCGCCAATGATACAAACGCTCAGTGCCTTGCCGATGTGTGCGTATTCCTTTTTCATCACGGCATCCACGATGAAGGCCAGTACCATCAAGAGAATGATGAACAAGTAGTAGTATGTCATCTGTACATGGTTGGCATGTATCTCGAGGGCACTAAAAAGCGCCGTAACCAGCAGTCCCCATAGGTATTTCTTTCTGAAGGCCAGGACGATACCGCCAATCATAGGTGGCAGATAGGCCAGTGCCATCACCTTCCATAGGTGACCGGCTGCAATGATAATCAGAAAATAGGTGCTGAAGGCCCAGAGTACGGAACCTAGAGCGGCTAACTGCTGACGGAAATCGAAGGCACGTAGCAGAATGTAGAAACCCAGCAGGTACACAAACAGATACCATACATTATCAGGTAGCCACAGGTGGTAAGCATCCTCTACCTTCGACAGCAGATCGGTACTGTCGTATGAGGGTGATATCTGATAGGTAGGCATGCCTGAGAACAATGAGTTCGTCCAGCGTGTACGCTCACCCGTCTTCTGATAATACTGAGAGGCCTCTTCACCCATACCCATTCCGGCCGATATGTCGCCCTGACTCAATACACGGTCTTGTACGTCAGCGGGATAGAAATAGGCAAAAGCCAATACGGCAAAGAATACCACTGCCAGCACATCGGGCAGCCACTGCTTAATCAATTTCATTTTAATTATTACTTACTAGTTTTAAATTTCTGGGCGCAAAATTACGAATTTTTTCTTAAAGTGCACCATGATTCCATAAAAAACGCGGCAGAATGCGCCCTCAAATGAAGAATAATGCGTAACTTTGCGCACTGAAATCTGAATCACGACAGTATGGAACCTATCAATGACTTCTTCGCGGTAATCAGCTCTTTTCTCTGGGACTGGCCCATGATTATTCTGCTGCTGGGCACGCACGTATTCCTGACCTTCCGCCTGGGCATTCCCCAGCGCAAGTTATTTACAGGCATCCGTCTTTCCATCAAGAAAGACCCGGGAGCAAAAGGCGACGTGAGTCAGTTTGGTGCCTTGGCCACGGCTCTGGCTGCCACTATCGGCACAGGAAATATTGTGGGAGTGGCCACGGCAGTGGCCCTGGGCGGCCCTGGTGCCGTGCTGTGGTGTTGGCTCACGGGAATCTTCGGCATGTCCACGAAATATGCCGAGGGACTGCTGGCCGTAAAATACCGCGTGAAAGGTGGCGACGGTAATACCTATGGTGGCCCGATGTATGCCCTTGAGCGCGGACTGAACATGAAATGGCTCGCTATTCTCTTTGCTATCTTCACGGCACTGGCCTCCTTTGGTATAGGCTGTACCGTTCAGGCTAACTCTATCGCTTTGCTGGCCAGTGAGACCTTCCGTGTTCCCACGTGGACTGTCGGTCTCTTTGTCTGCATCCTCACGGCAGCCGTCATCCTGGGCGGCGTGAAGGCTATTGCCCGCGTGTGTACTATCTTCGTGCCTTTCATGGCAGCCCTCTACGTCATCGGGTGCATCGTTATCCTAGTGATGAACGGTAGCTACGTATGGCCAGCCCTGGAACTTATCGTCCAGTCGGCCTTCAACCCTTCGGCTGCAGGCGGTGGGTTTGTTGGAGCCACGGTTATGGCGGCTGCCCGCTATGGTATTGCGCGCGGACTCTTTTCCAACGAGAGTGGCATGGGCTCGGCCCCTATCGTGGCTGCTGCTGCCCAGACGCGAAACCCTGTGCGTCAGGCATTGGTGTCGAGCACGGGTACGTTCTGGGATACGGTGGTTATCTGTGCCCTCACGGGGTTGGTGCTCGTCAGCAGCATCCTGGCCTACCCCGACATCAGTTATTCTGATGGTGCCGCACTGACGCAGGTGGCCTTCTCAAAGATTCCTTACGTGGGTGCCCCGCTGCTTACCTTCGGCATCCTTACCTTCGCTTTCAGCACCATTCTGGGCTGGAGCTATTATGGCGAGTGTGCCGTGAACTATATCGAGGCGCGTCGCGCAAACCGTTTCTATCGCATTCTATATATTGTAGCCCTGTTCTTTGGCTCCATTATCAGTTTGGACATCATCTGGAATATTGCCGACTGCATGAATGCCCTCATGACTATTCCCAACCTCATCGCCCTGCTCCTACTTAGTGGTGTGGTTGCCCGCGAAACGAGGAAATATCTCTGGGATAACCGGCTGGATGAGGAGATGGAGGATTAGACACGACTTCACACAGTCAATAGCT
>CAMOGP010000069.1 GCA_946614175.1 uncultured Prevotella sp. | reverse complement strand
TACGGTATGACCGATACTATGGGTCGTATGCACTCAGACGCTCAGTTTGCAGGTTCTTCTTCTGTTCCTGCACACGTAGAGATGATGGGCTTCCTGGGTATTGGTAACAACCCCATGGTAGGTGCTACCGTTTCTATCGCAGTAGAAATTGACCTCGCCCTGAACAAGAAGTAATTCCTACATTACTTGTATATAAAAAGACGGACGTGATAGTTTTCACGTCCGTCTTTCATTTATATACGTCGTTATCCTACAGATAATCTTATTGATGATTAACTTCCACCAGTTTAATCATCATCACGAGGGACTCGGCACTACCCTTAAGTATCGTGTAGGTTGTACCAGATGTCAGGGCGATGGGTTGTAACTCATAGTAGGCACCTGCAGTATTCTCCGTACCACTAACGGTGGTCTTCACGTCGTTGAGTTTGACGTCACGTCCTGACTTTGCCGTAGCCAGGACAAGGATCATGTTGTAATCCTTCTGAGGGGTGAAGCAGATGGCGCCCTTACTGTCGAGTTTAACACCTTTCTTCAGATAAGTACCGTCATAGGTTATCTTACCATCGCCATAAGCGGTGGTAGAACTGACGGTGAACATCGAATTTGAAGGCGACCCGTCAAAAGTACAGATGATGTTACCTTCCTGAGGTTCCGGATCGGGCGTCGGATCGGGTGTGGGGTCAGGGTCGGCCGTAACAGCACCCATGTCACCATAGATTTTCACCAACGAACTGCTATAGGCTTCGAGTTTATTCGAGAGGTCAAGGATGACATCGTAGTTCGCATCCTCCGTCGCATTATTAAAGGTATACTGGAAGTCACCATGTTCACAGCGGCCTGCACCATACCAACCTGTAACAACAGCAGGCACATCCTGAGTGTCTGTAGGCGTGTAGGTATAGAAATCAGCATCGGTATCAAAGTTATTATAGCCCGTACCTCCCTGAAGGGTAACGACTTCCGCAGGCACCTGGTCACCACGGTTCTCCACTACATAGGCATCAAAATGCTTACTGTAAGTTGTATGCCCAGCCACATAAGGCTCGAAACTCTTCTGACCGGTCGTAAAATTATCGTAGGCCTTGATGATACCACCGTCTTCACTGGAGAATGTGCCTTTCGTATCAGCAGCCGAACCAACGCCATTATGGATGTCAGACCCCTGTTTGGAAATCAGCATGGGATATTTGCAGTTGCGGAAGTAATTCTTCTCCACAAAGATACATGAGCCGGTGGTTGCACCAACGCCATACTTCGCATTACCATCGAAATAGTTGTTGTACACATGCAGATGTTTCGACTTACGTACACGCGGATGACGAGAGTCGGAGTGGTCGTACCAGTTATGGCGATAGGTCACGTAATCCACCTCATCACCATTCGAGTTGAGGTTACACTTACCGCTGTCCCAGAAATGGTTGTCGCTAACCGTGCAATAAAACGTACCCTTCACATCGAAAGAGCCATCGCCCTTAGCCTTGTCGCCACCATGATTCCTGCCATAGAAAATGTCAAGGTTGTGTCCCCATACATGTTCATTATCCGTATCAAAACTGATGCCATCCTCTTCATGCATCATCACACCGAGATTTCGCAGTTCCACATATCTGCAGGCACGTACCAGGACACCGAAGCCGTGAAAAGTAGCATCGGAACCGACGCCCTCAATAGTGAGGTTCATATTCTGTCCCTTGCCTTTCACCTGCAAACCGATACTGCTGCTACCCAGCGTAGGCATATCGTCCATCTTCAGCAAACCGATGATACGGATGGCCAACGGACGCGTCTCAACACCTTTTTCATAAGCCTGGATGATACTCTGGATACCGGTACGCGTCTCATATTTATTACTTCCGACCTGCATCTCGAGGGTTACCGTCTTGGCATTCGCCTTACTGACATAGAGCACACGTGCATCAGACTTCAGCGTACCATCATTATTGTAGGCACCGATACCTGCCGTTGCCTGATGATGCGCATAACCATCACGGTTGTAATTCCTGACCACAAGTCCGGAAACCACATTAGCACCGGCCTCTACCTCCGTATCATCAATAACAGGTACCACCTTCAAGGCATACTCACCAGCTTTCAGGCCCATGGCATCAGCACGGTTATAGGTGCCGTAACTACGGATGAGCTGGTCATCAATACGGGTAAAATCAGCATACTTTCCTCCCTTCACATAGACATGATAAGTAGTGGCGCCGGCATAATCGGCAAATTTCACGAAAGCCGATTCCAGCCATCCTTGTGCATCGACAATCTGAACACCTTGCGCATTCGAGAGTTTCTTGGTAAAGACGATACCCGACACGGAACCATTGAAGACATCTGTCCCTGTCCCCAAATTCACGGTGATGCATCCTGTAGCCTGATCCAGGTCTATAGCCGACACATCCGTCGTATTATAGTATTTCTTGTTGCCCGATGTCTGAATAATCTGCGCCTGATTCACATTAAAATCCCGTGCCACGGCATGCGCGACAACATCCTGGGCCTGTGCTCCTACCATTGAGAGAAGAGCACATACAGAATGAAGGAATTTTTTCATCTTGATACTTGTTAGGTTAGCGCTTGATGAATTTCACGACCTGCTTGCCTGCTTTCATCAGATAGACACCCTTCTTCAGGGATGTCATCTTGAGAATGGTCAAATCCTCGGAAGCATGCGTTGTGAGCACCTGTTTGCCATCAGCATTATAGACAGTAATCTCCGTTCCTGGTTCTAATCCCTCAATAGAGAATGTCTTGTTGACGGCATTCCTGATGGTGCCGATAGCAGTAAGGTCTTCAGGCGTGAACGACAGTTTGACATTTTCCATATCAGCTGTTTGTGCGGTCTGGTCGCTAAACGTCAGAACGACATTATCACCCTCGAAGGTGATACGGGCAACCACCTTCTCCACCTTCTCACCATTAATCACCAACGTCTGCACATTCCCGGCCTGTGCCGTGAAGGCAACAGACAGCAGACAAGCCATAGTAAATAGTTTTAGTTTTTTCATTTGTTTTTATTCAGTTAGTTATTGGAGTCTATTTATCGGGAGGCATGGAACCCTTCCATATTCTCATATTTCCGTTTCATCAAACGGATATAGATATGACGGAGCCATAGCGGATGAGCCAGGGTCAGTATCAGTCCTACGGTTCCCAGCACCAAGTAGGCCGTGGTCTCATTGAACAGCAGCACCAGGACAGCCACCAGCACCAGTGGTGAGAACATAGCAAATAGCTGGATAATCATCTGCACACCATTCTCTACATTATTCTTACCCGTGATTTTCTGATTCAGGGGAATCGTCTGCTTGTTGTATACAGCCAACTGAAACAGCATGAAATATAATAATCCGCTGGACAGCAACAGATAGGCCACCATCATCAGCATCGAGAATTTGCCTGCGACGACTGCCGGTAACATCAGCAGCATTGGAACGATGAGGATAGCCACATGAAAATAATATTTTGCCTTGAGCAAGGAGAGTATATTCTCTTTATGGGTCATCAGAAGGTCGATATAGTTGCCCTCCGGTCCCATGATTTTTACCAATGTGGTCATACCATAGAGGCCAAAGCAATAAAAGCACCAGAAATTGAGCATCATCTTGCCATCATAAACTGATGTATAAGATATAAGTAATGTGAGGACTATTATCAGCGCCAGACTCATGATGACACGCGAGCGAATAGCCTTATTACGGAAGATAGACTTGAGTTCCAGTTTCAGATACTCACCGGTCTGTCCGAAGCGCTCCAGGAAGGTGTACTGATAGACCTTCTTCATGGCAGCCTCCTTCTTGTCCAACTTCATAATCTCTTCACGCACATAACGGAACTGCATCCAACGGTTGAGCATGAACAGACCCGAGAGCAGTACGGCACAGAAGAGGAAGAAATACCAGGTTGAAGTGAAATCGCAGAGGAAATCTATCTGTTTGTCCATCCACTTCTCATTGATAGCAACCGGCAACCAGAAACCGCCATATACCAGGATAGGCAGCACCCACCACAGGATAAAACGGGCTGTCAACGTGCGTACGATGAGATAGAACTGACTATTGGCAAGTGTCAATAAGATGCCACAAAGAATAATCAACAGAGCTGTAGCAAATGAGGCACCGCCACAAAGCACGATGAAAGCGTATGGCAGATAGAGCGCCAGCCACACCCAGTTGTAGCCAGCCAGAAGCGTGTTCACCAGGAATGTCTCAATCACAGAGTGAAACGGCATGGGTTGCAACAGGTAGGGCTTCACCATCATGGCAGGCGTCTGCTGAACGGCAAAACGCGAACCGAAATCGATAGCCAGCCACAGGGGCGACATGGCCAGAACCATCGTGAACATTCGGGACTCGCTAGCAGGCATTGCCAACATTGTACCTAAAAATAACAGGTAGATAATCATCATGCCTGCACCCAAGTACATCATCACTTTTGCCACTACGTTCTGGTCAAAAGCTGGATTACGGCGCAATGCAAGACTATTCTGCTTACGCAGCAGTAAGAATAGGCGTAGGCGATTCATCTTATATTATCTCAGGTCAATAACTTCTGCAGAAGGAAAATCCTTTGAATTGAATCTGAACTCTGAATCAGGCAGTTTTGAGGTCACCAAATTACTAATCAAAAAAGTGGTCCACTTCTGCTTCTGCAACAATTTTACCTCTGTGGGATGATATGTCTTCTTATCGACAGTGATAAACATCTCTCTGACACGACGACTCTGATCCGTAGCCGTAAGATGCACCTTATATGATTTATCAGTCTGTGTCATAGTGTACTTGAATCCCTTTTTATACATATTCACGAAGTTATAGGGATTGAGAACCTGAAGCTGCGACTCTGAGGGATTTGCCACATTGACCTCTTCTGTCTTTGACATATAGGTCCAGAGGGTCTTTCCGTCAAACCACATTGTAGCCATCGGTGTGGTGGCATGAAACATCTTTCCTTTGACAGCAATCTTTCCACTGGCATCGCCATACTGCGCACTTGTCATTGAGAAATCAGCCTTAACACCATTGCGAGCACTCACCTTTGCTGCACACTTATCAAGCACCTCCTTGGCACTCTGTGCCTGCATCGTTCCAACTGTAAGAAAACTGAATAATATTGATAATGCAAATAAATACTTTTTCATATCCTGAATAATTTATAGTATTTTTATCTTAATGAACTCAACAGATTTTCAAGACTCATATCGTCCTGAATCAGCACTTCACGCGGCTTAGAACCATGAGCAGCACCTACGATACCGGCTTTTTCCAACTGATCCATCAAACGACCTGCACGGTTGTAGCCAATGGCAAACTTACGCTGAATCAAACTGGTAGAACCACTCTGTTCGTGAACAATCAGACGGGCTGCATCATCAAACATCGGATCCAGGTGACTCAGGTCGGCATCATTGCTACCAGAAGATATTCCATCATTCTCGCTAACAGGTGGCTCAGGCAACTCGTAAGGTTCAAGATAACCCTGCTGCTGAGCAATAAATTGGTTAATATTATCAACCTCAGGAGTATCTACAAAGGCACACTGCACACGAACAGGATCGTTGCCCTGCAGATACAACATATCACCACGACCAATCAACTGCTGAGCACCCATACGGTCAAGAATAGTCTTAGAGTCGATACCCTGACTCACCTTAAAGGCAATACGTGCAGGGAAGTTGGCCTTGATAGTACCTGTAATGATATTCGTCGTAGGACGCTGAGTAGCAATAATCATGTGGATACCCACGGCACGCGCTTTCTGAGCGATACGTGCGATAGGCAACTCAATTTCCTTGCCGGCAGTCATGATCAAATCACCAAACTCATCGATGACCACGACGATATACGGCATATACTTATGTCCCTTCTCAGGATTCAGCTTACGGGCAATGAATTTTTTGTTATAGTCCTTAATATTTCTCTCGCCTGCTGCCATCAGCAACTCGTAGCGGGCATCCATCTCTACACAGAGGCTCTGCAACGTGCGAATGACCTTTGAGGTGTCTGTAATAATGGGTGATGCGTTATCATCGGGAACCTTTGCCAGAAAGTGGTTAGCTATCTTTGCATAGATAGAGAACTCAACCATCTTGGGGTCCACCAGTACAATTTTCATCTCTGCTGGATGCTTCTTATACAATAAAGAGGTAAGGATAGCATTCAGACCAACAGACTTACCCTGACCAGTAGCACCAGCCACAAGGAGGTGGGGCGCCTTTGCCAAGTCGAACATAAACACTTCATTAGTGATAGTCTTACCCATTGCGCAGGGCAACTCCATCGTGGTCTCTTGGAATTTCTTGGAATTCAGAACAGATTCCATGGACACAATATTAGCTTTCGCATTAGGTACCTCAATACCGATAGTACCTTTGCCAGGGATAGGTGCGATAATACGGATGCCCAGTGCCTTCAGACTCAAGGCGATATCATCCTCCAGGTTGCGAATTTTAGCGATACGAACACCTTGAGCTGGGGTTATCTCATACAACGTAATGGTAGGACCTACAGTAGCACGGATAGAGGAAATCTCAATACCGAAATTACGCAGTACCTCTATGATACGGTTTTTATTGGCATTCTGTTCATCCATATCGATATAGGGCTTTCCGTCACTTTCGTATGTCTGCAGAAGGTCAAGTGTTGGATAATGATAGTTCTCCAAGTCTCGTTTGGGGTCGTAGGGCTCCATATTCTCAATGGCCGTTTCGTTCAAGTTATCCCCGTCGGCTTTCTCCACATCACCTGCAACAACAATATCCATATCGGTGTCATCATGGTCCTTGGTAGTGTCAAAAGCGACTTTAACATCATCACTATCGTTGTTCATAGGCTCCTCATTAGACACTGGCTCCTGATGATCGAACACGATCTCTTCAGTAGTGGGGTCATCAAATACCTCAGGATCTTCTTCTGTTTGAATCAGGTTCTCGTAAGAGCTCTGCTGTTCGCTATCTTCCTCCTTGGCAATATTAGTCACGGTAAACTTCACCTTCTCCAAGAATTTCGTAGGATTCAGAATCTTACGAATCCAAATAATCGTCTGATTACTCACATACCCAAGAAAGCACAGAGCTACCAGAGCTAAGATGGCAACCAAGCCAGGCATACCTACATAGCGAGCAATATAATCACCAATATATAAACCATGTTCACCACCCAGACAAAAATGCGAGTCAGTAACAACGGGGTTCACAAACATAGCCAATGCTACCGACGACCATATCGTCAATAAGGCAATACAAAAAAAACATTTAAGTAATGATACCCTATAGGCGCGCATTAAAGAAAGTGAAAGCAGCACCAGAAACAAGGGAATACCAAAGGCTGCCAAGCCGAAACATCTGTTCATGAAGTAATATGACATCCATGCCCCCAAACTGCCAATGGCATTCTTAAACAGCGCATTTTGATTCTCCATGTCATCAGGACGTAAGTTCTCTATGATACTTTGATCATAAGCGCCCGTAGTGAAAAAAGACACAAAAGACCACGCCATACATATAGATATGGCCAATAATACAATACCTATAAAGAAATGAACTTTCTCACTCCTTGTAAATTCCAAGATCTTCGAAAAGCCCGTTGCTTCACCCAAAGTTTTTGTATTACCTTTATTCTGACTTCTTTTCGTCTTTTTCTTATCTGTATTTCGTGACATTTCCTTTATTATTCGTTAATTCTTTTGCAAAGGTAGAAAATAAATATGAATTAAAGTATAAGATTTATGAAATATTTTGTATTTTTGCACCTCGAAAAGAAAAGAAGATGCTTAAAACAATATACAACAAATACGACAAGGTATTGATTTCATCGCTTCCCATTGCACAATTTCAAGGGAAAATCATTGTCGTTCTAACGCCAGGAGAAACAGAAAAAGCTGTGCGTTTCTTATTGTCGCAACCTATTTTGGGCTTCGACACAGAGACACGTCCATCTTTCAGAAAAGGTCATCAGCATAAGGTGTCCCTCTTACAAGTGGCCACACCTGACATTTGCTTTCTGTTCAGACTCAACTATACGGGTCTGACTGATTCACTCATTCAACTACTAGAAGACGAGAGCGTGTTGAAGATTGGCCTCTCATGGCACGATGACACCAACTCTCTCCATAAACTCAAGGATTTCAAAACCGGAAAATTCATCGACATCCAGCACTATGCAAAAGAACTGGGTATCGAGGATTTAAGTCTGCAGAAAATCTATGCCAACCTGTTTGCACAGAAAATCAGCAAGCGTCAGCAATTGAGCAATTGGGAAGCCGACATTCTGACAGACAAGCAAAAGCTGTATGCCGCCACCGACGCATGGGCTTGCATACAAATTTATAATGAAATTTTAAGACTCAAAGAGACAAAAGATTACAAACTGATTATAAAAGAAGAAGAAGATAAGAATGAAGCAAGTATATCTGAAAAGGGGTAAAGAAGAAAGTCTATTACGTTTCCATCCATGGGTTTTCTCTGGAGCCATTCATCATCTTGACGATGGTATTGAGGAAGGCGACGTGGTACGTGTCGTGACGGAAAGGGGTGTTTTCATCGCTGTAGGACATTACCAGCAAGGCTCTATATCTGTACGTGTGCTCACGTTTAATAATGTGGAAATTGATGATGCTTTCTGGCACTCTCGCATTCAGTCTGCCCTCAATATGCGTCAGGACATCGGACTAGCTAACAGCACCAGCACAAATGCTTTTCGACTGGTACATGGTGAAGGCGACTTGCTCCCTGGATTGATTATCGATATCTATGATAGGACCGCAGTGATGCAGGCTCATAGTATTGGTATGCACATGGCGCGCCACGCTATCGCGAAAGCCCTAGCCGAGGTAATGAAGGGTCGCATTGAGAATATCTATTATAAGAGTGAGACCACCCTACCCTTTATGGAACCAGAGAATGGCTTTCTGCTTGGCAACAGTGATGATAACATTGCCATTGAAAACGGATTACGTTTTTATGTAGACTGGCTTCGTGGCCAGAAGACCGGTTTCTTCGTTGACCAACGAGAAAATCGCGCTCTGCTCGAGAAATATGCTAAGGGGAAACGTGTACTAAACATGTTCTGCTACACTGGTGGATTCTCGTTTTATGCCATGCGTGGTGGTGCTCAGTTGGTACACTCAGTCGATAGTTCTGCAAAGGCTATCGAATTGACCCGTCGCAATGTAGAACTTAACTTCCCTGGCGACTCACGTCACGAGGCTTTCTGTGAGGATGCCTTTAAGTTTTTGGACGCACATCCCTCTATAGCATCAGAGGAGTCTCAACTTACCTACGATCTGATTATTCTCGACCCTCCAGCTTTTGCCAAGCATCGTGGAGCACTGCATAATGCCTTAAAAGGATATACCCGCCTGAATGAGAAGGCTTTCGAAAAGATTGAAAAAGGAGGTATCCTGTTTACATTCTCCTGCTCTCAGGTGGTTTCAAAGGATCATTTCCGTAATGCCGTCTTCACAGCTGCCGCACAGGCAAAGCGCAAGGTCCGCATTCTGCATCAGTTGCACCAGCCTGCCGATCACCCCATCAATATCTATCACCCTGAGGGTGAATATCTGAAGGGCCTCGTTCTCTATGTTGAATAAGGTAAAGAAGTATATTAACGACCATCGTCTGCTAGAAGCAGATAAGCGCTATCTGGTGGCCCTCAGTGGTGGTGCCGACAGCGTTTGTCTGCTTCTTGTTTTAAAACAACTGGGGTATCAGATTGAGGCAGTTCACTGCAACTTTCTATTGCGTGGCGACGAAAGTCATCGTGACGAAGTCTTTGCGCATTCGCTATGCGAAGCATTCAGTATCCCTTTCCATGTTATCCATTTCGATACACGTACCTATGCCCAATTGCATAAGATCAGCATCGAGATGGCAGCCCGCGACTTGCGTTATCAGTATTTCGAGAATCTCAGACGGGATATTCTGGCTGACGGTATCTGCGTGGCCCATCATCAAGACGATTCTGTTGAAACAATACTCATGAATCTGCTGCGTGGCACAGGCATCCACGGTCTCTCGGGTATTAAGCCTCGCAATGGTTATATTCTCCGTCCCCTGCTATGTGTCAGTCGCAAGGAGATTGAGGCATGGCTTGACGAGAGGCATCAGACTTATGTCACCGACTCCACTAATCTGGAGGCCGACGTTGTGCGCAACAAACTACGTTTGAACATCATTCCCCAACTGCATAACATCACGCCAAGTGCCGTTAGCAACATCCTCGACACAGCTCAGCATATTAGTGAGGCTACCGCCGTTTATGACCATTATATGCAAGAAGCGCTCAACAGACTAGTTGACAGTAATTCTATTGCCATTTGCGACCTGCTTCAGGAACCTTCTCCTGAGAGTTTGTTGCATCAATGGCTAAGTCAATATGGCTTTCCTTCTGCCCTCATCCAAAGCATCTGGAATTCAGTAGCTATATCGCAGTCGGGCGCCGAGTGGTATTCCGCTACTCATCAGCTCACTATCAGCCGTGGAAAACTTATCGTGGAACCCAAACAGGCAGAGCGCCCTACCCTACGTATTCCTGAGACGGGTGTATATATCTACGATGACAACACCAAAATACGTTTATCAACGAAAGAAGGTGCCAATATCATCCCTACACCTACCATCGCCTGTCTAGATGCTGAGAAAGTAAAATTTCCTGTTATTTTACGACCTGTTGCTAAAGGTGATCGCTTCACGCCTTATGGCATGAAAGGCTCAAAACTCATCAGTGACTATCTCACCGACCGTCATCTATCTGTCTTCGAGAAACGTCGCACCCTGGTATTATGCCAGTCTGATGGCACCATCCTCTGGCTCGCAGGCTACCGCCCAGATGCCCATTTCTGCGTCACTTCATCTACCCACTCCACCCTTATTATTACACTGGAGATACAAGAATAATTCAAATC
>CAMOGP010000068.1 GCA_946614175.1 uncultured Prevotella sp. | reverse complement strand
GAGAAGTTGGGTATGCTCACCGTACCTGCCGCTGCAGGTAACTCGCTGCGCCAGATAAAGTTTATCAAGGACTTTGGCACCACAGCCATCCATGCTGTCCCCTCTTATGTCACCCGTCTCTACGAGGTGATGCAGGAGCAGGGTGTTGACCCACGTCGTGACACCAAACTGAAGGTGCTGGCTATCGGCGCAGAGCCCCACTCTGAGGAACAGCGCAAGCGTATCGAGGATATGATGGGCGTAAAGGCCTACAACTCATTCGGCATGAGTGAGATGTGCGGTCCTGGCGTAGGTTTCGAGTGCCCTGAGCAGAATGGTCTGCATTTCTGGGAGGACTATTATATCGTAGAAATCGTAGATCCAGAGACATTGGAGCCAGTGCCCGATGGCGAGATTGGCGAACTGGTGCTCACCACGCTGTGCCGTGAAGCCATGCCGCTGCTGCGCTACCGCACCCGCGACCTCACCCGCGTATTGGGACGCAGTTGTCCCTGCGGACGTAATCATGTGCGTCTGGATCGTATGCGCGGTCGCTCAGACGATATGATGGTGCTGCGCGGCGTCAACATTTTCCCCATCCAGATTGAGAAAATCCTGATGCAGTTCAAGGAGCTGGGCAACAACTACCTGATTACCCTGACCACCGATGAGGACAACGACAACATGACTGTTGAGGTGGAACTGGCCGAGATGTTTACCGACGACTACAACCGTCTGCAACAGCTCAGTAAGGACATCACTCGTGCCCTGAAAGATGAAATTCTGCTCACGCCCCGCGTAAAACTCGTACCCCGCGGCACACTGCCCGTAAGCGAAGGCAAGGCCGTGCGTGTGGTTGACAAGAGAAAAGTTTATCAATAAAAATCTATATATTATGACAATTCATCAATTATCCATCTTCATCGAGAACCGCTCAGGCACCCTGATCAAGGTTCTTGAAGTACTGAAAGAGGCTAAAATTCAGATTGTTGCCTCTACCATTGCCGACACGGCAGAGTATGGTATCTATCGACTCATCTGCAGCGAACCTCTGCGTGCCTACGATGAGCTGAAGAAATCTGGTGTCGCCGTTGCCCTGAGCGATGTGCTTGCATTGGAACTCGACGACGAACCAGGACGTGCTGCCGACGCCGTGAAGATATTCAGCGATGCAGGCATCAGCATTGCCTATATGTACACCTTCCTGCTGCGCGGCAAGGGAATCCTCGTATTCCGTACCGACAACCGTGAGAAGGCACGTGAGGTCATCATCCTGAACAACATGAAGTTTATTGCAGAACAAGACCTGAGTAAATGGGCATAAACACAGTAAAATACTTGCTGTCAGCGCTGCTCTTAGTGAGTTCGCTGACAGCATTTTCTTATGAACATCCTCGCCGCCACATGCTACCACGTAGCATCAGCAGTAAGCGCGCTGCAGCGGCAAAACGCGCCAAATCATATATTGGTGATAAACGTCAGTTGGTAGTCCTTTCCTCTTTTAGCGACCTGGACTTTGAGAGTGAGGATCCCCTTATGCTATGGAACCAGATTCTCAATCAGCCCAACTATCACGAGGGCAACTATCAGGGGTCTGTACACGATTATTTCTACAACCAGAGCTACGGAAAGTTCGACTTGCAGTTCGACCTGTATGCCTTTAAAGTGAACAAGGAACATGCCGTCTATCACAGTACTGCTACCGATGACGAGAATGCCTCCATGCTATTTGAGGCACTGGCCGACTCCTTGAAAAATACAGTGACAGACTGGGCACCCTACGACTGGGATGATGATGGCTACATAGACCAAGTATTGGTAATCTATGCCGGCATGGGACAGAACGATGGCGGCGACAAGAACACCATCTGGGCTCACCAGGCAGCACTCTCCATATACGAACACGATCCTGTCGTCGTGAATAGTAGCGACAAGAACTACAAAATAGATAATTATGGATTTATACCTGAGATAGGTAATACCAGTGCGACCTTCGGCACATTCTGCCACGAATTCGGGCACTGCATGACACTCCCTGATTTCTACTTTAACAACCTACAGATCGTTGGCAACTGGGACATTATGGATCATGGCAATTACAACTATAACGGCTATTGCCCGCCCAACTATTCTGCCCACGAACGCATGATACTGGGATGGCTCGACGTGAAAGAACTGACAGAGCCTGCATCCATCACCAATATGCCAGCCCTCGGCGATGAGCCTGTGGCCTACATGATACGCAATGATGCCTATCCCAATGAGTATTATATCCTGGAGAATCGTCAGCAACAAGGATGGGACAGATACCTGCCTGGCAGCGGACTCGTGATCTTCCACATCGACTATGACGAACATTTATGGAAATACGAATATCCCAATACGTATACAGACAACCACTACAGCATCTTTCCCGCCAACGGCATGAACTATACCGTTATGGAAAGCGGATGGGCCTATCCCTATGGAGAGAAAGACTCGCTGACTAATAACTCAGTCCCTGCCGCCACACTGCGTCATGCGGCACAGGACGGCACCAAACTGATGTCGAAACCCATTACGAATATCCGTGTGAACAACGGACTGGTATCTTTTGACTTCATGGGAGGCAACAATAGTCAGACAGCCATTCAATCCCAAACCTCAAACCTAAAACCTCAAATCAAGGAGGTTTACGACCTGAGCGGACGTCAGATTCCTCAAAATGCAATGGGAACAGGCATATATATCATTAAATACGCTAACGGACAGACCAAAAAGGTGGTCCGCCGTTAGCGGCATTTTTCGTCTTAATCTTCTACGAACGTGATGCGCCCTTGCGCCTTGGCATAGGTAGCATCCAGCACGCCGTCAGCAAAAGAGCCCAGATAATCGGCCACACATTCGGCATACAGCTGGGCTGTGACGGGCAACTGAGGACAATTGTTCATCATGCCACCCTTCAGCGTATAGTCTATAGTGCCTATGGTATAGCGGCGCTGCAGGTCAAGCGGCTTATAAGAATTGTCCGACGGGTCGAGCACCTCCACATCCGTCACCCTGTGACTCTTGCTATGCACGGTGAAGCGCATGCCCGACACATGCGGGAAGTTGCCCTCCTCATTGGGCAGTTGCGCAGTACATTTCTCGAGCATCGTCATAATCTGCTGCCCCGTAGCCTCCATCTTGATGACATAGTTCTCGAAGGGTAACGTATTGAGCACATCACCATAAGTAATCACTCCAGCCTTGATGCTGTTGCGCAGTCCACCACCATTGGTCAGACCTATCTCTGCCTGTACAGCCTTCCGATAGGCATCCGTCACAAGGTCGCCAAGATTCGTCTCACCGCTGCGCACCAGTCGCTTGCCACTGGCATCATTGATGGTCAGTTCAAAGTCCGACTTACACAACCGTCTTGAGGTCTGCTCATTGATTCGTGCCTTCACATCAGCCAGTGTCTCAGCCACCTTCTCACTCGTATAGGTATTCTCAGCAGCAGGCACCAGAGTAGTATATACCTTACCATCCTTGATGACCAGTTTGCCGAAATTAGCAAACTGCGTGCCTGTGGAACTGACAGGAATCTTCTTGCCATCCAGATTGGCGATATCCGTTCTGGCATAGGTGTGATGGGTATGTCCGTCGAGCACCGCATCGATGCCGCGCGTCGCAGCAGCCAGTCCGTAGGAGTCCACACCCGTATCAGACTCCAGTTCTCCCAAATGAGCCAGCACGATGACATAATCGGCTCCCTCCTTGCGTGCCTTGTCGGCAGCCTGCTGCACCATCTGATAGGTCTCCTTTGTATGGAGGTCGTACAACTGACGTCCCTTGTCGTCAAAGAACGAGTAAGCCTCAGCATCCATCGATTCGGGCGTGCTGACACCCACGAAAGCCACGCGCTGACTGCCATACTGCCTGATGACATAAGGCGCCATCAGCGGTTCTGTACCCTGATAGTCGTAGAGGTTCACACAGACAGCCGACGTATTTAGCCCTGGCAGCAGTTCCATGAGGCGCGGCATACCGAAGTCGTACTCATGGTTACCCAGCGTCACGGCATCATAGCCAACGCTATTCATCAGCGTCACGATATACTCACCTTTCTTCAGCGAGCAGGCCACACCACCCGAGAGATAGTCGCCACAACTCACCACTGCCGTCCAAGCCGTATCACTCTGACTGATGGCATCACGCAGACCTGCCAGTTTAGGATAACCGTCAATCTGTCCGTGCACGTCGTTCTCGTAGAGCACCACGATACTTTTCTGATGCTGTTGGCTGGCAACATGCCGACCAGTGGAGCAGCCTATCAAGGCACCCACTGTCAGAAGCAGGATACAAAGGTTCTTTTTCATAGGTATTTTTTCTTATATGTTACAAAGGAAGTGTCATCACGAAGCGGGCACCCGGCTGGTAAGTGGTATCCAGTTCCACATCACCACCCAGTCGGCGGGCAATAGAACGAGCCACCGTCAGACCGATACCTGTACCATCATAGTAGTTGTCCAACTGCACGAACTCCTCAAAGATATGATCAGCCTCAGCAGCAGGCACACCGATACCCGTATCCTCCACCACGAAGCGCATCATCTTGTCCGTCTTCTCCAGTATCAGCCTGACGCTGCCCTGCTTGGTGAACTTACGTGCATTATCCAGCAGGAGCTCCAGGGCACGTGAAGCCTGACGCATATTCGTGTGCAGCACAACGGACTCCACATCGGGTGCCACCTGCATCTCGAAGGTGATATGACGATCCTGTTGCATACGTGCCTCTTCTGCGGCCTGCGATGCTATCTGCGGAGCCGACACATCATCATGGCTCTCGATCACAGCCGTACTGTTAGCATCACTCAGTTCCAGCATCTTGTTCACCAGTCCTGTGATACGGTCCGTACTCTCGATGATACGTGTATTGATATCATTCTTCGTGGCCTCATCAAGTTTCACATCCGGTGCCGTGATAATCTGCGTAAAGCCGGATAGCACATTCAGCGGCGTGCGTATCTCGTGCGAGATCTGCTGGATGAAGTTGGTCTTCATCTTCGAAGACTCCTCGGCACGGGCGTTGGCCACCTTCAGCAAGGCATGCTCCCGGCGCAACTTTGCTGCTGCCACATGTCTGAGATACATCGCCAGCAGAAGGGCTACGACCAGTGCGACAGCCATACCGATGAGGAAGCGCGAACGCTCCAACTGGGTCTGCATCTTCAGTTCATCAACCTTATAAAGCGTGTTCAACTCGTCCAACTGGATACGCATCTCACGGTTAAACACTGAGTCTTTCTGATAATAGAGGTCGCGGAAGGTCTTGGCAGCCTCATCCATCCGTCCCATCTGCAGATAGGCCTCACCTCGGAAAGCGGCCACATCGCCACCAGCATTCAGGTCGAGCGCCTCCAGACTGTCGCAATAGGCCAGCACCTGCTCTGCCTGCTTGGCTGCAAGGGCATAATGCACACGTACATAATAGATACGGTATTTGCCAAGCGGGGTGCCACAAGCATTCTGCATCTCTTCCGCCTGACGAATCTCCTGTTCTGCTTCCTCCAGACGATTCAGTCCGGCAAGGGCCGAGGCCTTATTACAACGACAGGCGATATAGGTGGGGAAATGCAGTTCTTGGAATGCCCCCTTACGCTGCATGCGGCGCAAGATGCCCTGCTCCCACTCCCTAGCGACATCCAATTCCTCGTAATAGCGGTGACTCTCGTCCAACGTCTGACAAAGGTAGTCGAATACCGTCGTGAAGGCCTCCACCTCGCTCTCGCGCTGTTTCAGTTGCTTGATACACTCGCGAAACACATCGACAGCCTGGTCATACTGACCCATGCTCTCATAGACCACACCCATCAACTGATAGGCAGCAGCCTTACCGAAGTTATCATCATTCTTCTGGGCATCTTCCAACATATCCTGGGCTTCGCGCAGGGCCGTCTGGATACGTGAGGAATACATATAGACGCAGGCCTTACTGTCCCACGTATCATAATAACGGTTCCACTGACGGTGTTTCTTAAACCACGCCATCTGCTCAGGAGCCTCTTTCAGGAGCATTGAGTCCAGTGCGCAGTTGGTCAGCACGGCCACCTTGCTCCAACGAGCCTTTCCCTCGCCCTCTATATTCCGTTCATCCTGTTCGAAAGCAATCCATTCATCCAGGCAGTCGAGGGCTTTCTGGGGATCATCCTCACTACTAAGCAGTTGCGAGAGTTTCATATAGGCTTTGGAACGCTCATTGCCCTTCAGCGTAGGAAGAATCTGACGCAGGGAGTCGATGGTAGACGCGCCCATCTGCAGACAGATGCCGCATAATAGAATGATAGCTAGTTTTATGGTTCTCATTATTTTCTCTATACCTTATTCTATTCAGTTTGCAAAGGTAAGCAAAAAAAAGCATTCCCGCAAAATTTAATAATAAAACTTAAAAACAGAACAATTTCACTTAACTTCCTTCAAATTATTTGGAGGGTACGGATTATTGTATTAATTTTGACAAACCAAAACCATTAAAAGGTGCAATTAAACTTTTTTTTGAAAAAAAATCGCGAAAGTGCGAGATATTTTCCTAAAACTGTCGTATAACAAATAGAGATAGACAAAAAGATGAGTGCTCTGACAGAGACAGAACTTGTAGAGGCCGTCAGGCAAGGACGGCGCGAGGGACAGACAGAGATGGTCAGTCGCTATGCCGAGCGTGTCTTCGCCATGATAGCGAGACAGGTGTCCGACATGATGGACGCCCAGGAACTGACACAGGACACCTTCCTGCGGGCCTTCAGTCATATCGACAGCTACGCCCCTCACAAGGCTTCGCTCTCCACCTGGCTCTACCGCATCGCCTACCATCTGACACTCGACCATCTGAGACGACGACGGCCTGTGATTGTAGCGATGGAAGACAATACTGACATCAGCGACGAGGAGCTGGAGGCAGAACTGAACACAGGGCGCGAAGAGAGGATAGAGCAACTGATGGAGATGATTGACGAACTGCCTGACGACGAGCGAATGCTCCTGACGCTCTACTACTTCGAAGACCGTCCGCTCGCAGAGATAACCTATATCACAGGTATCGAACCTGCAGCACTGGCCAACCGCCTTTACAGGACGAGAAAGAAACTCTATCGCAAGTTAAATAATTGAAGATTCATTCAGCGCTGAAAAGAATGTTTCATGTTTAATGATTAATGTTTAATGAATAAGATAAAAGATACAGACCTGCGCGAGGCGCTACACAGGAAATATGCGGAGACGCCCAAGCTGCCTGCCGACTTCATGACGAAGATGGAGAAAAAAATGGAAGCCGCGCCTTCCCGCGTGCCCAGCGATCCTGTCGCCGGGAAAGCACGCCGCCCTTGGCGCTGGATAGCCGCAGCCGCCTCGCTGCTCCTCCTCATCGGCATAGGCGTCACGCTGATGCCCTCAGGAGAAGAGGGAGAACCTGGAGGTCTTGGAGGTCTGACAGCACAACATACTGAGACAACGGAGCAGCCCTCTATTAGCAAAACGCCGGGTTACGACCAGCAAAACGACGAGTTGCCATCAGCAAAACAACGAGTTGCTGTCAACGACAAGGAGGCCGCAATTGAAGAAGAGGTACCCACGGAGGAAAATGTTCCTGCCTACACCTCTGCAGACGATCCGAACCTGCATTACGCATCGAACGTAACAAAGACGGACACCCTGCCCTATCAGAATCCAGCCCGTGTGGACGAGTTCATCACCAAGTTTGCCAATTATTACAAGGTGAAGGAAGGTGAGTTGAAGTGCTCCGCCCAGAACGACAGCAACATCGTCAGCGCCGTTTACGTCTTCCCTGACACAAAGGAAATAGACGTTTTCAGCAGATTACTGCAAGCTGCCTGCTGGTATAGCGACGAGACACCCGGCTATCTGTTGAGTTTCTCTCACCAGCAGTTCTTCTTCGAACTGAAGGATATGCGCCAGCAGTTGCACTACCGTTGGATTGCCGAGCGTGTAAATGGAAAGATTCTGCTCTACTGCACCCACGCACCATTGGGCACCAAAGAGTCGTCTACCTGTTATCAAGAATATCGCGATGAGCTCATGCATATAAATAGTTTTAACAAAACAAGGAAAATATGATTATGAAACGTATTCTAACCTATAGTCTCTTGACTATCGCCTGTCTGTCTATACAGGCACAAACAACCTGGCATCAGGCAAAGCCTATGCAGACGCAAACGAAGAAGCAGGACGTTAAACAGAACGTCAAGTTCCTGGCAAAATGCGATGCTTTTTTTATGGCAGCCGTCCCAGAAGCCACTATCGATAAGAAAACCAAGAAGAAGACTGTTGTCTGGAAAGACACAGAAAACAACTCCTGGCACGAGAACATGGGCTTTGTGAAGAATGTGCCCACCATCGACAGCCTCGAAAGCATCTTCCCCAATTTCATAAATCGTGAAGACTATGCCTACCTTCCCGTTGTATGGCAATTGACAGAGGAGAACGACGAGACCGTGCTCCATTGCTATTTCCGTATGCCTGCCGACATCGTAACGAACCTATGGCTCTGTAGCGACGAGTGCGTCATCCTCGACAAGGAAACAGGCGTTATCTATCAGTCGCGTCGCACAAATCCCGATTGCTACGGTAAGGTGTTCAGCGTGAAGGAGAAAGAAGGCACCATCCTGGACTTCCAGATCTTTTTTCCCAAGCTGCCTGAGACCACCAAGGAAATCTGCATCTATGGTGTGCCCAACTGGTATATGCGAGGCATGGATGTGAACCTCAACACACAGACAGGTCACTTCTGGCAGGACTACAGAGGATTAGGCTCCTGGGACAAAGCGCCTAAGTTCCACGAGGCCCACCTCGTGAGCGAGGCAAAAGATTATGACAAAGACAACTACCAGTCATGGGCTGTCTATAATGATGCGCATCTCATCAAGCCAGTACCAGAAGGCACCTATGCTATGTGGTGTACGCCTGAAGCCACCTATCTGGCTGAGGCCTGCGAGATGAACTGGATGCGCGAGTATTTCGGTCGTGGCGGCAACAATATTCTTGTTGACCAGCGGGGTCATCAGTATAAGTGCAAGGACGTGATTGGTTATCCTAACAACGATCTATTCTGGGTAGAGGGATGCACAGGCGACTACTTTGCCATCGTAATGGTATTCGAACCCATACCTGATGAGACAGAGACAATTACCTATATTGTTCCTGAGGGCGAACCTTTCGCCATGTGGGGAGCCAACTGGAGCGGCTCGGTAAAGAGCTTCAACATCAAGGAACTTCGCGACAACCAGAAACTCTTTGAATATCATCCTCGAGTAGTTGTTAAATAAATTACTCATCATAAATAAAACAAGTTTTTCTCACCCTAATGGGCAAGACATGGAACGCAGAGATTGCGTCCCATGTCTTTGCCCGATATATGGTCAGAATACATAATAATCATGTCAAAAATACGTTATATTGAATAATTACATCAGCCAGAATAATATGAGAACCGTTATCCTCACCGCATTGCTCGCTTTCATCAGCATGACAAGTTGGGCACAGAAACAGATTGTATGGGAGAACCCCTCAGCATTCATGGGGTCTTACAACTCTGAGTTTAAAATCAATAAAGTGGAACTGAAGCAGACAGAGACCGTGCTGCACATCACAGCCAATTATCAGCCGCACAGCTGGATTCGCTTCGCCAAGAACTCGTATCTGCAGACACCCGATGGCAGAAAATATACGATTACAAGTGGTCTGAAAACCAACGAACAGGAGTCAGACCTTACACCCGACTCACTCTTCTGGATGCCTGAAAGTGGAACAGCCAATCTGGCGCTCCACTTCAAGCCGGTACCTATGGACACGAAGAAGATGGACTTCTTGGAGAGCGAAGCAGAGCAGGATTTTAAGTTCTGGAACATCTGCGACGGCAAGACGAAGGAGAAGCTGGTGCTTCCTGCCGACTGGCAAAACGTAGAATATGCCAAGGACGAGACGCTGCCAGCTGCTAAGATTCATAAAGGTGTGGCAACTATCAAGGTGAAAATGCTGGGCTATAAGCCTGCGATGAAGATGATGTTCTATGTGGGCGGTTTCACACCGTTAGGCACAGCAGAGCGCGTTAACAAGGAGGTTCCCTTTGCTGACGATGGCACCGTAGAAATTAAAATTCCCCTGTGGCTGACGCGACAGATGAATGTCGGCGTTGAGGGATTAGCTTATAGTGAACTCCTCATAGCCCCAGGACAGGAGACCAATATCCTAATGAAGGTGTGCAGCGACAACAAGCCCTTTGTGGCTTTCAAGGGCTATATGGCAAAAACCAATATGGATATGACTAAAGTAAAAGATATGTTTGGAGAATTACTGAGCGATTTTGCAATCTATCCGAAAGTCAAGGACTGTAAGACGAAGGAAGAGCGTCTGAAAAGCCTGCAGGACATCTTCGAACAGCGCGTCAGTACAATTAAGAAGACAGAGTTTACTACGGCTACCAAAGACCTGATCTGCATGGCTGCCGAAGAGGACTATGTGAAATGGACGCGTCACTTTGTATTTAATTACAGCCAATTCTTTGTGGACGATGACGGAGAAATCTGGATGACCCAAAGGAATCTCTCTGAGAATATGGAGAAGAACAAGGATATGCTCACCCTGACAGAAGAAGAGCAGGCCTACAGTTGGAAGTATCTCAACGAGCCCACATCGCCTTGCAGTCAGGTGTTCTGGGAGACATCAATAGCCGCATACGACAAGCAAGCCGTAGTAAAGAATCCCTATAACAACGAGCTGAGATGTGTGAAGGATGTTATAAAGGGTGATAATGAGGGCCTTACGAATGTGCTTCTCGCAACCTTGAAGAACGAGGATTGCAAAAACGTCATCCGTGAGTATCAGGCAGAGCAGAAGCGCTTGGCAGAGGAGCTGGCTAACAAGGAGAGCGTCTTCTTCCAGAAACTCGACGATGTAGCCCCTGAAAACATTCTGCAGACCATCCTTAATAAATATAAGGGTAAGGCCGTGCTCATCGACATCTGGGCAACTTGGTGCGGTCCCTGCAAGGCTGGTCATAAGGCGATGGCGCCATGGAAGCAAGAGTTAAAAGGCAAGAATATCCAGTTTGTCTATATCACCTCGCCCTCGTCGCCCCTGAAGACTTGGCAGGAGATGATCAAGGATATTGACGGTGATCACTACTACCTGACGAAGGAGCAGTACAACTACATCCTCAATCATTACGATTCTGACGGCATTCCCACTTACGCCATCTACGA
>CAMOGP010000067.1 GCA_946614175.1 uncultured Prevotella sp. | reverse complement strand
CTGATGACTGCTTTCTTAAAAAGACCAATGGCAATGAAATAACATCCCTGGGCAAACATCTGAGAGGTAATCTCAAGGGGCTTTCGAATCTGTGGGGCAAAGTCGCGTGCACGCACAATAGGTCCTGCCACCAACTGGGGGAAGAACGACACGTAGAAGGCGTAGTCGAGCAACGATGGCAGGGGTTTCAAATCACCACGATACACGTCGATAACATACGACATAGACTGAAACGTGAAGAACGAGATGCCCACGGGCAAAAAGATGTCCCATGGCTGAAAGTTGCAGCCCACCATCTGTGCCCACATGCCGGCAAAGAAATTGGTGTATTTGAAATAGCCCAAGAGACCCAGGTCGATGAATAACGACAAGGCAACCAACAGGCGCGGCACAAGACGCGAAGAGGGAGATGCAAGATGATTCTCTGTAGCAGAGTTGTTGACAAATCCCGATATCCGTTTGGCTATAAAATAGTCGCTCAACGTGACCACAGCCAGCAAACCGAAATAAAGTCCGCTGGACTTATAATAGAAATAATAAGAGAATATGGTTACAAACAGCAGACGTAGGGTGAGCGTGCGCTGAAGGAGCATATATATAAAGGTGAAACACAAAAACACCATCAAGAACAAGCCCGTGGAGAATATCATGGGTTCGTCTGGATGGTAGGTCAGAAGATGCAAAAGACGCTCACTCATGGCTGTTGCTGTTTATAAATATCAAATCCTGCTAATAAACTCTTTACCAGATAGGTGGCCAGTCGGCGTCCACCGGCATGGGAAATATGAGTATAGTCCTTGTTGGCATAGCCCTTATCCACCAGCATCTTCATACTCTCGCGTCCGCCCATAGACTGGAAGAGATTGAAGAATGCCACCTTTTCATTGGCTGCCAGAATCTGCTGATAGCCCACCAGGGACTCTACACCCACCATGGTGTGGATGCCCTCCATAGAACGCTGGTCGCGGTCGGTCATACTGACAACGAGGATACTGGTCTGCGGATAGGCAGCTTTGAAATGACGGATAACAGTTCCCATCTGACGGATGTATGATGTATAGTTGCGCACGTTCTCATTAGCCACATTCAATCCAAAATGGAAGATGATGAGGTCGTAAGGACGCTGGGCGGCAAACTCTCGCAGCACGGCAGAGGGAATAGTGCCTAAGGTGACACCCGATGACCCACGCATACTAAAATTGTCCACGATGACTCCCTGATTACTCTCCAAAGCTACACCATAAAGGAAAGTCTTGGGAGAGGCAGCAGAGACGGAATAGATAATCTTATGCATAGAGGGATGGCGCTTAGTAAATGTCTGGAGCTGTCCGGTACCCCCCATCACGTCATAGACAAGGGAGTCGCTATTCATCTTTGTTGCCACAGTAATACTATCGTCCGATCTAAAGAAGAAGGTGGCTTTCTGCCAGTCGCTCAGGTGCTTTCGAGACTTGGAACCCTGATAGACAAAGGTTGCTCTGTCGCCATCGATGGTGAAATAGCGCTGAGCGATACCTTGCACCTGTGTGTTGAAGGGCCGCTTCACTACTTCATACTCTCGCAAGCCCTCGAAAGAATGACGGACGGTCTGACGGAACCCATAGACCTGACTGGCGCAATCAACCCACCCCACTCCGTTGCCGCCAAACTGTGTCTGCAGTTGTTCACGGAGGTCGCACGACAGGATATCACCCTCCACGAAAGAGTCACCGAAATAGGCGATACGCACAGGTCGGTTCAACTCCTTGACATGCGTCAGCTGCTGATAAAAATGCTGCATGCCGCCAGATTGTCCCTGACCATAATCGGCTATCATGGTGACACCATCCGGCGTTGTCTGGGGTTGAACCATCCGAGGAATCACGGTGTCAACACCATTAATAGAATCGTACACCAAAGCAGAATCAGAGACCGACGCCACAGCAGAAGGTGGTTCTGGTATATCAGGCACCTCAGAGCTATCTGCCTCAATAAATGTTTCGGGCAACAGGTCGCTGAGTATATTCACTCGACGCAACGCATTATCTCCCCAATAGATATCAGGAAGAAAACGCATCGAAAAAAGAATAGACACAACCAGCCCTACCAACAAAAAAGTACGTGCAACCTGGTTCATTCAGTCTGTTCTTTCAGGAATTTATCAAGCACATCAATACCTTTTGTCGTACAGATGCCTCGAAGAGAGATAATCATAATATTATTCAGGACACTTTCTATTGCAAAACGAGCATACAAGCGCTTCTGAAGAAAAATCTGACCAATAGAATCAAAAAGAATCGTCACCAGGTCATAATTGATATCTTTTCTGAAATAGCCCTCCTTAACTCCCCTATCCAGGAAAACAGCCAGCTCATGTCTGTTTTTCTCACGACACTGCTCTAAGAATGCCATCACCTTGGGATATTTCTCGATATCATCATAGAACAAAGGGTTCGTAATCCGAAACTCCTCAACCTTCATCTTATAGACCCTCAAGATAATATCCATCACGTTTGTGTTACCCTTCACAAACTCTGTCATTTCTGACTCGCGCTGAAGATTATAAGTCCTAACACCTTCAAATAGCAAAATTTCCTTGTTTTCATATAACTCATACATCGTACGCTTTGATATATTCAGCGCACGTGCAATATCATCCATCTTTACAGCCTTGATGCCGTTTTTCGCAAATAGCGTCATCGCAGTATCTTGAATTTTACCCTTCAAACTCTGTCGATACGCAGACAAACTCTTTAATTCTTGCATAAGTATTAGTTTTACGCTGCAAAGTTACTAAAAAGATTAAAAAACGCTTGTATTTTTCACCGTTTTTTTGTACTTTTGCATACCATTTTTAATTTGACTCAATTTTCTATAACACGTATGGTAAAGATTTCTAAAGAGGCTGCCCTGGAATATCATCAAAGTGGCCGTCCTGGAAAAATTGAAGTAAAGCCCACAAAGGCTTACAGAACACAAACAGATCTAAGCTTGGCTTATTCCCCTGGAGTAGCTTATCCCTGTCTGGAAATTCAGGATAACCCAGACGAAGCTTACAAGTACACCGACAAAGGCAATTTGGTTGCTGTTATCTCAAATGGTACCGCCGTTTTAGGACTAGGTGACATTGGCGCCCTCAGCGGTAAGCCCGTGATGGAAGGCAAGGGACTGCTATTCAAGATTTACGGTGGTATTGACGTGTTTGATATCGAAGTCAACGAGAAAGACCCTGAGAAATTCTGTGAGGCAGTAGAGCGTATCGCTCCTACTTTTGGTGGTATCAACTTGGAAGATATCAAGGCTCCTGAGTGTTTCTACATTGAGGAACGTCTGAAGAAGACCCTCGACATCCCCGTGATGCATGATGACCAGCACGGCACGGCTATCATCAGTGCCGCAGGTTTGAAGAACGCGCTGGAGGTTGCCAAGAAGGACATCAAAAAGGTGCGTATCGTAGTTAATGGCGCTGGCGCAGCAGCCATCTCTTGCACAAAACTCTACATGGCACTGGGTGCTCAGAAAGAGAACATCGTAATGCTCGACTCAAAAGGTGTGATTAGCACCAGTCGTACAGACCTGAACGAGCAGAAGAAATTCTTCGCTACTACTCGTACAGACATCCACACACTGGCCGAGGCCGTGAAAGATGCCGACGTATTCGTAGGTCTTTCAAAGGGTAATGTGCTCTCACAGGATATGGTTCGCTCTATGGCGAAAGACCCCGTGATTTTCGCACTGGCTAACCCTGTGCCCGAGATTTCTTATGAGGATGCTATGGCTGCACGTCCCGACGTACTGATGTCAACAGGACGTACGGACTATCCCAACCAGATTAATAATGTTATCGGTTTCCCCTATATCTTCCGTGGTGCGCTCGACGTACATGCTACAGCTATCAATGAGGAGATGAAGATGGCTGCTGTTTACGCCATTGCCGACCTGGCCAAGAAACCAGTGCCCGACGTAGTGAACGATGTATATAAGGTAAACAACCTGAAGTTTGGACGCGACTACTTTATCCCGAAACCCGTTGACCCACGTCTTATCTCTGAGGTAAGTGCCGCTGTGGCAAAGGCTGCTATCAAGAGTGGCGTGGCCCGTAAGAAGATTGAGAACTGGAGACAGTACAAGGCTTCATTGTCAGTACTCCTCGGACAGGAGACCAAACTCACCCAGAAGCTCTATGCTACCGCTGCTGCTCATCCCCAGCGCGTGGTCTTTGCTGAGGCTGTACACCCCACCATGCTGAAGGCTGCCGTTCAGGCCAAGAGCGAGGGTATATGTCAGCCAATCCTGCTGGGTAACGACGAGGTGATTGAGAAGATGGCCAAGGAGCTGGACCTGAATCTGGAGGGCATCGAGATTGTGAACCTGCGTCATCCCAACGAGCAAGAGCGCCGCGAACGCTATGCCCGCGTGCTGACCAAGAAGCGTCAACGTGACGGATACACTTTCCAAGAAGCCAACGATAAGATGTTTGAGCGTAACTATTTTGGTATGATGATGGTAGAGACAGGTGATGCGGATGCTTTCATCACAGGTCTGTACACAAAATACTCCAACACAATCAAGGTGGTGAACGAGGTGATTGGTATTCGTCCGGAATACAAGCATTTCGGTACAATGCATATCATCAATTCTCCCAAGGGTACGCTATATGTGGGCGACACACTGGTGAACGAGAATCCTGATACAGATGCGCTGGTGGATATCGCAAAACTGTCAGCAACGGCTGTACGCTTCTTCAACGAGAAACCTGTCATCTCTATGATTTCCCACTCTAACTTCGGTTCTTCCCAGAGCGACGGTGCCAAGAAAGTGCGTGCTGCTGTAGAACAGATGCAGAAGGATTATCCCGACCTGGCTATCGATGGTGAGATGCAAATTAGTTTTGCACTCAACAAGGAGCTGCGCGACGAGCAGTATCCATTCACTCGTTTGAAGGGTAAGGACGTGAACACACTGGTATTTCCTAACCTCACCTCTGCACGCTCAAGTTACAAGATGCTGCAGATGCTGGATGCCGACGTGGAAATCATTGGCCCGATTCAGATGGGATTGAACAAGCCTATCCACTTCATCGACTTCGGAGCTTCTGTTCGCGACGTGGTTAACATCGTGGCAGTGGCAGTGATTGATGCTTATGTGGATAAGATCAAGACAAGAATCAATAAACGATAAGAACTTACGGTGATGCATCAAGTAATTCTTTCACTCGGTGCCAACTATCAAGCAGAAAAGAATCTGCCCGAAGCACAAAAAAGCCTCGGGCAGATACTCTTTTCACCACATTACACGGATGCTATCTGGACAGAACCGATAGCCAGTAAACGAACGGATCTTTATCTGAATCAACTGGTCAAAGCACAGACCGAACTGGATTTTGAGACTTTGATAAAAACTATCAAAGAGATAGAGATTCAACACGGACGCACTCCTGAAGAGCGCGAACAGGGTATTGTACGTATAGATATTGACGTCTTAGAGTTTGACGGCGTACAGCATCACCAACGCGACTGGGAACGTCCTTATGTGCAAAACCTCTTACCTCAACTTTAAAGCATCCCCTACCCTGATTTGATAATCGGGACTCAAGTGATTCATCTTATACAACGACTCCAAACGGATGCCATATTTCTGTGCGATAGAATACATCGATTCACCCTCACGGATATAATGTAGTCTGTTTTTGTATTCCTTTGGAGCACGCTTCTGTTTCTTCTTCAGCCAGATAACTTCACCTTCCTGCAAGCGATCATCGCGGTCGCGCTCATTGTAGCGGGCTATCTTCTTGTATGAGACACCTATCTCTTCGCCAATAGAACGGAACGTATCTCCTCTGCGTGCATAGATAAAGTAATTCTTGTTGTACTTTCCCATGGGATGAAGAGGCTGACCATTAGGCGTGTGGTCCTTCGTATGAGCCTCCAACGTCTTGTCGTATGAACGGGCCTTATCATACTCATACAGATGATACAACTGGATGATATCTATCAGACGGTCAGCATACTTAGGATTTGTTGCATAACCGGCAGCTTTTAACCCACGGGCCCATCCTTTATAGTCGGTCAACTTCAAACCGAAGAGTCCACGATAGCGCTGACCAGAGGCCAGAAAACGCGAGTGGTCTTCATATGACTCGAAAGCAGAATTATAGGAACGGAAACACTCGTTGCGCGCGTCATCATCCTTATAGATAGTACGACCTGTCCACCCGTGACACTTGATACCAAAATGATTGTTGGCCCTACGTGCCAACTCACTCTCACCAGCACCACTCTCCAGCAATCCCTGAGCCAAGGTGATGCTGGCAGGTATTCTCCATTTCAGCATCTGCTCAATAGCACAATCCTTATACTGGTTAATATAGTTCTGGTAGCGGGCGTTCCATACCGACTGGGCACAGGCTACAGAGGAAAGGCAAAATGTATAAAACGCAACGAGATATGTTTTCTTAATCATTTCTGCAAAGAGAAGAAGGGCTCTCGAATTACTTCGGGAGCCCATAAGAATATTAGAGTTTCAAATCTTTCTTCAGGAGTTCAATCTTAGCTTCAGCAGCCTTTGAGCAACGCTCATAATCTGCTGCACCAGAGAAGCTTGCATCCTTAACCTCAGTGTAGAACTTTATCTTTGGTTCGGTACCGGAAGGACGAACAGAAACCTTTGTGCCATCCTCGCAGAACCACTGCAGAACATTAGAGGTGTCAGGCATATCCAACTTGGTAACATTGCCCTGTGCATCCTTAGCCTCAAGGGTCTTGTAGTCTTTCACCAAGACAACCTTTGAGCCACCCAATGTCTGAGGAGGATTATTACGGAAGTCGGTCATCATCTGCTTAATCTCATCGGCACCAGTCTTACCTGGACGAACCACGTTGATGGTGTACTCCTTAGAGAAGCCATACTCCTTATAGATATTCATGAGCAGGTCATAGAGCGTCATACCATTATCGCGAGCCCATGAAGCAATCTCACAGATCAGGCAGATAGAAGCGGGAGAATCCTTATCGCGCACCTTATCAAATGGCAGGAAGCCAAAGCTTTCCTCACCGCCACCGATATACTTCTTCTTGCCTTCATTGACACGTATCTCGTTAGCAATCCATTTGAAGCCAGTGTAGCAGTCCATCAGTTCTACGCCATTCTTCTTAGCGATCTCTGCTATCACCTCGGTGGTAACAATCGTCTTCACGAGGAACTCGTTACCCTTCAACTGACCAAGTTTCTTCTTATTGGCAATGATATACCAGCAGAACATCATACAGGTCTGGTTACCATTCAAGATTTCCCACTCACCCTTAGCATTGCGGCAAACGATAGCCAGACGGTCGGCATCGGGGTCAGAGGCAATCACCAGGTCTGCATCGAGCTTCGTACCCAACTTCATGCCCAGTGTCATAGCCTCGGCATTCTCAGGGTTAGGAGAAACAACTGTTGGGAAGTTACCATCGATAACCATCTGCTCGGGTACTACATGAATATTCTGGAAGCCCCAAGAACGCAGAGCCATAGGAACAATCACACGACCAGTACCATGCATTGGAGAATAAACGATGTTGAGGTCTTTCTGGCGCAGAATAACATCCTGATCAACCATAGCCTCTTTTACGGCTGCAATATAGTCCCAGTCCATCTCACCACCAATAGGAATGATCAGGTCTTTGTTGCCCTGGAACTTCACATCCTCAATCTTCACCTTATTCACCTCGTCAATGATACCCTTGTCATGAGGAGCCAGCACCTGAGCACCATCATCCCAGTAGGCCTTATAGCCATTATACTCGCGAGGATTATGAGAAGCGGTGACATTGACACCAGCCTGACATTTCAGCTGACGGATAGCAAAAGAAATCTCTGGTGTAGGACGCAGGCTCTCAAACAGATAGACCTTGATGCCATTGGCAGAGAAGATATCTGCAACTGTCTCAGCAAACATACGGCCATTGTTACGGCAATCATGACCTACGACCACAGCAGGCTGCATATTGGGGAAAGCCTTGTTGATATAATTGGCAAATCCCTGAGTAGCCATACCTACAATATACTTATTCATACGATTGGTGCCAGCACCCATGATGCCACGCAAACCGCCCGTACCAAATTCCAGATTCTGATAGAAAGCGTCAATAAGCGCTGTTTTATCCTCTGCATCTAGCATAGCCTGAACTTCCTTGCGGGTCTCCTCATCGAAAGCAGGAGAGAGCCACACCTTTGCCCGTGCCTCGCACTGGGCAATGAGTTGAGCGTTGTTTTCCATTTTATGTCTTTATAAGTTAATAATTCATCTGAGGGGCAAAGTTAATAAACTTTTCCCAAATGACAAAGAAAAAGAGTCTTTATTTTTCCAAAGGTTTTACGTAGCGCATATTGGCTCGTATCTGCCTCTGACGTTTTTTCATATAGCGACTAGGAGCCTTACTGCTAAACCGGCGCGGATTGGGTAGCGTAGCAGCAATAAGAGCACATTGATTAGGCGTCAGGTCTTTGGCATCACAACCAAAATGCTCCTCAGCCACAGCCTGTACACCATAGATACCAGGCCCCATCTCGATAGAATTGAGATAGACTTCCATGATACGCTCCTTTGACCAGAACACCTCTATCAAGACGGTAAAGTAAGCCTCGAGTCCCTTGCGAACCCATGAGCGACCAGGCCACAGAAACACGTTTTTCGCCGTCTGCTGACTAATCGTCGACGCCCCCAATCGGTTTTTCTCAGGATGCTCTTTATTACGCTTGGCGGCATTTTGGATAGCATCGAAGTCGAACCCCCAGTGGTCGGGGAATTTGGCATCCTCACTAGCCATCACAGCAAGTGGCATAGATGGCGACATTTCGTCGAGTGTCACCCACGTATGACATAACTTCACCTCGTTCAACTGGAAGAGACGGATAAACATCAGCGGGGTGTAATAGACTGGTAAAAACTTCAGCACTACCACAGAAAGGATGGTAGTGCCGAAGAATAGTGCTAAGCCCCATTGGGCTATTTTTCTAATGCGTTGAAGAATTGCTTTCAATTGTTAATTGTCAATTATCAATTCTCAATTGCCGTTTACTTCAATGTACCAGCCTCAGCAGCCTTGACCATAGCCTCAGAAGCATACATATATACTTCGACGCGACGGTTCTGCTTCTTGCCCTCTGCTGTAGAGTTATCAGCAATAGGATTCTTTGAGCCCTGACCCTCTACACGCTTGATGTTAGAAACACCAAGTTTCTTCAGCTGGCTCTCAACAGCCTTTGCACGCTTCTCTGAAAGAGGATTGTTGATAGCATCGGTACCTGTGCTGTCTGTGTGACCAAAGATAGCTACGTCTACATCGCTGTTGTTCTTCAGCACATCAGCAATCTGCTTGATGGTGTTCTGAGAAGAAGCGTTCAATGTAGATGAGTTGGTAGCGAAGAGGATACCGCTATCAAAAGTAACCTTCACACCCTGCAGGCCATTGGCATCAGTAACGGTCTCAACCTGAGCGTTCTTCACAGCCTCAGCCTCAGCCTTCACCTTATCCATGTGCTTACCAATCAGAGCACCAGTACCAGCACCAACAGCAGTACCAATAGCAGCACCTACTGCTGTATTACCAGCTACCTTACCTACAATAGCACCGAGCACAGCGCCACCGGCAGCACCAATTGTTGTTCCCTTGGCCAGATTACTACAACCAGCCATTACGATTCCTGCACAAAGTGTCAGGATGATTGTCTTCATTTTCTTCATGACGTTTTCGTTTTTATATTTATAAAAATGTTAAACATGCTCTTTTCAACGTGCAAAGTTAGAAAAAAAACTCAATTCGCAATCTACAATTCTCAATTATTTTGTACCTTTGCACAAAATTTTTAAAATAATTGAACAAAACATGGCAAAAGAATTAAAAGATTTAACAAAAAGAGCCGATAATTACAGCCAGTGGTTCAACGACCTTGTTGTCAAGGCCGACCTTGCTGAGCAGTCGGCTGTACGTGGCTGTATGGTTATCAAGCCTTATGGTTATGCCATCTGGGAGAAGATGCAGCACGAACTTGACCGTATGTTCAAGGAGACTGGCGCTCAAAACGCTTATTTCCCCCTGCTGATACCAAAGTCATTTCTCAGCCGTGAGGCCGAGCACGTAGAAGGCTTCGCCAAGGAATGCGCCGTGGTGACACACTACCGTCTGCGTGCCAAGGAAGACAAGAGTGGTGTTGAGGTTGACCCCTCTGCAAAACTCGAAGAGGAACTGATTGTTCGTCCAACATCAGAAACAATTATCTGGAACACCTATAAGAACTGGATTCACTCTTGGCGCGATCTGCCCCTGATGTGCAACCAGTGGTGTAACGTGATGCGCTGGGAGATGCGCACACGTCCTTTCCTCCGCACCAGTGAGTTCCTGTGGCAGGAAGGTCACACCGCTCATGCTACACGCGAAGAGGCAGAGCAGGAGGCACAGAAGATGCTGAAGGTCTATGCGAAATTCGCTGAGGAATGGATGGCAGTACCAGTTGTACAGGGAGTTAAGAGCGAGACCGAGCGTTTTGCCGGTGCACTGGATACCTATACCATCGAGGCCATGATGCAGGATGGTAAGGCACTGCAGAGCGGTACCTCTCATTTCCTGGGTCAGAACTTCGCCAAGGCTTTCGAGGTTACATATCTTAACAAGGAGAACAAGCCTGAATATGTATGGGCAACATCATGGGGTGTATCTACCCGTCTGATTGGTGCACTCATCATGACCCACTCTGACGATAATGGTCTGGTGCTGCCTCCACGTCTGGCTCCTATTCAGGTAGTGATTATCCCAATTGCCACCAAACCCGAACAGATGGAACTGGTCAACAAGGAGGTTCAGCCTATCATCGAGAAACTCCGCAAGGCAGGTATCACAGTGAAGTTTGATGACTCAGACAACAAGCGTCCTGGCTTCAAGTTTGCCGATTACGAATTGAAGGGTGTCCCCGTACGTCTGGTTCTAGGTGCTCGCGACCTTGAGAACGGCACCATTGAGGTGATGCGTCGTGACACACTGGAGAAAGAGACACGCTCTATTGAGGGTATCGCAGAATATGTTGAACAGCTGTTGGAGGATATCCAGAAGAACATCTTCGAGAAGGCCAAGGCCTATCGTGATGCGCATATCTACGAGTGCGATAACTACGAGGAGTTCAAGGAGCGCATCAAGGATGGTGGTTTCTTCCTCTGCCACTGGGACGGTACTGCCGAAACCGAGGCCAAGATCAAGGAAGAGACACAAGCAACTATCCGTTGCGTGCCCTTCGGCGTGGAACAGACACCTGGTGTAGATATGGTGAGCGGCAAGCCCTCCAAGGCCCGCGTTATCATTGCCCGCAGCTACTAAGTTCAAATATTGAACGATCAACGTATAGAAAAGACCGATATCCTTTATGGACATCGGTCTTTATTTTTTCTTC